>NZ_CP099917.1:3319794-3679588 GCF_030994125.1 Pseudoalteromonas xiamenensis | reverse complement strand
ATATACAACTCATTGATCACCTTGTTGGGGAAACCACCGTAAAGCAAGCAAAAGCGCTCTATTATTATGTTTCTCGACAGGCTGATGATCATTATCAACTCGCGGAACTGCTGGGAACCAGCCGAGTAAACGCAACAAAATTATTGAATTTAGGAAACTATCAATTCATTGAACGGTTTCTAGAGTTAAGTAAGGAAACGCACTTAAAATGAATGAATTCTATCTTTTGCTATTGCCTTTAATATTCACTCACCTTGTGGTCGATTTCAACCTACAACCTTTTTCTTGGGTTCTCGATAGAAATCGATATCATTTTCAATCGAAAAAGTTGAGGGTCCATGCCTGCCTGCACGGCTTGTTTAGCTTCATTGCTATATTAAGTTGGGAATACACGCTAGGTTGGGAAGATTGGTCAAACGCTTTAATATGTGCAGCATTAATCACAATTTCACACTATTTCATCGACGTGGCAAAATCGTTTTCCAAAGGAACGACTTCTGCATTTCTACTTGATCAGACTGCGCATCTAGCCATCCTCATTGTGTGTACATGGATAAGCTGCGAAAGTGACTGGTTTAGCCTACCTAATTGGACTCATACACCTCTTTCCAACGCGTTACTCATCCTAATCGCCTATCACCTTATTACGTCTCCTGCATCCGTATTTATTTCGATAAGTCTGTCTAAATGGCCTTGGATAAATACGTTAGACGATGGCCTGCCAAATGCTGGGCAGTACATTGGATTTCTTGAGCGGTTCTTAATACTCACGTTTATATTAGTGGACAGTTATGCAGCTGTTGGTTTCATTCTCGCGGCAAAATCTGTATTCCGCTTTGGGGATTTAACTCAGGCAAAAGACAAGAGACTTACAGAATACGTGATGCTTGGTACATTACTCAGTACCGCGGTAACGTTAGCGATTGGCGTTATTACGAAAAGTCTAATTGCCTAGTCGAGTTAGCTTTGCAAAAAACCTAATTAAAAAGACAATAAAAAAAAGGCCACAACTGTGGCCTTTCTTTTTTATTTCTTCTTGGCGGGTTTATCTTCAACCCATTTACCATTTTCGTAAGTCGCCTTCCAACCAGTCGCTTTGCCATCAACTTCGGTCATCACATACTGAGTCTTTGATTTACGTGAATAACGAACAATACTTTCATTACCATCATCATCCGTCACAGGCGCTTCAGTCAGGTAAACAAACTTTGGCGATAAACGCTCTTTGAAGCGAACCAATTCTGATACTTTTGGCGCTCGAGTTTCCCGTGACTTAGGGAAATTATGAGCCGCTAAGAAGATACCAGAGGCACCATCTCTTAAAACAAAATAGGCATCTGATTTTTCACAAGGCAACTCGGGTAAATGTACCGGATCTTCCTTCGGTGGTGCTGCTTCACCATTTTTCAGAAGCTTACGCGTATTTTTACACTCCGCATTTGTACACCCAAAGTACTTACCAAATCGCCCCGACTTCAACTGCATTTCAGAACTACATTTGTCGCACTCGATTGTTGGGCCGTCGTAGCCTTTAATTCTAAAGCTACCCTCTTCGACTAAATAACCTTTACAGCCTGGGTTATTACCACAAACATGTAGTTTACGGTTTTCGTCAATTAGGTAAGAATCCATCGCTGTTTCGCATATAGGACAACGTTTCATTTGCATTAATGACAACGTTTCCTGCTCTTCTGATTCCTCCTCGGATGACGCAACAACAGCTTCCGTACCTGGCACTAAGTTCATTGTGGTCGTACAACGTTCTTTTGGAGGTAAATTATAGCCTGTACATCCTAAAAACACTCCCGTTGATGCCGTACGAATACCCATTTTCCTACCACAGGTAGGACAATCGATGTCGGTTTCAACCATGACATTTTGACGCATACCACCTTCGTCTTCTTCCAATTGAGCTTTGTTCAATTGTGTAGAAAAATCAGCGTAGAAGCTGTCTAAAACATTTGTCCAAACCAGCTCACCTTCTGCGATATCATCAAGGCGACCTTCCATTTTTGCGGTGAAATCGTAGTCCATCAGTTCATCAAAATTTTCGATTAGACGGTCTGTTACGATTTCGCCCATCTTTTCAGCATAAAAACGGCGGTTTTCGACACGAACGTAGCCACGCTCTTGAATGGTTGAAATAATCGATGCATACGTCGATGGACGCCCAATCCCACGCTTCTCTAATTCTTTTACCAAACTCGCTTCACTGAAGCGTGCAGGCGGTTTCGTAAAATGTTGCTTCGGTTCAAGTTCAATCAGGTTGAGTGTTTGACCAACGGAAACCGCGGGCAGAGCTTGTTCTTCATCATTTTTCTTTCGAAGAGCCGGTTGAACACGAGTCCAACCATCAAATCGAAGCACGCGACCTTTTGCTTTCAACGTGTAATCGGCTGCTGCAACGGTCAATGTGGTTAAATCGTATTCAGCAGGCATCATTTGACACGCAACAAACTGACGCCAAATCAGCTCATATAACTTCTTCGCATCTGCTTCAACGCCATCAAGATGCCCTGACAAAATCGCAACGTTAGATGGTCGAATAGCTTCGTGAGCCTCTTGTGCGCCATCTTTGGAACTATAGCGAACAGGTTCGTTTGGCAAATATTTATCACCAAATTCATTGGCAATATAATCGCGGCACATGCTTACCGCCTCTCCAGACAAGTTGGTTGAGTCTGTACGCATGTACGTGATGAAACCTGCTTCGTAAAGACGCTGCGCTAGCATCATGGTCTTCTTAACGCCATATCCTAAACGCGTACTCGCAGCCTGCTGCATCGTTGATGTAATAAACGGCGCTGAAGGTTTACTCTTACTTGGCTTTTCTTCCACTTCCGCTACAGTAAACGCTGAACCTTTCAGACGGTTGACCGCTTCCATTGCTTGCGCTTCATTTACTGGCTTGAACGCTTTACTTTGGTATTTTGTTACTTCTAGTCGGATATCATCGGAACTCGATTGAACGTTTGCGTGAACATCCCAAAACTCTTCAGGTATGAACGCCTTAATTTCACGCTCTCGCTCGACCAATAATTTAACGGCTACCGATTGAACGCGGCCGGCTGACAGTCCTCGCGCGACTTTTTGCCACAAAAGAGGCGATACCATAAAACCAACAACACGATCTAAGAACCGACGAGCCTGCTGGGCATTAACCATATCGGTATTGACATCGCCTGGGTGTTCGAAGGCCTGCGTAATTGCATTTTTGGTAATCTCGTTGAATACCACTCGACGGTATTTGGTATCTTCCCCGCCAATGATTTGCTGTAAATGCCACGCAATTGCTTCCCCCTCGCGGTCCAAATCGGTTGCGAGATAAACTTGGTCTGCATCTTCAGCCAGTTTTTTCAGTTCTTGAACGACTTTCTCTTTGCCTGGCAGCACTTCGTAATGGGGTTCCCACCCTTTCTCAGGGTCGATGCCCATGCGCGCAACAAGATTCACGTAATCTTTTTTCTTTTTATATTCCGCTTTTTCTTCAGGTGACATCTTGCGCACTTCAGCTGCGCTTTTTGTTGCACTACCACCTTTTGACTTACCTGAGCCTGACGTTGGCAAGTCGCGAATATGCCCAACACTGGACTTCACAATAAAGTCTTTGCCTAGATATTTATTGATGGTTTTAGCCTTTGCTGGTGACTCTACGATTACTAGCGATCTGCCCATGGTTGCTTATTTTATATCCCAATTCATGTAGTTGCGCTCGAGTCCGAGCGGTTAATATTTATAGGTATATCTACAATCACCTATTGTTACAAGCTTTAAATACAATCTTTTAGACGATAACCGAATTAATGCACAACTTTTGTTTTATATTTGTGCAATTCAGTGACATTCAAGTGAAAGCGCGGGACTATAGCGAAATTGAAACAAAAAAGCCAACCTCGACAGTTGGCTTTCTAACATAAGCAACAGTTTTGATTATCTATCATCCAGTACTGGAATACCGAAGCTAACTGTTGTTGATTCACCACCTTCAACAGGTGAAGGGATCTCGAATCGAATACTAAGCGCTCCTGAGAAGTCCGAATTGCCCTCACTTTCTCGAGTAATTGTTGCAACCGCATACTGTGTTGTCCGACTATTCGTATTTGGTACAAGATCACTCAAGGTCGTCACTTCAAAATCGCCATTGCTTGCAGACAATGATACTTCTGTACCTGCTGGCAGCGGATTGTTATTAATATCTGAGAAGAAAATATACACAGTAGCACCGGTCGTACCACCAGTTAAAGACAAATCGATACTTTTCACGTCACAATACGCAGCATCATTTGAACTTTCTAGTACCAAACCTGCAACACTCGAACAGGAAGAATTACCACTAGAACTCACCGCGAAACGTACGTAAGGAATATCTCCCGACATCACCAGTTCAAATTGTCTACGAACATCAATGAGTTCACGAGTACATGCGCCTTTCGCCAAAGCTTCAGCACTGCAAAGAAGGCCATTGTATTTTCCATCGGCTGGATCGTGCGCGCCATTACTATTTCTATCTATAAAAATTTCGTCATGACCACCATCACTACCCGCTGGTGAACATGGACCTGTCGTTTCACTTCCTCCGCAGTCCTGACTGCTAAACTTGCCATCTTCGTTATAGTCGTTAAATGCCTCTGGAAGGTCAAATGCAGGGAAATATTCACCCTCATCAAATAGGCCATTTGTTCGTGTGACCCCGCCACTCGATGGTTTATCAACGAACGTTTCTTGACCTTTCGCGGTCACAAGCACTGACACTCGACCTGCGGGAATAACTTTGCGCGTTACACCAGCTTCGACAATCGTTTGCGGCAAACCACCTATGCACGGTGCAGCTATGCCAAAGTATGGATCACAAACGTCAGAGATTTTATTTTTCCACTTCGATGCACTGAATGGGCGTTCACCTTGGCTACGCCAAGTTAAATTACAAACAGCGTCCGTTGTCTGACACTCAAAGGTCGGGGTTCCTTGTTCACCATCAATTTTACCTACTACGCCAGCTTCTGCGTATACGGTTGCTACTACTCCATCACCACTTAAATGATTAAATTGGTCGCCAAAGTAAATTGAAATATTTGTGGTTACACCGTTGTAATTCAGAGAGTTCGTATTGAATGTAGTTGGACTCGCATCAAAACTATTTTGATCCGTAACGCCTGAGCTAAGCGTCAATTTTGACGAAACTGACGAGACTTGCTCAGCCACTGGCACTAACTTGATTTCACCCGAAGGGCAACCTGCATTATTAGATGTATCTGAATCGGTACAGCGATCAAAAAACTCTTGCCAACACGTTGCATCGTCATTCTCACCGAGTTGCGAAAGAATCGATTTTGGAATGTGGCAAGCTTCCACAACAAGTGGCCCAGGAACTACCCCAGACGTTACGACTGTCTGAACCAAGCCATTATTGTCTGTACTCGCCGAAGTTTGAGTTAAACCTGCTTTGCCTGTGCTGTCTGCAAATTTAAAATCAATTCTCTCTTGACGAACTGGATTTCCATCTTCATCAATAAGTTTGAAACTCACCTGAGACTGAGTCGGCACGCCTCCCTCACCTGGTGGTAAAGCGATGAATTCAGGATCAGCTTTTACAAATCGGATTGACTGTACTGCGGCATTTTCAACTGGAATTTGGGTCACACCACTGAAGTTTCTTCCACCCGTTTCAACGGACACAACAACGGGATCGACGATGTCACAACCCGACGCACGGTAAGTTGCCGTGGCTATACCGGCCGAAGATTTAACTGTTGCATCTAGCACAGCTTTGTCTTGCGCCGCACAGGTAGATGCAAACTGTACGTCTGTTGGCAGGGTATACAAATCACCCGATTTGTTTTTAAGCGTTACGGATACAATTGTACTTCCACCTGCTTTCAATGGCACTACGGTGCCATTTGAATTCGTTTTCAAACCATTGTCGATAGTAAGAACCAAGTCTGCCGTACCGAACGAAAAGTTTACGATACCTTCAGCCGTGTCATACTTGGCAGAAATGGTACCCGCCCCGCCACTGTTGTCTGGTTGTAACTTAACTAGGCCAACACCAAAAGCATCCGTTAACACGCGGCCACTTTGCGGTAAAATGCTCCCTAAATCGGTTTCTAGAGTAACGATTTGGTTTGCAAGTCCAACCTGAGATTGGCTTGAAACAAGGTCAATATAAACATCAGTCAAAACCGTAGAGTCTAGATTGTTAACAATCCTACAGCCCGTTGACGGATCAGTAGGATCTAGTTTGAACGCGCTGCGATTTGCATCCCATCCATCATTACAATTTTGAAGTAGTCTTAATGTTAGTTGATAAGCATTTGATTGGGTTGGCGCATCGTCGCCAATTGTCGTAAATGTGAGGTTCGCTGAAACCTCATTGTCACCAACAGGAGTGTAAGTCGCTATTAATTTACCGGCACCTTTTACGGCACCACTTGCGAGAGTTGCAGTGGCAATTCCTGAGTCATTTGTTTCCGCAATACCAGAAACAGGTCTAATTTCACCTGCAAACTCAGTGCTAAATGAAACAAGTTGCTTCCCAAGAGGTGACCCGTTTCGTTTGAGCGTTGCTTGGATAGTACCGGGATTAGTCGAACTGACCGGGTTTGTGTCACTAAAAGGAAGACCACTTTTATCCACAAGAGAAAGTGTCAATGTATATTGGTTTAATGTATCCGTTCCGGTGTCTTTGGTAATGGTTCCACCACCACCACACGCCGTTAACAGCAAACTCAGAGTTAGTAATAAAAACCAGCGAATTAAAGGCATTCAACCCTCTCCCTAGTGTCAATCGTGTTATTTTAATTAACCAATGTTAACCTATAACGGATTCGAAAATCACAATTTTTTATTAAGAAATTGTCGTTTTTTTCTGTATAAATTTGTCGAGACTGGTAGGCTATACGGATTTTAAAGAATAACTAGTACGAATTATGTCCAATTTGAAAACAATAAGTTTAACGACAAAAATTCTAATAGGTATGCTACTCGGTATACTTATCGGTCTTAGCCTCCAATTTATTCTTGGAGATCAACAAGATATTGTTATCCCCCTTGGCCTTTTTGATTTTCCCGTTAAAAACTTTTTTGTTGATGGTTTATTTAATATTGGTGGTCAAATTTTTATTGCCAGCTTAAAAATGCTCGTCGTGCCACTCGTTTTTATCTCTCTAGTGTGCGGTACATGTAGTTTAAGTGATCCTAAAAAACTAGGACGACTGGGCGGAAAATCACTGTTCCTCTATCTGGTCACTACCGCTATTGCTATCACTGTTGCCATCAGTTTTGCGCTGATTGTTGCGCCAGGTGAAGGCGTCACTATTCCGACTGATGCGAGCTATGAAGCAAAACAAGCGCCAAGTCTAGTTGATGTTATTATTGGTATGTTTCCGACCAACCCTATTGATGCAATGGCATCTGGTAATATGCTGCAAGTAATCGTATTTGCGTTACTTTTCGGCATCGCAATGGCGTTGAGTGGTGAATCAGGAAAGCGTGTCGCGGTGCTCTTCGATGATTTGAATAACGTCGTTCTCAAGCTAGTTACAATTTTGATGAATTTGGCGCCTTATGGCGTCTTCTGTTTAATGGCTAAGTTATTTACGACTATCGAAATATCAATTATTAAAAGCTTAGCTAAATACTTTTGCGTCGTTGTTGCAGCCCTTCTTTTCCATGCATTTGTAAATTACTCTTTAATTCTAAAAATACTTACAGGTCTCAATCCTTTAATATTCCTAAAGAAAATGGAAGACGCTTGTATGTTTGCATTTAGTACATCAAGCTCAAGTGCAACTATGCCCGTTACGCTTGAAACGGCAACAAAGAAACTAGGTGCGAAGAACTCTGTCGCTTCTTTTACTATTCCACTTGGTGCGACCATTAATATGGATGGCACGGCAATCATGCAGGGTGTTGCAACGGTATTCATTGCACAGGTCTACGGAATTGATCTTACTATTCAAGATTACTTAATGGTAATCGTGACCGCGACTCTGGCATCAGTTGGTACCGCTGGCGTACCGGGTGTTGGCCTTATAATGCTTGCGATGGTGCTCAACCAAGTAGGTCTTCCTGTTGAAGGCATTGCCATTATCATCGGTGTTGACCGATTGCTTGATATGACACGTACTGCGGTAAACATTACCGGAGACTGTATGGTTACGTGTGTCGTTGCGAAGTCCGAAGGTGAACTTAACGTTGATACATTTAACGATCCCGAAGCGGCAAAGCAATTGGAAGACTACCCACCAAAATTTTAGGTTTCACCAAAAGATTAAATAAAAAAGGCCGTTCATGACGGCCTTTTTATATTTAATCAGTAACAAAAAATTTACTGATATTTAAATCGGCTCATCGCAGATTGAAACAGTTTATCAAGCGTAACTGCGATGCTCATTCCTAAGCGCTCAGGCAGTGACTTTCTCGTCTTGAATTGAACCTTAAGTACTTTACTATCATTTGTCGCCTGTATAATTAGCTCATCACTCGTTTTAAGCTCATCAACTAGATTTAACTCAATGGCTTGTCGAGCAAACCAGTGTTCGCCTGTTGCCACTCTATCGATGTCAACTTTAGGCCTTGCTTCTGTGACAAACTGCTTAAACAAACCATGAGTTTGTTCAATTTCTTCTTTAAATTTCTCACGCCCTTTATCCGTATTTTCGCCGAACAGCGTTAGCGTGCGTTTATATTCCCCTGCAGTTATTTGCTCATAGTCTATATCATGCTTTTTCAATAACTTATTAAAATTAGGAATTTGTGCAATTACCCCAATTGAACCAACAATGGCAAATGGAGCTGCAACGATTTTATCAGCTAAACAAGCCATCATATATCCACCACTCGCTGCAACTTTGTCTATTGCGATCGTAAGCGGAATTCCTGCGCTTTTAATACGTTGTAGCTGTGATGCAGCGAGTCCGTAACCATGCACAACACCGCCACCACTTTCCAGATTAAGTAGTACTTTGTCCTTCGTTGAATCGGCAAAGTGCAATATCGCAGTGACTTCTTCACGTAGTGACTGAACCTCATTTGCATCCAGAGAGCCTTTAAAGTCGATTACGAAGGTTGTGTTTTCAGGCTTTTTAGTATCTTCTTTTTTGTTTTCTTTATGCCATTTTTTAAACTCTTTTTTGTCTAGGATTTGAGCCTGAAAGTCCGCTTTAGTTTCTTTAACCTGCTGAGAAAGATCCGTAATTTCGATTACACCTTTCTTCGTTGGTTTTGCCCCTGCGGAAACAATTAACGCTACAATCGCGCCGACAGCGACTACCACAGTCACCGCCTTGGCTAAAAATAATCCATATTCAAATAAAAATTCCAATTTGCACTTCTCCGTACTTCAATTTTCTTTTATTGGACCATAAAAAAAAGCCACTCGGAAGTGGCTTTCTTAATTTAGAAGTCGATTAGTTTGCAATAACCGACGAATCAAGGATAGGCAACATATGTCCTCGCGATGCGAGATATGCTGACACTTGATATTGCATTTCTTGATTCGCTTTCGCATGACCCAGCTCAGTGCCACCCGCCGCAGCATTAAATGCAGGCGTTAGAATCGAACTGTGATGTCCTTGAGAAAAACGAACAACATAACTTGCTGCAGCCCCTAACGGCTGAGATGTCGTTACGTCTTGTAAACCCATCGTCGCAGCAAGTGGTAAACTACCCGCTAACGGATTTGCTGTTGTAGGTGGGATAACCGTGTCTGGTTTATTGCCGTCACTATTACCAACCACAACGCTCATATAAACTGGCGTACCCGTCGCTTTTAACGCTGTTGCATAGTTCATCGGATCCGCGCTATCTAGTGCTGTTTGAGCAGCAAACACAAATGTCGTCATCAATGAGTTAATACCAGATAAAGTCGCAGTATCGCCTGCCGCTGTTTTTTCAGCTACGTAAGACTTATAGCCACACGTTAAATAAGCTTCTTGATTTGGTAGTGTAGCAGCACAGTTTGCTACTGCTCCTTCTTGAAGATAAGCATTAAAGTCTTTTGAAATTAAGTTACCCGCAGATGTTAGCACTGATGCTTGAATGAATGGACCAAATGAACCTGATTCCAATAAGAAGCCCGCGATTCCACTACCACCGCTTGCAAGCGCCGCAGTGTTAATTTTAAATAAAGGATCGATTGCTGGGTTTAATGGTGTATTTGCATTTGCAAGGAAACTTGGACCAACGATTGAACCTAAAGAGTGACCGACAAAACTCACATCTTGCGTATTAAATCCAAGCACTGGTGCGATTGAATGCACACCTAAGCGAAGCGATAACAAATCAGCGACTGATTGACGTAGATTGTCACGTGCTACCAATAAACTGCTCAAATTCATATACGCCAATACGGATTTTGTACTCGCATTAAAATCATCAACACCATCACCATCAACGTCTATGCCACGCTCGCCATGCATTGGATGATCAATCGCTACTGTCGCAAAACCTTGAAGTGACAGCGCAGCTGTTAATGCAAGCATGTCTTCTTTCTTTGACGTAATACCATGTTGTAAAATCACAACAGGCCAGCCCGTTGCAGGCATTGACATCGCAGGAAGACCAAGTGAAGCACGAACAGCATTTAGCACTTGTAAGTCAGACATTGGTTTAGTGATCTGAACAGGTACATTGGCAATCCATTGAGTTTTAGGAATACTGTTGTACTTAGTCAAATGACGCGTTGGGTCAATACCCAAGTCACGCAACGCACCACCGCTCAACGCTGAGCACATTGCATCTGATTCTGATATTGGAGCTTCAGGGAAAGACTCTGGTGCTTGGTTTTTGAAACCAAGTACAGTGACAGCACTGTCACACATGCCTTGCCAGTATGTATCCGCTAACGCATCAATACCTGTTGCCTGAGGCTTGCTGCTGTACATAGGTAACATCATGCTACCTTTAATGTATTGAACACCACTAAAAGGCACCGGAATATCCGTCATACCGCCAGCTGCAAACACATTTGCTACCGATAGGGTTGGTTGTTCTGGAACGGAGATTGTAGGCATTTTTCCTTGCTGCAGACCTGCTGCTAATAACTTTTTAACGGTACCAAGTACATTGCCCGCGGATTGAGTTGTCATCGCGGCAGTATAAATCACCTCAGATTTGCTCACACCAGCTTGTGATTCAAGTGCGTTTTCGTAACTGCGAATAACCGCTTGCAAACTTTTTTGCGCAGGCGTTACAAGATCTGCATCTTGGCGCACTAGTGTATAGGTAGAAGAAGCAGAAATACCGCGACCTTCTGAATCTTTAATTTGATTTGTCAGCACCGTTATATAAGTCGTGCTTGTTTTGAATGGCTTAATTGGTACGATCATCACACCATTATTGGTGCTATTTGCTTTGGTAACGAAGTCCTGACCAAAGGTTAATTCACCAACCACCTTACACGCGATGCCAGCAGGGACAGCAGAACAATCCGCGTCTGTTTGGCTTGCACCCATCGTCATTTCAAAAATACGTACTGAACCAGGCATTGAAACTGATGTGGTATCCAAGCTCATACCTTGTGGGACGGCGAGGTCAATCACATAAGGTAATTGTGTAGACCAACCATCCAACGCGCCTAACGCAGTTTGAGGGTCTGCATAAGCGGCTCGCGCAACGGCCTCACCTGCGGAATTAAATTCACCTGGCATATTGAGCGTACCATCTTTAGTACCACTCATTAATAAATCATTTGGAACGGATACAACACTCGCCGAAGGGTCAAATTTTACAGCTATAGACGGCTTTATAACCGGGGTTTCATTTTTAATTTCTTCTAGGGTTTCACCGCCTCCACATCCTGAGAGGGCTGCTGTGACTGCAAGTGAGAGTAACATTTTTTTCATGTTTTTTGGCTCCGACGGATCTTATTATTCTTCTTTCATTTCGTTAAAATGATGTAATATCCATTTTAATAAGACATTAGACCAGTTAAACTTAACGTAAAGTGTAGCGTTTCGCCACTCTTTATTACAACAAATTCGATAACTTACTTTAGACCTGTGATAATATAGCGCAAATTTATTCGTTTGAGGTCTACGATGCACACCTTCCAAGCGGCTGAAAATGCCTTACAAAATAAAACAATCTTAATCACAGGTGCAGGCGACGGCATAGGACGCATTGCAGCTAAAACCTTCGCTCAATACGGCGCAACGGTCATTTTATTGGGCAAAACCACTAAAAAGCTTGAATGCGTGTACGACGAAATCGTCGCTGCGGGCTACCCAGAACCTGCAATTGTACCTTTAGACATGAAAGGTGCAACAAAGCAACATTATAGAGACTTAGCGGCAACAATTGAAATGCAATTTGGGCATCTTGATGGATTACTTAACAACGCCTCTATTTTAGGCACTCTTGGGCCACTTGAGCATTTTTGTGTTTCGACTTTCGAAAACATCATGAAAGTAAATGTAACAGCACAAGCTATGATCACCAAGTACATGTTCCCCTTACTGCGCAAAGCGCCAAATGCTTCTGTGATCTTTACATCCTCAGGCGTTGGACGCGTAGGCCGAGAATTCTGGGGACCTTACGCTATTTCTAAATTTGCCACTGAAGGTATGATGCAAACGTGGTCACAAGAAGTAGGCAAAACAAACATTCGTATCAACTGTATTAACCCTGGTGCAACAAACACGGCAATGCGAAATGCCGCTTTTCCTGGTGAAGACAAGGACCAACTTGCGAAACCTGAAGATTTGATGCCAACTTACTTATATTTAATGAGCGATGAATCTATTGGCGTAAACGGCCAATCAATCGATGCCCAGCAAAAGTAAGGTTTCGGCTCATTATTGATTTTTTAAAAAGAAAAGCCTCCAAATGGAGGCTTTTCTTTTTCTAAGCATCTTACAACTGCGCGGTTTCTTAGCGACGTTTGCTCTGTTGCAATCTCTGATTGTGCTTTTTCACAGCTTTACGGATACGATTAACTTGAGCACGTTTCTCATTACGACGTTCTGGCATTACCGACAGTTTTGTTTGTGTTTCTGGCTTTAATCCAACTGAATCACGAAGATAATTCACTTCTTCCAGTTTTAACTCTGCCCAACCACCTTGCGGTAAACGCTTATCCAAGTGCAATTGGCCATATCGGATACGGATCAAACGCGATACTTCGACCCCTTGAGACTGCCACAAACGACGAACCTCGCGATTACGGCCTTCGGTCAACGTTACGTTATACCAAGTATTTAAACCTTCACCACCCATTGGCTTAATTTTCAGAAATTTAGCTTCGCCATCTTCAAGTTCAACACCCGTAGTAAGCGTTTTCAGCATTTGATTATTTACTTCACCAAACACACGCGCTGAATACTCTCGCTCAATTTCGAATTTTGGGTGCATCAAACGGTTTGCAAGTTCACCATCGTTTGTAAACAACAATAGACCCGAGGTGTTAATATCAAGGCGGCCTATTGCTATCCAACGATCCCCATCTAGACGAGGAAGACGATCAAAAACGGTGCGACGCCCTTCAGGATCCTTACGAGTACACAGTTCACCTTCTGGTTTATGGTACATCAAGACACGACATACACGTGATTCTTTCGCGGCAAGCTTAACGACATGACCATCTACACGCACAAGCGCCGTTTCTTCAACTCGGTCGCCCAGTGTGGCGACTTTGCCATCTACACTTACACGACCCGCTTCAATATAGGCTTCCATCTCTCGACGTGAACCAACACCTGCTCGTGCCAATACTTTTTGTAATTTTTCACTCATTACGATAGTTCTCTCACAGAAGGATCTTGGATAAGATTATCCAAAGTAATCATTTGCTTTTCTGGTAATTTAGGTAGTGCTTCTAACCCAGTTAACGAAAAGTAATCTAAAAATTGTTTTGTTGTCGCATACAGCGCGGGCTTCCCTGGCACTTCTTTGTAACCAACAATTTTGACCCAATCGCGTTCCAACAAACTCTTCATTATATGGCTACTTACAGCCACGCCTCTTACCTGCTCAATCTCACCTCGAGTAATAGGTTGGCGATAAGCAATCAGGGCTAATGTTTCAAGTGTAGCTCTGGAAAATTTAGGTGCACGCTCTTGCCAAAGTTTTGCAAGCCAAGGGCTCAAACTTGGGCACGCTTGAAAACGATACCCACTCCCAACTTCTACCAGTCGGATGCCGCGAGTTTGGTAATGAATTTCTAAGGCTTTAATTGCGCTTGTGATTCGCTCACTGGATGCTGCAATATCGGATAACACTGTTTCTTTCAACAGCTGTTTAGAAACTGGTTTTTCCGCGACGAATATCGCGGCCTCGATCAACTCTTGCAGTTGTTCGTCGCTAACTCGTTTTCCTGCCATGCACTACCTCGTTGATAAGAAGTGTATTATGACAGATGAAACGCCTTTTAGCAGCGATTTATTGCGAATCTTGATAAAGAGATAAATAAACCTGTCCGCCAACATTTGCCTGAACAATCGATATTAGCGATTCTTTGACGAGTTCAAGCATGGCAATAAAAGTAACAACGACCCCACTTCGTCCTTCGTCTACATCGAAAAAATGGCTAAACGCGAGTGAGGTGTCGGTCTCTGACAGCAAAGCTAATATGTGGCTCATTCTCTCTCGTGTTGACAATACTTCTTTTGAAATATGGTGATGTTCAAACACTTTAGCTCGAGACATGACATCACTGAGCGCAACGAGAAGCTCTTTCAATGACGCGTCGGGAAGCAAAATATCTTGCTCAAACGATGCATCCATTTTGGCAGTCGCGACGAAAATATCTCGTTCCAAGCGTGGGATTTCATCTAGTTTTTCCGCGGCCGATTTAAACAGTTCGTATTCCTGTAATCGTCTGACCAATTCTGCTCTGGGGTCTTCTTCTTCTTGAAGCTCTTCATGCACCGGTAACAACATTCGAGATTTAATTTGCGCCAGTAACGCAGCCATAACCAGATATTCCGCTGCCAATTCAAGCTTGAGTTCCTTCATCATGTCAACGTAAGTGACGTACTGCTCCGTTATTTTTAAAATCGGCAACTCAACAATATCTAACTTATGTCGTTTAATAAGGTAAAGCAGAAGATCTAAAGGCCCTTCAAAAGTGTCTAGGATCACCTCCAGCGCATCGGGCGGAATGTAAAGGTCTTCAGGCTTTTCTACAACGGCTTCGCCATTCAGAAAAGCTAAAGGCAGCTTTTGTTGGATGACTTCTGCCATGGCTATTGAAACGGTGTTGGATCACCGCAGCCAACACGCAGTATTTGCGGCTCATCTTCCGATAAGTCCACTACCGTTGTTGCTTGCTCCGCCAAGTATCCGCCGTGGATAATTAAGTCGACTACTTTTTCGAGTCTATCTCTGATTTCTTCAGGGTCAGACTCGGTAAAACTTTCGCCAGGCAAAATAAGCGAACACGACATCATAGGCTCACCCAACTCTTCGAGTAATGCCACCGTAATGGGGTTATCTGTAACGCGGATCCCTATCGTCTTTTTCTTTTCGTTTAATAAACGACGAGGAACCTCTTTGGTTCCTTTGAAAATAAATGTATATGGCCCCGGCGTATTATTTTTAATTAACCGAAACATCTGGTTGTCGACACGGGCATACGTTGATAGTTCGCTCAAATCACGGCACACTAACGTAAAGTTGTGGTGCTGTTCAATGCCTCGAATTCGTTCGATACGTTCTTTAGCTTGCTTGTTGCCAAGATTACATCCAATTGCATAACCCGAATCCGTTGGGTAAACCACAACCCCCCCGTTTTTGATGATGTCAGCTGCTTGACGAATAAGTCTCGTTTGTGGATTTTCAGGATGAACATGAAAAAACTGGCTCATTTTACGCTCCTTTTTCTTCCCAAAATTGCCAAACGCCCTGACAATCTTTGGGCAAATATAAATTTTTTCCTAAGTCTGACCAAGGCGTCGGATAATGGAAATCGGAGCCTTGGCTTCCCAGTAGACCATATTCTTGACAAAGCTGACCCAAAAATTGTCTTTCACAAGGCGCTTGTTGTGGCAACGCAACTTCAATTGCCTTACCTCCCGTATAGGAAAACTCGTCTAACAACTTTCGTAACCACTTGTTTGACATTTTGTAGCGCCCTGGGTGGGCCAATACAGCGATACCACCTGAGGACGTGATAGCACTCACCGCGTCAGCAATCGTGCACCATTCGGATGGCACATACCCAGTGTTGCCTCGAGTGAGAAATTTGTTAAACACACCTTGTAAATTCTTTGCAACACCACGATTAACTAACACTTGTGCGAAATGAGCACGCGTGATTTGGCCCTGCTCGGCTAGCGCCTTGGCATCAGAATAAACATCGAGGTAGCCCGCTTTGGCCAGTCGGTTGCCAATTTCAATAGCGCGAGCCTCTCTTTTTTGAGTTTGCGAATCAAGTAAATCAACTAATGATGTCGACGCGATATTAATGTTTAAGCCAACGACATGTATTTCAAAACTGTGCCATTTGGTCGAGATTTCGACACCACTTATTAAGGAAAGCGGTAACTTTTTCTCATCAATTAAACGGTTCGCTTCTGAGATAGCCTGCACTGAATCGTGATCTGTTATCGCCAACACATCAACGTTTCTTTCTACAGCCCTGTCAAGCAGTTCAGAAACGGTTAATCGTCCATCCGAATAATGGGTGTGGCTGTGCAAATCGTATTTTGTGATCACGAATAGTCTACTACTTAATTGATTTAAACCGAGTATAACAGTCTTTTACTGCTCCTACCTCGCCAAATTTCCATCTGAACGTCCAATTTGACCTTGACATTCATTACACCATACTATTTACTGTACCCAACAAAAGACACAACGTACTATTAACATCATGACTATGACGACAAAAATAAACAACAAAGGTTGGTGGTGGTACTCGTAAATTGCGGGTGACGATAGGTCGTGTCTAACGATTTTTAATAAACCCGCACATGATGCGGGTTTTTTTTAGATTTTGAGGTGAAAAATGGCTTACAACAATGCAACTACACATTCATGGTGGTGGTGCCCATAACGCGGGACGGCATTGTTGTACGTATTTAACAGCCCCCGCATAGCACAGCTTGCGGGGGCTTTTTTTAAAGGGGAATGAGGGTGATTTTTAGTCATATCACAACACAGCCAGGTGAAGTGACCAGTATACGACAGCGACGGGACTACATTGCCAGTCCATTGTCGCTGTATGCTGCGCTCAACAAACCAAATTCATTGTTATTGGAATCGGCAGAGATAGACTCGAAAGACAGTGTTAAGAGTTTAATATTAGTCGACAGTGCCATTCGCTTTGAATGCCAGGGACACACAGTATATGCAAAAGCTTTGTCCAATAACGGCAAACAAGTTTTACCTTTTCTCGCAACTCAACTGGAAGGCTGCGACAGCTCTCTGAGCGACGATGTACTTACGATTAATTACCATCAAACAGTCGGGGTGTTTGACGAAAATGAGAAGCTTAAAGCAAACAATGCCTTTTCAGCCCTTCGCACAACACTAAATTCCATTAAAAACAATGGTGACACGCCTTTCGGTATTTTCTTAGGGGGAGTCTTTGCGTATGACATGGTCGCTAATTTCGAAACACTACCTAACGTGCCTAACGGGCTGAATACGTGTCCTGACTATGTATTTTACTTAGCAGAAACGTTAATCGTCATCGATCACCAAGCTCAATCTACCGAACTCATTGGTAATGTATTCAATGGTCCCGAAGTACATGCCAATTGTTTTGAAGTCGGCAAGCAGCTTGAAGCATTGAATGTCCAGTGTAATACGCTTGGCATGTTCAATGCGGAGAAACTGAATGGCGATTCAAACATACACGTGAGCATCGATGATGCAATGTTCTGCGAACAAGTAAATCAACTCAAGAAACACATTGTCGATGGCGACATTTTCCAAGTCGTCCCTTCACGTACCTTCTCGATTGAGTGTAAAAATCCACTGTATGCTTACCAACAATTAAAGCTACAGAACCCTAGTCCATATATGTTCTACATGCAGGATGAATCATTTACGTTATTTGGTGCTTCGCCAGAATCTGCATTAAAGTACTGTTCGACGTCGAATCAAGTCGAGGTCTACCCCATTGCAGGCACTCGCCCTCGTGGTAAATTTGTCGATGGACGTATTAATCCGGATTTAGATAGCCGAATCGAGCTTGAACTGCGCAATGACCAAAAAGAACGAGCTGAACATTTAATGCTTGTGGATCTAGCGCGTAATGATGTTGCGCGAATAAGCAGCCCAGGTACTCGTCATGCGAAAGAATTACTGAAAGTCGACCGATATTCTCAAGTAATGCACTTGGTTTCTCGTGTTGTTGGCCAGTTAAGAAGTGACTTAGATGCTCTGCACGCTTACCAAGCTTGCATGAATATGGGCACATTGGTCGGCGCACCTAAAGTGAAAGCCGCTGAACTCATTCGTCACGTTGAACAAACTCGTCGTGGCAGTTATGGCGGTGCGGTTGGTTATCTGACTGGTTCTGGTGACATGGATACGTGTATTGTCATTCGATCTGCGTTCGTGAAAGACGATATTGCGTATGTGCAAGCCGGTGCAGGTGTCGTATTTGATTCTGATCCTCAATCTGAAGCCAATGAAACTCGAGCTAAAGCTCAGGCCGTGTTAAGAGCAATTCAGTCGACCTATCAAGGGGATGCGAAATGACCACATCGACTCCATGTAAGATTTACTTTTTAGATAACTTTGATTCGTTTAGCTACAACCTTGTAGACGAATTGCTATTACTCGGCCATGACCTTGTGGTTTATCGTAACAACATCGATGCAGACTACTTGTTTAATAAAATGAAAGAAGAAACCGCCCCTGTCATTCTCGTTCTTTCACCTGGCCCTGGTGCGCCATCCGACGCAGGGTGTCTACTTGAACTCATAGAAAAATGTCGAGGTCATTTCCCAATGCTTGGAATTTGTCTTGGGCACCAAGCTCTGACGCAAAGTTATGGGGGCACTGTTGGGCACGCCGGACAAACTGTGCATGGTAAGTCATCGATTATCGACATTGCCACACACCCCGTATTTGAAGGAATGGGCAGCAACATGCCCGTCGCTCGCTATCATTCGTTAATGGCAACCTCGGTGCCTGAGTGCCTAAGCATCATTGCGAAATACGAAGATATTCCGATGGCGATTTACCATGAAAAGGACAACGCGCTTGGATTTCAGTTTCATCCTGAATCAATACTCACGCCAAATGGAGCTCAATTACTTAAGCAAAGCGTAGACTTTTTAGCAAAAGGAGTGGCTTAAATGGACATACTTAATAATCTATTGAAAAACGAGTCTTTGAACTTTGAACAAAGCCAAACATTATTTGATCAGATCATGCAAGGCTCCGTGAGTGACATTGAACTTACCGCGGCACTTGTTGCACTTAAGTTGAAAGGCGAAACGGTAGATGAAATCGCAGGCGCTGCCGCATCAATGCGTAAGCATGCCATTCCTTTTAACGCACAAGGGCTTGCAACCGCAGATAGTTGCGGCACAGGCGGCGATGGTTCAAACACCATAAACGTAAGTACTACCGCCGCGATTGTCGGTGCCGCGTGTGGTATTCCAATGGTTAAACATGGCAACCGAAGCGTGTCCAGTAAATCAGGGTCGGCAGACCTGCTTAAATCGTTGGGCATCAATATTGATATGTCGCCATCTCAGGCAGAAACATGCTTACAAGAAACCGGGTTTACGTTTTTATTTGCTCCGCTCTATCACCAAGGTGTAAAGCATGCAATGCCCGTCAGAACGGCACTCAAAACTCGTACGATTTTCAATATTTTAGGGCCACTTGCTAACCCTGCTCAGCCAGACATACAGCTCCTAGGTGTATACGACGCTAAGTTATGTTTACCTATGGCTCAAACCCTTCAAAAGTTAGGAACAAAACGTGCAATGGTCGTGCATGGTGCTGGGACGGATGAAATCGCACTGCATGGTAAAACTGTTGTTGCCGAATTAAAAAATGGCGTAATTAGTGAGTATGAACTTGCACCAGACGATTTTGGACTTGCAAACTATTCACTTGAATCCATTGCCGGAGATACGCCAGACTACAATGCTCAAGCCAGCGTCGCCATTCTTTCTGGGCAAGGGTTACCTGCACACAATGCAGCTATTGCTGCTAATGTAGCCGCCCTTCTCTACATGCAAGGTCGATTCGATTCGCTCAATGTAGCCTGTGACTTTGTTCTTTCAACGTTAGAAAGTGGTCAAGCGATAAAAACATTAGAATTAATTAAAGAGGTAAGTCATGGCTAATGTACTCGAGCGCATTGTCGCAGATAAAGAGTTAGAGCTTGAACAGCGCAAAATGGAGTTCCCACTCAGCGAGTTTAAAGACAAAGTACAACCGACTGAGCGCAATTTTACCGCTGCACTTGCTCAACAAGGGACACAATTTATTCTTGAATGTAAAAAAGCATCTCCTTCGAAAGGGCTTATTCGCGCTCACTTCGACTTAGATGAGATAACGTCAGTCTATTCGCGCTACGCGACCTGCATTAGTGTACTTACCGATGAAAAGTATTTCCAAGGTAGTTATAAATACCTTGAGTACGTCCGCTCTAAGGTCTCACAACCACTTATCTGTAAAGATTTCTTTATTGACGAGTACCAAATATATTTGGCTCGTTTTTACGGTGGCGATGCCGTATTGTTAATGCTATCCGTTCTTGACGATGAGCAATACTCGGCTCTTGCCAATGTGGCGAAGTCTCTGAACATGTCAATTTTGACCGAAGTGAGTAATGAAGAGGAAACGGCTCGGGCACAAGCGCTTGGTGCGACTCTTATCGGTATTAACAACCGCAACCTACGTGATCTATCTACCGATCTCGCGACCACGGAGCAACTTCGCCCACTTATTACCAATGGCGCAGTAGTAATATCCGAATCCGGCATCTACACCCATCAAGATGTAAAACGTCTATCGCCAATTGTTGATGGTTTTCTAGTTGGCAGTTCATTGATGGCACAGCAAAGTCTCGACAGTGCATGTAGACAATTGATTTTAGGTGAAAACAAAGTCTGTGGACTAACACGGTCACAGGACGCTTTAAACGCGTATAATGCGGGTGCTGTTTTTGGTGGACTGATTTTCTATAGCAAATCACCTCGCTACGTGGATTTAGACTGTGCAAGAGAAGTGGTCGACAGTGCACCTCTTAAGTATGTAGGTGTATTCGTCAACTCATCGATAGAAGAAGTAGCTGAGTACGCCAATACATTAAAGTTAGCGGCCGTCCAACTCCATGGCGACGAAGACGCAGATTACATCTCGCTGCTTCGAAATCTCTTGCCTGTAAATTGTCAGATTTGGAAAGCACTAGGTGTTTCGGATGCCCAGCCAGATCTCTTTGAGCTAGTCGATAGACATATTTTTGATACCAAAGCGAACGGGCAATCAGGTGGAACCGGCAAGCAATTTAACTGGGAACTCATCAAAGACCTTAAAACCCCATTTATTTTAGCTGGCGGACTAAGTGCAGCAAATATTCCAGACGCACATAAAGTCGGTGCACTCGGTTTTGATTTAAATTCAGGAGTGGAACTTACTCCAGGCAAAAAGTGTGTAGATAAAATCAACGATGCTTTTTCGCAAATTAGAAATTATTGAGGTGGACATGAGTAACAAAGGTTATTTTGGCGATTTTGGTGGCATGTTTGTCCCAGAATTATTAGTGCCAGCATTAAAACAACTAGATGCTGAATTTGAAAAAGCGCAAAGCGATCCAGCGTTTTTGACGGAGTTTAATCAACTCCTTACTGAATATGCAGGAAGACCAACACCTCTCACCCTAACGCGCAATTTAGTAAAAAATCCAAAAGTAAAACTCTATTTAAAACGTGAGGATTTACTTCATGGTGGCGCGCACAAAACCAATCAGGTGTTAGGTCAAGCATTGTTGACTAAAAGAATGGGCAAGAATGAAGTCATTGCTGAAACTGGTGCAGGTCAACATGGCGTAGCAACAGCGTTAGCATGCGCGCTCCTTGGCTTAAAATGCCGAATTTATATGGGGGCAAAAGACGTCGAACGCCAACAACCAAACGTATTCCGTATGCGTTTAATGGGTGCTGAAGTAATACCTGTTACTGCGGGTTCTGGAACGCTGAAAGATGCGGTAAATGAAGCGCTGCGTGATTGGTCCGCGAACTATAAAACAGCACATTATTTACTTGGTACGGCTGCAGGTCCCCACCCATTCCCAACGATAGTCCGTGAATTCCAAAAAATGATTGGGATAGAGGCAAAAGAGCAAGTGCTGAATGCGGAAGGCCGTTTACCTGATGCTGTCATTGCCTGTGTGGGCGGCGGTTCAAATGCGATCGGTATGTTCGCCGATTTCATTGGTGAATCAAGTGTAAAATTAATTGGCGTTGAACCTGCTGGAAAAGGTTTAGATACTGATGAACATGGTGCTGCTATCTGTAAAGGTTCAAAGGGTATTTTGCACGGTGCTTACACGTTTATCATGCAAAACCAAGACGGCCAGATTGAAGAATCGTATTCTGTTTCAGCGGGCTTAGATTATCCTGCTGTCGGCCCTCAACACGCTTATTTGGCAGAAACTGGTCGTGCGCAATACGTTGGCATCACCGATGATGAGGCGTTGGATGCGTTCCAAGCCTTAGCAAAAAATGAGGGGATCATTCCAGCACTTGAGTCAAGCCACGCTCTTGCTTACGCATTGAAGTACGCAGAAACGCAGACCGAAGATACCATCCTCGTTGTGAATCTGAGTGGCCGAGGTGATAAAGACCTAACCCATGTTCACCAAGTATTAGCGAAAAGAGGTTCATTATGAGACGCTATGACGAACTGTTCGAGCAGTTAAAACAGAAAAATGAAGGCGCATTTGTTCCGTTTGTTACACTCGGTGATCCTTCTAAAGAGCAGAGTATTGAAATTATCAAAGCCTTGATCGATGGGGGTGCAGACGCGTTGGAACTGGGTATTCCATTTTCTGACCCGATCGCAGATGGTCCCGTTATTCAGTCCGCCAATATCCGTGCTCTCGAGGCCAATATTAATACTCAAGATAGTTTTGACATTATTAAAGCCATACGAGAATACAACACCAACATTCCAATTGGCTTGCTGTTGTATTCAAATTTGGTTTTTGCCAAAGGCATCGACTCATTTTACGAACAAGCTCGCGCTGCAGGCGTCGATTCCGTGCTTGTTGCAGATGTTCCTCTGCATGAGTCTAAACGCTTTAGACATGCGGCGATGGCAAATGAAATAGCCCCCATTTTTATCGCAACACCGAACGCAGACGACGATACTCTTCGCCAATGCGCTTCTTATGGTAGAGGTTATACTTACCTTCTTTCTCGTGCTGGCGTAACAGGAACAGACACCGTTGCTGAAATGCCTGCAGGGGATATTGTTGATAAATTAATGAGCTACCGAGCGGCTCCTGCGCTTCTTGGTTTTGGTATCTCCACACCGGAGCATGTAAAGGCTGCGTTAAATGCTGGCGCGGCAGGTGCAATCAGTGGTTCGGCCGTCGTCAAAATCATTGAGCAAAATCTAAGTGATTTTCCGAACATGCTCACTACGTTGACTCAATTCGTCCGTGACATGAAAGCTGCAACAAGTCGATAATTCCTCCTCGTTTTTGGCACTTTCTTTAATTGGAAAGTGCCTCTTTCAACGCTTTGGCTGGCTTAAACAACACTTTGTTTGCACCCTCTATTAAAATTTTCTCACCCGTCTGCGGATTACGACCCTCTTTGGCCGGATGGTAACTCAGTGCAAACGTCCCCAAATGATGAAGTTGGATTTGGTCACCTTCAGATAGACGTTTTGTGATGATTGCAAGTAGGCTATTTAATGCAGCGTTTACGTGAGTTTTCGGTAATTCAGCTTGTGCTGACATAATCTCAACAAGCGACTTTTTGTTCATCCGTTTTCCTTATGTTTTTCGCAACGAGTCTCGAAAAGCTCGGGAGGCTATGGGAATTAATGACTAAAGTCAATCTTGAACTTCTTTGAACAACTTGGTAAAACCACGTTACCTTAGTAGGAGAGACTTATCTTATGGCACTGTTATTCGAGTATTTGCCACTTATTTTATTTTTTATCGTTTATAAAATCGTCGACATCTTTTGGGCAACAGGTGTGTTAATCATCGCAGCTCTTATTCAATTAGGATATTACAAAGTTTCTACTGGAAAAATAGAAACCCGTCACTGGATTTTTGCAGGAATCGCCGTCGTACTTGGAGGGATGACCCTCGCATTTCACGACGAAAAGTTCATTCAATGGAAAGTCTCCATCATTTACGCACTACTCGGTTTGTCCATCATATTTGGTAAGTTACTCTTTAAAACTAACTTAGTGGAAAAAGCGTTAATGGGGCTATTCTCTTCGGTACAGAAAGAACAAAAAGTTGAAATTAATATTCCTAACTCAATTTTCAATCAGCTTCTGGTACTTTGGGCGTGCCTGTTTTTAAGTATTGCAGTCCTAAATCTATACGTGGCGTTTAACTATTCACTTGATACCTGGGTGAAATTCAAAGTGTTTGGATTGATGGGTATGACGTTTATCGCTATCGTATTTACGGTATTTAAAGTATATAAGTTTCTACCAGACGAACAGTAACCACTCTCTGCCGCACTTAACTAATTTATTTTAGGTGCGGCATTCTAAATTTTCTCAAGTCAGTGAATTTCGTCACAAACTTGCCTTTCTTAGTCTATAGTCTGAACATACAGTCCATAAATCGAACAAGACCTTGAACTCTTCTCAATATCGGTGGTGTGAACTGATTTTTGTGTTTTTTGGTTTGCCTTTAATGGCCTATCAATTTAGAGCACAACTCTCTAATTGGCTTCTTCCAGCTTTAATTATTCTAATGGCAATTTGTGCTTTTCTGTTGCTGACCGATCCACATTTTAAGCGCTTTCGACTAACTACGTTAGGTACATTCTCCGCAGTCAAAAAACGTCTTTTCACCTTTTTCCTAATCGGTGCGCTTTTCTCTGGAATGCTTTATGGGCTTATCAATCAAGACAACTGGTTTGCCCTACCTCGGCAATCCCCATTAGATTGGCTTAGATTACTGATTGTCTATCCGTTGCTTTCTGTGTTGCCGCAGGAACTTATTTTTAGAAGCTATTTCTTCCATCGTTACAAGCGAATTATCCCAAAAAAGTCACATCGCGTGATCCTCAGTGCATTAACGTTTGCTTTGGCTCATTGTGTTTACGATAACGTGATGGCTATATTGCTATCGTTTTGTGGCGGCCTGTTGTTCGCATACACATACGCCCAAAGCCGTTCGCTTTTGGTGTGTGTATTAGAACATAGTTTGTGGGGGCTTTGGATATTTACCTTGGGATTGGGTGGATATCTGGACTCAGGGGCTAATTGGTAAGGTGTAAATACACCCTACCAATTAAGTTTTTAAAAACCGAATAGACTCGTACCGAAAAATTTCGTTGCAACAGTATTAATAAAAATAGAGAGTAAAATCACAGGAATAAAGGTCGATAATGAGAAGTTAACGTACTTCTCCATCCAACTACCCTCATAGCCCTCACAACCTTGTGCGAGTTCTTCAGAAAGTTTCGCTTTTTTCCATTTGTACATAACAAAAATACACACGATTAACCCGTTGAGAGGCAAGATAGTGTCGTAGAAAATATCGTAAACCAAATCAAACATGCTCTTGTCAGCACCACCATACCAAGTAAACTTAGTTAACCATTCCACCATGCCAAATGACATCGTACACATCACAGTAAGAATGCCGATAGAGGCTGCAAGCACCATTAAGGCCTTCTTACGACTCAAGCGAGCTTCTTCAATCAATGTAGCGGTAGGTACTTCAACAATTGACACAAGCGACGTAATAGCAGCAAAGAAGACAAGCAAGAAAAACACACCCGCTACTAAGGATGCGCCAACATAGCCAATGTCAGATTGCAAAGCGAGTAACAGTTTAGGCAAATAGACAAAAATCATAGATACCGACGAATCAGAGAGTTCTTCAGGGTTGGTATTTGGGTTAAAACTAAAAATGGCAGGCAGTACCATTAATCCCGCGATAAACGCGACCAGCGAATCGGTAATAGCAACCATGCGCGCACCACCTACTATGTCGTCTTTTTTAGAAATATAAGACGCATAGGTCATTAGAATCCCCATGCCTAATGACAGTGAGAAAAAGGCTTGCGAAAGTGCGCCGTTCAACACACTCGCATTGAGTTTTGAAATGTCTGGGACGACATAAAACTTCACACCGGCCATTGCGTTATCAAGCGTAAGCACATAGGCCACTAAACCTATCAACAACACAAATAACGCTGGCATTAATACTTTAGAGGCTTTTTCAATTCCTTCTTTAACACCGCCGACTAAGATCATGTTTACAATCACAGCCACCACTATCATGTACCAGAACACATTTGTGTTATTAATGAATGACCCAAAGTGTTCAGGCTGCGCTAACATGTCTAAATTACCCAGTGCGGTTTGAGCGAGATAACCAAAAATCCACACGGTGATGACCATATAAAATACCGCGATCATAAAGGGTGTGATCACACCTAGCATTCCTGCTATTGACCATTTAGATGATCGGTCTGACAATTTCTTGTAGGCTCCATATGGGTCTTTTTGAGCCTTACGACCCATTGCCATTTCAGCCATCATGACAGGTAAACAAATGAACGCGACAAACAACGCGTAGACAAGAAGAAATGCGCCTCCACCATTTTTAGTTGCAGAGACTGGGAAGCCAACTAGGTTTCCGATGCCTACTGCAGATCCTGCTGCCGCTAAAATAAACCCTAGTCGCGAGCTAAAATGCTCTCGATTGCTACTCATGCGAACTACCTTATTATTATTTTTTCCAATATCCGGCCGACTCTACCAGTCTTAGCTCAACGATTTCAAGTATTATGCCGCTAAACCCGACTAATTACTGGCGCATTACGTTTACACATACCCATGAGACAGTCTAAGATACGGCTTAGAATCACATAAAAAGTGCCAAGGATTAGTATGTTGTACATGATTTACTCTATCGATGTTGAAAATTCGCTCGACAAACGCTTAGCAACTCGCCCACTTCATCTTGCACGTTTAGACGCGCTGAAAGAAGAAGGACGATTATTTACTGCAGGTCCTCTTCCAGCGATTGATAGCAATGATCCCGGCTCGGCTGGTTTCTCAGGTTCCTTGGTTGTCGCCGAATTTGACTCCCTTGAAGACGCGAAAACATGGGCTGCTGCAGACCCTTATCTAGATGCTGGTGTCTACAAAGAAAGTATAGTAAAACCGTTCAAACGCGTGTTTTAACGTATTCATTTTAATTCAGGAAGAGTTCAGAGCGTCACGACTAGGCTTATACTATGCCTTGCATTTGTAGTCTGTGAAAAAGCCTACGATGTCGTAACCCAGAAAATTGGAGTTAGATGATGAGATTGTTCACTTTAGTTGCGGTGATTGGACTGAGTATTTGGTCTTTGCCACCAGCCTTTGGGAAAACAGACTCTGACACATTGACTAAAAAGGAAGCCGTTGAATTAGCACTTAAGGAATACAGCGGTAAAACACTAAAAATTACAGATCAAGGCTCGTACTACATCATTCGAATTCTCGGTTCAAATGGCCGGGTACTTGATGTACAAGTAGACAAGAAGACAGGCGCTGTGCGTAAGGACTAAACCATGCGAATTTTGGTAATTGAAGACGATTTGCATTTGGCAGACAACCTGCGAAATGCTCTAGAAAAAGAAAAATACAGTGTTGATGTTTGCCATGATGGTGAGTCTGGCTTATTCCATATTAAAGAATACCCGCTCGACATGGCGGTTATCGATTTAGGTTTACCTAAACTGGATGGTATTGAACTTATAAAAAAAGCACGAGCGGCAGAAGTTGATATCCCAATCCTGATTTTAACGGCTCGTGACAGATGGCAAGACAAAGTAGAAGGTCTCGACGCTGGCGCTGACGATTACTTAACGAAACCATTCCATGTAGAAGAATTGATTGCCCGCTGTAATGCGCTTATTCGTCGCAGCGCAGGCCAAGCAAACCCTGAAATCATAATCGGCCCAATTAAACTCAATACCCGTTCACAACAAGTTTGGGTGAACGAAGAAGAAATGAGCTTAACGGCATACGAGTACAAAGTACTTGAATACATGATGGTAAACCCACAAAAGGTTATTTCTAAGGCTGAGCTCACTGAACATATCTATGATCAAGACTTCGATTTAGATTCTAATGTTATCGAAGTTTTCGTCCTACGCCTTCGTAAGAAACTTGACCCATCAGGCGAACTTAACCCGGTTGAGACGCTTCGCGGTAGAGGATATAGGTTAAAAACACAGTGGTAATTGGACCGCAAATATCCCTAAAAATAAGACAAGGATTTATCCTTGTCTTTGTTTTAGTTGTTGCTTTACCTTCGCTTTTCTTTTCGATTGGTCGTGCTTATTACGATTCTCTGGTCGAAGCCACGCGCAATACACTTGAAGCACACTTATATTCGCTCATCTCGGAAGTTGAATTTTTGGATGAAGGAATAGGCATGCCCAGAAGCATCTTGGCACCCGAACTCAATCGCCTCAACTCAGATACTTACGCGCTTATTTATCAAGGTAATGAACTTATTTGGTATTCCGAATCAGCTGTAAATCTTTCCGTCTCCCCCGAATTTAGTGACGCACAGGCTGGAAATTCGGATTTTAGGCGCGTTGAATATCAAGGTGTCGCCTATTGGCAACTCAGCTTGACCGTTATCCTTGGCAATGCAGAGCATTCACAGCAAGCCCGCTTTATCTTACTAAAACAAAACTCTGCTCTACTTGCTCAAATGGGTCGCTTTAGGGATACACTCGTCACGTGGATGCTGATAATGGGAATTGTGATTGCAGGACTTATGGCGCTTGGCTTTATCTGGAATGCGCGACCACTACAACGGCTCGATAAAGAGATCAAAGAAATTGAGGCCGGTAATCGAGAACGCGTGTCTGGACTTTACCCTGTCGAACTTCGTAATATCAAACTCGACTTGAACCTTCTCCTGGAATCTCAACAACGCCAGAAAGAGCGCTATCGAGCCTCTTTAAGTGACCTCGCTCATGCGTTAAAAACACCGTTAGCGGTTTTAAAATCGAGCCCTTTAGCAAACGATGTAGACGCTCAAGAGCAGCTCGACCGTATAAACGCGATGATTGAACATCAATTAAAACGAGCAGCAACAGGTGCTTCAGATGCTTGGAAAAAGCAAACTGAAATTGAACCTATTGTACAGTCTATACTTAATGCAATGAGAAAGGTTTATCACCAGAAAGACATTGAATTTACGTTTTCATGTGAAGAGAAAGCCGCATTTCTTGGTGACAAAACAGACTTAATGGAAATATTTGGCAATTTAATTGATAACGCCTGTAAAGCTTGTGCGTCCAAAGTCGATATAACAGTGACTCGTTTGCAAAACAAAGGTGTACGCTTATCCGTTAGTGATGATGGGCCCGGTGTCCCAGAAGACAAACGAGAAGATCTTTTGACCCGAGGCAAACGGCTAGACACATATGAAGCAGGACATGGCGTAGGTATGGCGATTGTGTCTGACTTGGTCAACTCCTATCACGGTAATTTAGTGATTGATCAATCTGGGCTCGGCGGCGCGGAATTTGTGGTAGAATTTAAAAATGAAAAGAACTAATTTAATAGCATTGAGTTTACTTTTAGCGCCTTCTGTACATGCTTTAGACAACTTGCGCGATTGCAGTACTCTCGAAAGTGATCATCCTGAGAAAGCCAAAAAGTATATCCAATGTTTAGATCAAAATATCGAGCTTCTAAAGTCGTCGGAACAGACTTGGTTCCAAAAGCTTAAGTTAGACATTGAAAAAATACAGGAAGATACAGGCAATACTCAACTGCTGCCTATCATTAAACGAGCTGCCAATAATCAAGTTAATTATATGGAAGACACTTGTCGATGGCGTTATTTGCATAAAATGCCCAATCCAACAAAAGCGGCTATTGCCTATAAAACCTGCGAAATTAATTTACGCAAACAAAATTTAGAAACGCTCAAGATGCCCTATTAATGGGCATCTTTGTTTTCATCAACGTTCCCGAGCAGCACAGCAAGCCACTTTCCTTTCTCTGTATTCTCTAATCCTATCTTAACAACCATAGTGAGAGGCACAGATAGCAACATACCGACCGTACCAAGTAGCCATCCCCAAAAAATGAGTGATAGGAAAACAACCAGCGTTGATAGCCCAAGCCCCTTTCCCATAAATTTCGGTTCGATGATATTACCCATCACTGTATTAATGACGACATAACCAATTGCTACAATTCCAGATTCCAATGGTCCGAGTGTAACAAGTGCGAGTAATACTGCCGGTACGGCGGCGATGATTGAACCAATGTTTGGAATGTAATTCAAAAAGAAAGCTATCACGCCCCATAACAGAAAATAATCCAACCCTAGGATCCAGAGGAAAACACTCACCAACACACCAGTGGCAAGCGAAACAAGCGTTTTTATGGCAAGATAACTGTTGATAGACTCTAAGAATCGGTCAATTGCTTTCATTTTCATTTCTGGGTCATCTAATGCGAGATGCACTTTTTGACTTAGTGTAGGTGCCTCGAAAAGCATAAAAATGACAGTTAACATAATAAGAAATATGTTCGCCATCACCCCGCCTAAACTCGACAACGTATTCGTCGCAACATCAAATACTTGGCCTGGATCAAAGAGCTTGATTAGTTGCTGCTTATCAACAGGTACGCCATAGGTAGCCGCGATATTAATCAACCAGACAAACTTGTCTTGCAACTGAGCCTTGTAACTTGGAAGCTGTTTAGAAAAATCCGTTACAGATTGCCCAACCAATCCAGCTAAACTCACACCGATACCAACCACTATGGCGATAATAAGCAAAATAGAAATGCCTTTAGGAATATGAAACCGGGCAAAGAAATGAAGCATTGGGCTACAAATAATGGCGATAAATGCTGCCAATATAAATGGAATAACTATGCTACTAGCAAGCTTAATTCCGGCAAAAACGATAACCAGACAAGCGAGTATTACTAATGTGCGATGTGCAGGTGAAACTTGAGGCATCTATTTCCCTTTCAAACGGTTGTGACACGCGAAGAACACAACGTGTTTCAAATGAATTCGCGAGGCTCGCGCTAATCTAAACCATCCACTATACCGTATATAGAGTATATTTCAGTCGCATAAACTTCTATGAATATATTGATAACGGGTGGAACTGGGTTAATCGGTAGCATGCTTTGTGCTCAATTACACGCACACACGCTTTTTGTGTTAACTCGAAACGTTGACAATCAGCAAATCAACGACTCAAATCATATCACTGCAATCACGCACATTGAAGATGTTGATTTTAATACTATTGATGCAGTCATTAATTTGGCTGGTGAACCTATCGCTGAAAAGCGTTGGCGTGAAAAGCAAAAAAAGTTAATCGTGCAAAGCCGACTTGGAATAACAAAGTCACTTGTTTCGAAAATAAATAGCTGTGAGACCCCCCCAACTGTTTTTATCTCTGGTAGTGCGATTGGCTACTACGGCAGGCAGTCGCCAAATAAGCTGATAGATGAAACATTTGAAGAAGCCTATATCGAGTTTTCGCATGAGCTATGCTCAAAATGGGAACATGAAGCACTTAAGGTCAACCAGAATACTCGCGTCTGCATACTTAGAACTGGCATTGTTTTAAGCGCAAACGGGGGGCGTTAAAAAAACTGCTGCCATCGTTCAAACTAGGCCTAGGCAGTGTCGTTGCAGATGGCCAGCAAATGATGTCTTGGATCCACATCCAAGACATGGTCAAAGGAATTATGTTCTTGCTTGAACATTCAACTGCACAAGGCATTTTCAATATGACCGCACCAAACGCAGTTAATAACCATGAATTTTCAAAAACTCTCGCCGTCCAACTTCATCGGCCTTGCTTGCTTACTATGCCCGCTTGGGCAATGAAATTGCTTTTTGGTGAAATGGCCGATTTACTCATTTATGGACAACAAGTCTACCCTACTCGTTTGCTTGAAGCGGGTTTCTATTTTGACTACCCTACACTTGCTAAGGCATTAAAGAATTTATTGTGAAAGGAAAAAGCGTCTCAAATACATCGTTTCAACGAACGGTGAAAATCATTAGGTCTCACCGTTCTTGTAAGGACTAAATAATTTCGGCTTCAAGCAATGATAAAGCTCTACGTTCTTTATCGTCAATTGTGCCATCCGCTTTGGACACCTCATTGGCCAGTTTCAACGCTAATTCTCGCATTGGTGCATCCACAATATGCTTCAAACGGTGCTGAATAAAGGATTCAACTTCGTTGCTTTGGATGGCAAGAATACACTTCCCTTGCATATCCGTAATGTAATCATCGAGTGGAATGACTGAATGCCAGTTTAAGTTGCGGGCAAACGATTTAACAACAAGCTTTTCTTTGTCGTCAATTGCACCATCCAGCCCCATGAACAAAATCGCAATGTCTAACAGTGATTCTTTTTGTAATTGCTCTATGCTAATGCCCATATCAAAGTGTGTAAGTAGCTGTTCAAATTTCATTTTTTATTCCTTTTAAATTTGAAAAGCCGCACCAGACTATTCTCTCTTTGATGAATGCTTTTCGTTGCAAGTTTATTTTTATAGCAGCTTTTGCCGCGCTCAAAAATAGTATCAGCATATGATTTTTTTTCATTTTGCAATAAACGAAAACTGGTCTAGCAAGTTCATTTTTTAACCAAAAATAACCATTTACGCTACACTCATAAGGGAATAGACGGTACTCTTTCATGCAAAAAACCTACTTAACCTTTTTAATGCTTATTTCGTTAAGCTCATCCGCTTCTGATGGGTTGGAAGTGCCTATAACTATTGAAAAAGATATTTACGAATACGCCCAGACACTTTTAGGTAGTCAATCACCACTTACCATCGAGCATTTTCAACACGAAGTATGTCAACGTGATGTTGTTGACTTTATTCTGGTACAAAGAGCAATTGAATTGGGGGGGCTAAAATTACAGTTTGAATTTGAACTTGGTAATTACGACGCGCGCAATTTAAGACTTTTAAAAGATGGTTTGTTATTAATCAGTTTCGACACAGTTTGGTACAGTGACGCAGCACAATATGAAGACGAAGTTTACATTTCAGATCCCATAATTCGTAAAGGTGAATACTTTGCAGGTATCTTTACCTCCCCTGCTCGAATAGATGAATTAAGTCAAAAAATAACATCCGACTTAAGCCGGGTTTCAATCGTATCTAGCCAAGCGTGGTATGTTGATTGGAAGACAATTAACGCACTCAAGCCAAACACACTTGTCGATGAATCAGATTGGATAGTCATGGCTAAAATGGTTAGTCGCGGCTGGGTCGACGTAATGCTAGTACCGTTTACGAATCATCCCCCATATGAATATCAAGGGACAGGCTATAAAATTGAGGCGATACCACATTTAAAAGTAGCACTCTTAGACAGTCGACATTTTGTTGTATCAAAAAAGCATCCTTTAGGATCAAACACTTTTCAAGCGTTGCAAACAGGATTATCCATTCTTCGTAAGACGGGCTTTATAGAGCGCGCATATCAAGAGTGCGGATTTCTCAATAGAGACGTGAGCCATTGGAAAACGTTGGACCCGCGCAAGTAACATTGCACATTCGAACACAATTACTCATCGCCACCGCTAAGTTTTCGTCGCCATCTGTTCTTTCCCATGCACTTCTAATTTATTATATTTCAATACGTTATAATTTATATCAAAAAAACACTCTCAAAATATAGTCATTTTGTACTACCTCCACATTTCATCCATTTTGTTCCATTAAGCTAAACACAATCAAAAAAGTAGTGAGTTGATGACATGAGAGAATTACAACTAAACATTAATAAATCTTTTTACGTGCTATTGTGCGTATTCGCTGCAGCTATCTGGGGCTTTGGCGCGTTATTGAATGATTTTGGGAAGTCGTCGTTCAATCATTTAGAACTATTTCTAGCACTGGTGATCGTTTTATTTTGCGCTTTCCATTTATCACTGTCTCTTACTGGTCAGCGTAAAGCGGTATTTTGTTCCCAAGGACTTTATTATATTAATGCGCTAGGTAATCGCCGTTATGTTTTGGCTGAACAGATCACTGGGGTAAAAGTGCTTTCTGTCATTGGTTTAAAAGTGACTAAAATATCACTTGTTGATTCAACATTACTTTTCGTCGCCTTCAATCCATGTGAAAAGCAACTTGCGCAACTTCGCATGCAGGGATATTCAATTTAGTCAATCTACCCTATTTTACTTGCTAAGAAGGCGCCGCTTTCTTAGCATATTGGTTACCCGTTCTCAGTAATAACAGCTTAAATGAATATCGTTTACCCAATCGGTACCCCCGGTGAACCATGGCAACAACATCACAAAGAAATGTGGCTTTCTTCACAAGTCTCTCACCGCAGTTATTTTGACGAAGTTGTGTCTAAAATTGATGATTTAACCGAGCACTTTGACAAAGTCCAATATGGAACATTAAATTACGCTCAGTGTTTTCCTCTTTTTATCCTTAAAAGTAAAGTTTGGGATAGTACAAAACCAAATGCACTTATTACCGGTGGTGTGCATGGCTATGAAACGAGCGGTGTGCATGGTGCACTTGCTTTCTTAGCGCGTTTTGGCAAAGAGTACGAAGCTCAATTTAATCTCATCGTTGCGCCTTGCATTAGCCCTTGGGGTTATGAAACAATAAATCGCTGGAATCCAAGTGCCATAGATCCGAACCGTTCTTTTTACAACAACAGCCCAGCGCCTGAAGCAGCGTCATTTATCAAATACCTAGAAGATAATGAACTCACCTTTCTAATGCATATTGATTTGCATGAAACGACAGACACCGATAACTCGGAATTTCGTCCTGCATTGGCAGCCAGAGACGGTAAAGTCAACCACAACTGGAATATCCCAGATGGGTTTTATTTGGTCGGCCATACCCAAAAACCACAACCTGAATTCCAAAAAGCGATCATTGAGGAAGTCCAAACGGTTACTGCGATTGCGCCAGCTGATAGCAATAATGAACTCATTGGAGTACCACTTGATCAGTTTGGCGTCATCAATTATGACGGTACAAAGCTAGGTCTTTGTATGGGTGTAACTAATGCTCCTTATGTCACAACAACAGAAGTTTACCCAGATGGCGAACTTTCCACCCCAGAAAACTGTATTGCGGGGCAAGTTGCAGCAATTGTTGGTGCATTAAACTACGTGGCTAAATTGAATCTATAAGTGTCATGGCGTAAACGTGGATTTGGCTGAACAGTACAGGTTGGAGGTCACCAACCTGTACTGAAATAGATTGAGCTAGGCGTCTAATTCTTCTCTATCGTGGATAATTTCGAAAATCGATTTAAATGACCGAGCTTTTTCTAAGATATTCACCGGCATGTGCAGTGCTCTTGCAATGTCACTTGCCGAAATCATACCTCGCAATGCGCCTTTGTCGTCAACTAATAGAACGTGTTGTTGACCAATGTCTTGAAGTGTTTCAACGACATCACCAATTTTTGCTGATTCAACAAGACGATATGGCATTGCTTGAAGCTCAAATCGCTTAGTCATCATGTCTTCTACCGTTAAATCAGCACGACCTAAGCTTTTCTTTTGTGCTGTTGCTAACACTTTTCGACCCGTTAAATCTTTCGCGGTGATCACGCCAAGAAACGTATCATCGTGATCAATAACCAACTTTGATCTTACATGCCCGTTTATCATCATATACAGTGCATGGTCTACATCCACATCTTTCATGATAACTTGAGGTTGTCTACGAGTGAAATCTGTAACGACTTTAAGTGCTGAACTCGATAGTGAAAGCGGTTCAGAATCATAGTGGTCGCAAAACTGGAAAACCTCGTCTAGTTTTATGGTTTTAATTGCGCGGTATTCACCCATAACGGTACTCCTTAGCGGCAGTGCAGTGCCTTTCAAATCACTGCAAAAAAAGAAGGGAAAGGAAAATTTCGTGGTCCTTCTGACTAAAATATGGTCCATCCTTTTTTTGGTCGCAAGTAAAAAAAGCGCTAATTTGAAACAATCATGGTGTAATCCGCTGTAATCGTATATTCAATAAAATTACGGTATCATCTCTCTAAGACACCAAGAATCAATTTGATTGATACTCTCCATTAACGATATGGTAGCCTCGAATAACAATGTCGACTACTCGGCGTATACAAATAAGGCGCTATTTTTAGATAGAAGGAATTTCAATGGCTTACTTAATTGATGAACAGAAATTAGAAAAGGTATATCTAAAGAGCTACCATACCGTTGGCAGACAGAAATTGAGCGTTGATACCATCATTGATAAACCGACGATTTCTCGACATCATGCAATTATCGAATTGGCTGATGGTAAGTGGCAAATTCGTGATGTAAGCACAAACGGTGTGTGGTTAAACGACAAAAAGTTAGACAAAAACTTAAGTTATTCCTTAGCGGTAAATGACAAAATCGATTTCGCTGTTGCCGGAGAGAACTCCTATGTAGTTGGTGATTTGGATACCAACTGCCGTTATCTTATTTCACAGTCCATTCCTCGCCAAGTTATCGAAGTGACGGATCAACTCGTTATACCAAATGACGACGAACCCTCTTTTATTATTTACCACGACAAAATCATCAATTATTGGTTTATCGAAGACCTCAACACCAATGACCGACAAGCCCTTTTTGATGGTGGAATCGTCAAAGCGTTAGGCACTCAGTGGCAATATATTTGTGCGACTGAGCACCAATCGACTGAGATCATGAACAATGAACACAATATTGCACCTTGTTCGCTGATGTTTAATGTAAGCCAAGACGAAGAGAACACTCAGCTTTCAATCAACGTCGATAACAAAGAATATGATCTAGGTACTCGCAGCCATCATTACCTACTTTTACTGCTCGCAAGACACAGAATAGAAGATAAAGAAAATGGCGTTGAGCTATCGCATCAAGGTTGGCAATATCGTGAACATATGGCAAAAGATTTAGGCATTCAAATGAATCACATGAATATCATGTTGCATCGTGCTCGTAAGCAACTTTCCGATTTAGCGGAACAAGGTGCACCAGACTTAAGCTTTTTGTTAGAAACCTATTTCGGTAAAATTCGATTAAATTGTCAAGACTTAAGCATCATTAAAGGTGCACATTTAGAAACCCGCGTTACTTTTTAGCTCCCTCATTTGACGCATTCTTGGTCGTTCAAGAATGCGTCATTTTCAAACCTTGCTTAGCTTGACTGAATCTAACGGTATTCACCTGCTTCGCGAATAATGTCTTCTTCCAGTGCTTTGTGTAATCCTAAGACAAACAAGAATTCAGCCATCACAAAAAGTGGACCAATAGCAAGCCCAATCAAGTCATCAACAAATGCAGGCTTTTTCCCCTCGTAATAATGACCCACAAATTGAAATATCCAACCCACCACGAACAACACAACGCCTGTAATCGACATACCATAATCTGTAAAAGAAACGAGATAAGGTGCTGAATAACAAACAATCGCATACATCGCAGCAAATGCAATGGCCATCGCGAAACCAAGTGATAGACTGAGCAATATATAGTAAGCAAGTGATAAGGCTATCACGACTAACGTTGCGGTGATGGTGACTGAATCAACCGCCAACACGGGGAAATAAAGCAAATACATCACGGCAATCACAATAAGCGGAATACCGATAAAATGGGTCGCGATGTTTCTTTTATCACGATGATACCGTGCGTACTGACTGAGCTGTTCAACCAACGTTTTCATATTTTTGTTCTTAGAGTAGTTACTTTAAAATAAGGTTAAAACACGTCCAACCTTAAAAGTCAATCGTCGTAAATCTAATCAAGACGCTCGTTACACATACTGTGAAATCAGAATAACGTTGGATACAATCTTTTTTTTAAAAAACGTTCATCATCGAATACCGTTTTGTTCTTAAACATAAAATAAACAAAAGGAATTAACATTGTGCAAAGAAATGACTATTTGGCTTCACAAGATTTAGTGTCGTTCAGGGATATCTGGATCAATATTTATGACGGGCGATGAGCCGCCCATTACGGACTCACATGATGGGTGATGTGGGGACTGGAGGCTAGATACCTCCGACTCCGGCTATCCAATTATGTTTTATTGTTTTAGTTGTTGTTTCATTGAAGAAACTAGGTCGGCCAAGTCTTTAGAGTAAGTCTTTAATTTCCTATGATCTGCATTTATAAGTGCCTGTTCAATATCAGAAACAATATTCTCAACTTTTTCTGAGTTCTCTACGATGAGTTTAGAAATTGAGCCTACTTTATTTAAGCCGTATTCTTCTATTTTATCGCCCAAAAATGGAACTGGCTTAAGTTGAGGTATGGCAATTTCAAGAGTTTTATTTATCTTTTCTATATTTTTGAAGCTGTAGGCTTGGGCAGTATTTGTGAGCTTTGTTAACTGAAGAGATATATCTTGAACAGCATCCACAGCTTCTTTATTGTCTTTAATCGATTTTGTGATCTCTTTATTACCTCTTAAAGTTGTATAAAGAAAAAAGCCTAGACATATAAATGTAAGAATAGCACCTAGTGCAATTATCCATATCGCGTGATCGTGCCCAAATATATTTGCCCCGAGAATTAGGACTATACCCGAAAATCCAAAAGCTAATGCGAAACCGCCAGTTTTATATAATTTCTCAATAGCCAAAGACAGAGAGTCTGTAAATCGCGTGATTTCTTGTTCGGGCATCGGATTTTCCTTTAGATATAATGACTCCCAGACGGTGCCAGACTCCGCATTTTCGTGGGATAGCTAAAAAGCCAAGGCCATAATTAGTTTGTCAAATAACTAAACAGCAGGGGCTAGTCTGAATAAACATAGCATACTTTTTATCGCCTTAGATACTCATAAAGCGTTCGTTGTAGTCGCTTATTGTGAAGAACAACGAGATGCTAAACCCGTTCATTTAGGGCGAATTTCCTCCGCTAAAGTCGCTTCACACATCGGCCGACTAATTTCTTCTACTTTGATTTCTTGATTCTGATATTTAACCACATCCAAGCTTTTACTGCCCAACGCGCCATCATTATGGTCTTGTCACGTTTTATCAATCCCACTTTAACTTTTCGAGTTCTTCAAATGTACTAAGCATTTCGTCAATTTCGGTAAATAAAAAAGCTAAATTTTCGTTCCCAATAGTAATTCCGTTACTTGTTTCGGATAAGTAGTATGCCGATTTCGAGTGAATAGTTAATAGCCATTTACGCGCCAGTCTCGTTTACGCGGCTAACTCTGTCGGATATCTGCCATTGCGTCCTTTTGATTGTGCCTTTGTGCGGTGAACATCAATTTCAAACTCAATCCCACGTATCCACAGACCTTACAGGTCCAATTCGGTAAAGCTGACGGTTTCACTTCGCTTTGGGACGTGGGTTGGACTCGTGCATACCGCGCTAAATTGCTCAGCAGCTAAGGACTATACTACTAGCATGCATTGCTATACATGCACCACTCTTTCCGCGTGATGATTTACACAATGTCCTTGTTCTTGCATACAGTGTCGCAAGTATCTTACCTCTAAATACGCGCGAGTCCTTTGTCGGGGAATCAGTCGCGTTTGTCTATCGTTTACCAGCCCCCTTGTCGCATCGACCCGCAGGAATTAGACAGTGTAAATATTGGCGACACTATTTGAAATCGACACAAACCAAACTTGTATTTTGGCGTTTTCTAAATGAATTCGCTTAGATTGACTCAAAGTTACGACGGTTTAACGCAAATTTCTTTCATGGTTTTCGATTGCACCATAGGCTAAAAAGAAAAAGGAAGCACAATGCGCTTATCAACACTCTCTTTATCTCTAGTTCTTGCTCTTAGTACACTGTCAGTCTCGGCACAACAGAATTCAGCCGTTTCCATTTCCGCCGATTTACAGCAAAAAGTGATCGACTGGCGGAGACATTTTCACGAGTTTCCAGAGCTGAGTAACCGTGAATTTAAAACCAGTCAAACGATTTCAGATTACCTCGAAGCGCTAGGTTTAGAGGTTCAAACTGGCATAGCACATACCGGTGTTGTCGCAATATTAAAGGGGACAAAACCCGGCCCGACTATCGCTTTTCGAGCCGATATGGATGCATTACCCGTCACAGAGCAAGTCGACCTACCCTTTGCGTCGAAACAAACCGCAACATATCGAGGTCAAACAGTGGGTGTTATGCATGCTTGTGGACACGATAACCACGTCGCTATATTACTTGGCGTAGCGCATCAATTAACCACCATGAAAGATCAGCTCGCTGGGAATGTAATGTTTATTTTCCAACCGGCTGAAGAAGGGGCACCAGAAGGTGAAGAAGGTGGCGCAGCATTAATGCTCAAACAAGGTCTATTCAAGGACATCAAGCCTGAAGCCGTTTTTGGATTGCACGTCACCAACCGCCTACATTCTGGGCAAATCGGTTACCGGAGTGGCCCTCTCATGGCGAGTGAAGATTCTTTCGAGATGACCATTCATGGAAAACAAACGCATGGTTCACGCCCATGGAATGGTGTAGATCCTATTGTTACCGCCGCACAAGTCATTATGGCAACACAAACCATCGCCTCTCGACAGGTTGATGTGACCAAAGCTCCATCGGTAGTGTCCTTTGGGGCAATAAATGGCGGGATCCGATCGAACATTATTCCTGACGACGTCTCGCTAATTGGCACTATCCGCAGTTTCGACCAAGATATGCGGGCCGACATCAAAGAAAAGCTCGTGTTTACGGCTGAAACAGTGGCTAAATCGCAAGGCGCAACGGCAGAGGTTAAAATTAAGCATGGCTATCCAGTAACAGTAAACGATCCTACTCTGACCGCAAAAATGATCCCATCGGTAAAACGTGTAGCCGGTGATGAAAACGTCATGGAAGTTCCTCTCGTCACTGGCGCTGAAGATTTTTCTTATTATGCCTTGGAGACACCAGGACTTTTTTTCTTTCTCGGGGTGACGCCAAAAGACACACCGTTGGATAAATCAGCAAGCAACCATTCACCGCGTTTTTATGTTGATGAGCCAGCGCTTCAAGTCGGCGTACGCACTTTGACACAAATTGCAGTGGATTACCTAAAATAACAACCCATTCCCAAGTAAAAAAGTGGGCACATAGCCACCTGTGCCCGCCTATCCTTTATCAATTAACCAATCAAACGTTCATAGAGTCCAGAACTCCGCTGCACCGATTTGCGCATTGCCAGTTTTAATACTTCAGGCTGGGCAACTAATTCGAGTTTATTCTTCGCTCGCGTAATACCTGTGTAGACGAGTTGTCGGTTGATCCCCTGTTGCGCTTTTTGCATAGGAGGAAGCAGTATTGCAGTATGTGGGAACTCAGAACCTTGTGACTTATGTATCGTCATCACGTAGGCCAACTCAAATTGAGGTAACCGTGCAGGATAGAAGAAACGCGTTTCACCTGCGTCGTCGATAAAGCTTGCTTTAAGCTCGCCATCGTCATCTAACATCAGTATACCAATATCACCATTAAACAATTTAAGTTGGTAATCGTTGTGTGTGATCATGATTGGCATACCCAAATAAAACCGCCCTGTTCGCAATATCAACCCTTGTTGAACTAGCGCCTGTTCTATCTTAAAGTTCAACTCGTTTGCACCATACGCGCCTTCTCGCACTGCACATAACAAACGATATTGGTTAAACAATTCGTGAACCTTGATGGGCTTTTCACTCTGAGCTATCGCGGTTAAATACTGTGCGTAGCGCTTTGCTGAACCAAGAATAAGATTTGTGTAACTTTGCTGAGACAAGTTTTCTAGTTGGATGTCCTCAAAGCCTTGTGCCAAGACCCAATCTAGGTGCCTAGAGTCATTTCTGTTAACCGCAAGTGCCAGCTGACCAATGCCACTTTGCTCATTGAAGCGGTGACTTTTTTGCAAGAACGACAAGGAATCTCGAAGCTTAAAGTCATCTTGCTCACTCACTTCAGTCGAAAATACCGCTTCGCATAAGTTCTCTAGTTGGAGTCGGTGTTGCGACGAATAACTGGGTGTTGCGCCTAACGTTAGCTTTTGACACAAATCACCCAACACACAGCCAGTATCAACCGACGCAAGCTGGTCTTTATCTCCCAACAAAATTAAGCGCGCGCCTTTTGGCAACGCCTTTACCAATTTTGCCATCAACGATAAATCAACCATAGACGCTTCATCGACGATCAACACGTCTAAGTGCAAAGGGTTGGATTCATTGTGTCTAAATTTATTTGAAAAAGGAATGACGCCCAGTAAACGATGAAGCGTCTGCCCATCTTCTGGGATCTGCGTAGACAACATCTCTGGCAGTGCTAATTTATGTTTGGCCGATTTTATCGACTCGCTTAACCTAGCTGCCGCTTTACCTGTCGGTGCCACCAGCTTTATGCTAAGTGGTGCACCTTGATATAAAGACTGTAAAATCGCCAATAATTTTGTAACAGTGGTCGTTTTTCCAGTTCCTGGGCCTCCGGTAATAATGGAGAAGCCATTTAAAACCGCATTTGCACATGCGACTTTTTGCCAATCTATTTCATCGCTTTGTTTTGGAAAGTACTCAGCCAATAACCTTTTCAGTTGTTCCGTATCCACTTTGACTTGACGATTCGCCATTTCAAGAAAGCGCTGACTAAGCGTTGATTCGTAACGAGCCTGCCTCGAGAGATAGAGCTTTGAACCAAAGAGGGAAAGCGGTTTATGCTCACCTATCGCCGGGTGTTTTTCGAGTAAATCGACTGCGTCATCCGCGCCCTTAATAGCAATAACATCAAGCGGAAAATCAATGGTCTGATCCCTATCTCTCAATCCGAAAGGGTTCGTCCAGTCAATAAGGCGCAAGTCTAAACAGGTATGCTGTTGTTGCTCAGCAATGAGCAGCAACAAAACTAAGAAATAGACGGCGTCGTTATCAAAGGCGACCATCTTTGCTAGTTTTACATCACTGTGCCTTACTTTTCCGATCGTCAAGAGGTGCTTGGTAAATTGAGCGACATCCACTTCACGTGCTTCGAAATCAAAACCAACTTGCATGGACATTTTTAATCTTCCCCCTCAACAAATAATGCGTCAAATTCGGCCAAATCTGAGTTTGTGAGTCGATTGAAGTAAATTCCTTGGTTATCCGGCAACGCTCGTAAAAACAAGTAGAGTGAACCCCCTAAATGAATGTCAGGGTCATAGTTTGCCACTCGAAATTTAAGTAAGCGGTGGAGAGCCACTGTATAAATGATGTATTGCAGATGATATTGGTGACTATTCATCGCGGTTTGAAGATTTTCAAAATCATAGTCATCAGGGCTGTCTCCCAAATAATTTGATTTATAATCCAATACAAAATAGCGCCCTTGCCATTCGAAAATCAAATCAATAAACCCTTTTAGCAGACCCTGTACCTCATCAAAATGAAGATACGCCGAATGCCCTGTGATCCGAGTTAAAAGCTGATTGAGTTTCAACGCGGTAAGTGGCTTCAATGGCAGATGAAACTCCATCTCAACTAAACACTGTGCCATCGTAAGTTTTTGCAGCGAAAGCGACTGCTCACCGTCAACAAGCAATGTGGCGTTCAAGCACTGTGTGACCCATTTACAGGTCGTTTCTTGCCATTTATCCTCAATTGAATATTTAGTAAGACTCTTTTCTACGGCTTCACTTAAGGTGATTTTTTCGCCACTCGGTGTATTCGGTGCGTTAAAATCAATTAGCTCGAAAATTTCATGCAGGCAACTACCTGCTTTGGCACCTTTAGGAAAGTTGTAACTTGATAATGCGTCGTCAACTTGAGTGGGTAAATCCAGCAGATGATTTTCATCGATCGCTCCTATGGGCCTTTCATCCGAGCTGGTGTGATACGTCAGTTGACTGAAACTGGTTGAGCGCCAGTTTCGTTCAACCTGACCGACAAATTCCCTTACGGTTAGAGGCATTTTGCTTCTCGTTTCAGCCGGTAACGCGACCGCGTCGATTTCCCCCTTCAACAAACGCAGCGTTAGGCCCTGCTCTTTGATGATGGTGCCTAACGCCTGATGCCATTCATCTGCCGCAGAAAATTCTCTGGCTCCAAACAACACAAAACCAAGCGCTGTAGAGGTTATCGCTAATTTTTTACTGCGTCCCATACCGACGTTAAACAGTCCGATTGAACAATGGTGCACAGCTCGCGTTAGCGCAACGTATAAAAGTCGAATGTCTTCTGCCAAACGCTCTTTTTGTGCAGCGGCTAATGCCGCGTCTGATTTCTGAAGGTCAACGAAAGTCTTGCCATCTTTGTGGAACTTCGCTTCATCAGTTTCGCGGTAGCTTGTTGCAAAAGGTAAGTAAACAATTGGATATTCTAGCCCTTTCGATGCATGCATCGTTATAATTTTAACTAAGTCCGCGTCACTTTCTAAGCGTAACTGCATGCCGTCGTTAGCCGTATCTGCAAGCTGTTGATTAAGCCATCGTATAACTCGATGTGTTCCTTCCAGTTCTAGCTGTTTTTGCTGAAGGAGTTCTGCTAGGTGTCTATAATCCGTCAGTATTCGTTCCACATTGAAACCTCGGGTAGCCCAAAGTCGAGGGAGCGCATTGTCGACCAATAATAATTCCAACATCGCCATGGCCCCTTGCCTGTCCCACGACTTTCTTAGCAAAAAGAATCTATCTAAGTAATGTTGCCAAGCACGCTCGTCTTGTTGGAGATTGTAAAGTGCCTGATGAGTTAGACCAAATAACGGGCCAGCTAACACACCTCTGATCAGTCCTTCGTCATATTTACCGTGTAGTACCGAAACAAAGTGATACAAATCCCGAGCAATTGGTTGCTTGAATACACTGTCTCTAGAGAGAAAGACACTACTGACGCCAACCGCCGACAGAGCCTGCTTCATTGCACTGGCTTCCTGCCTATCGCGAACCAAGACACAAATGTCGCTTGCTTCAATAACCTTGTCACCAATTCGAGCATGACCATGCTTCGCTTTATTTAACAAAGCAGCGATGTCTGCCGAAAATGCTTCAGCTAATTGGGGTATAGCTGAACTCTTAGATGTGACATCCTGGTCATCACATAATACATTAAAGGCCAAAGGCGAAGGTTTTTGTCCTTCGATGGTCAAGGTATCAGACTCCGATTTTCCTTGTGCATCTACTTTTTGAAAAGGAATATCACGGTTAAAAATGAAGCTGTTTTCATGCTGTGTAAAAACTGCATTAACGGCATCCACAACGGCTTTATCGGACCGGAAATTTTTCGCAAGTGTAAATTGCCTTTCCACATCAACGGTGTGCTTCGCAGTGATGTAGGTGAAAATATCCGCACCGCGAAAACCATAAATTGCTTGTTTGGGGTCGCCTATCATCGTCAATTGTGGCAAGTCATTAATTTCCACGCTTGAGTTGTAGATAGTGTTAAATATGCCATATTGAATGGGGTCGGTATCTTGAAACTCATCAATAAGTGCAACGGGGTATTGTCCAGCAATATTTTTTGCCAGTGCCTCGCCAAGCATACCATGAAGTGCAGAATGCAATCTTGTTAACAAATCATCTGGTGTTAAGATCCCGAATTTTTCTTTGTGGCTGATAAGCTTCTCGCGGATAGCCGCGAGTGATTCTTGCATAATCGCAATCGGTAGCTGATATTTAACGATATGGTGTAACTTTGCTAAATGATCAAATTGTGCAGTCAGTGGATGGTGAAATGGTTGCCCATTTTTCTTATAGATTTCTGGCTGAGAAACACTCTCCGTTGACCACGTTTCAAATGATTTGTTGCTTGAGCCAAACTCAAACCACCAATCAGTGCTGGTAATGTATGTCTTTAAAGCACTCAGATTAGCTTTGTGTTTAGGCGGTTTATTTCCGCTAATGTCCGATGCTTCAATCGCTTCAATGAAGCCTTGTTCAACGAGGGCTTCTTTAAAATCAATAACGTCATTTTGATAAGTTGTTTTCGCCGCGAGGACTTCTGACAACGTCACTACTGGCTCAAGTACAACTGAAGTGTTACTGATGAAAGGTGCTACCGCTTTTAACAATTGGGCAGGGGTTGCGAAAACATCAAGAATGGTTTTCGTTTTTTCCAAATCTAACGGGTACACAAACTGACGCCAGTAATCATGAACCGCTTGCTCAATTAGTTCTCGTTGATCCAAGATAAATTGCTGATTAAACGCAAGATTGGACTCAAAAGCATGCTGTTTCAACATTCTTTGGCAGAAACCATGAATCGTAAAGATGGCCGCTTCATCCATACTTTTCGCAGCCGCATCCAGTAAGTCAAAGGCGGTATGCTTATTCTCTATGCGCGACAAAATCTCATGGATCAGCGCATCTTTAACTGGCGCACCGATGAGCGCGTCTCGTGCATCAACAATACGCTTTCTAACTCGGTCTTTAATCTCTTGGGTTGCGGCATCGGTAAACGTCACAACTAAAATTTTATCAATCGGAAGTGGCTCTGCACTCTCTCCAGTTACGCCGTACATGCCCAGTAAATAACGCAGATACAACCCAGTAATGGTGTAAGTCTTTCCGGTGCCTGCACTGGCTTCGATGAGCGCGTGGCCGGTAAGCGGCATAGTAGACGGATTAAGCACTCTCATGTTCAATCACCTCACAGACAGCAAGAATCGGTTTCAATAGATCATTTGCAAGTTCAATAAACTCGCTTTCATAGGCTTGCAGCACCTCACCAAAACACAACCTCACATAGGGGTCTTCGCAATCTCCGCGACCAATGTATTGACCACCTTGATATTTCTGCATTGCTTTTCCCATGTCTTCCGATTGTGCGAAGATCAATGACGAGGTCGGAAAAAACGGCTTCGGCGTTTTCATCGCAGACAAATAAAATGTAAGCCAACGGGTTAATTCGAGCATGGCGTCTTTTGCGGCCAATGGTTTAAATTCAGCGCGTTCATCCAATCCCACTACACTCGTCGTCACGGCTTCATTTAGACCACAAGCAACACAATGCCAAATAAATCCAGCAATGAGGTCTTTCGCTTTGATGGATGCACTCCGATAGAACACCTGCTGACGTTCGTAAAGTGAAGACAGCCACCCTTGCAATTCAACGCCCTCTATAGATAACGTTACTTCAACTGGTTCTTTAGGGTCTGCGAGCAAAGGTTTGAGAAAGTTGGCTTGGCGTTCAACTCGTTGATGCATTGTGTTGAGTTGCAACTTGCCAACGTTCGACTGTGGCAGTGCACCTCGTTGTAACCATTGTTCGTCATCAACGTGTTCTCCTTCAAGCATATATTCGAGGTATTCGCTCAGGTATTGGTACCGCGACAATGCATCTAACGAAAATGGCTCATCATCACCCTCTAAATCCTCAATTTGTTGCAAGCGAACACCCAATGTTTGTTGATAAAACAACGCCTGAGGGTTTAACACCCCACGGATAAGTTGGGTAACTTCTAGTTGAGGCAAGACAATGTCCGATAACACTTGATTTAATTGCTCTGCTTCATTTTCACTTTGATCATGAGTTACAAGCCATGTTGGGTTATAACTATGAAATTCGCCTTGTTGGTAGTGCAACGCATTAAAAGGTTGAAGCGGAGCTTGCTTCCAAATACATTCACTGACAGATTTGGCCTCCAGCTCAACATAGAACGCTCTGTCTATGTATTCTAATAGCTCGCTGACAAGCACTGAAGGCACTTGAGGCTCGTTATTAAAACAAGAACGACCGTTAAAACTAATATAAAACTTGTCTCTTGCACTTAACAAAGCTTCCAAGAATAAGTATCGATCATCTAATTTTCGTGATCGGTCACCTTTTTGTCGAATGGACTTCGCAACCAAGTCAAAGCCTATGGGTTGGACTTGACGAGGATAATCTTGATCATTCATACCAAGCAAGCACACGACTTTAAAGGGAACTGCCCGCATAGGCATGAGCGTACAGAAGTTCACTGAGCCGATTAAAAACCGTTGGCCTACTCCTTTTTCATTAAGGCCTTGCTGTACTAAATAAGTTAACACTTTTGGCGAAATTGCATCGACATAATCACGATTACTGTAGTGCCCTTCTAGGCTATCAATTACCTGTTGAATTTGTAGAATATCCCAACTCGATTCCGAGTCTGGATGATAAAAAACACTTACGATCCCAAGTAGGACTTGTGCTTTCTCGGCAAGAGAAGCTTCAAGTGCCAGCCCATTTTTCGCCTCAACAAGTGCGTCGACGAATGCAATGAGTTTGCTGAGCGTGTTAACTGACATGCCTTCAACTTCATCAAGGCCAAAGACACCATTAAACTCAACCGTTTCGTCTGCCATCGCATAACCAAGGAGTAGTTTGTTAAGTCCCAATTGCCACGTATTCAACTCAAGCTCTGGTAACTCAAATTCTTGTTTATGTTGGCCATCAATACCCCATTTAACTGCCGCACGGTCTAGCCACACATTCAGCTGTTCAAATTCTTCTTGCTCGATACAAAATTGCTGTGCAATTGGCTCTACAGATAGAAGGTCCATAATTTCGGACCGTTTAAAGCGACTAAATGGTAAATTCACTAGCTGTAAAAAGGACTGCAAAATTGGTTTTTCTTGCTCCAAAGAAAGATCCGCAATTGCATATGGAATACTGCGTTTACCACCTGCTCCGCCAAAGACCGCTTCAATGTAAGGGCTGTAAGTCCCGACGTTTGGCATCATCACTATGATGTCTTTTGGTGTCAGCGTAGAGTCTTGTTCTAAACAGGACAACAAATAATCGTGAAGTATTTCCACTTCACGAAGCGGTGTATGACAGTCTTGCACTTGGATAGAACTATCACCTTTCTTTATTTCAAATCGACCTACATCTGAAACATACCAATCAGGCTCTTGTCCTATCGATTGGCCTTTGAATGCCAATTCATAGATTTCCCGTTGTACATGACCTAATAGTCCATTATCAAAATCAGCAACAAACCTATCTAGCCAGGTCGCATCCAGTGTCAAAAGTTGTTCTAAATACTCTTTGCCAAGTTTACCCCAAGAGCCTAAAAGCGGATTACCGACTTGAAAATACTCGTCAATTCCCTCTGCGAGATTCGGCATCTTTGCGTACTTCGCTTTGATCTTCGCCTGTGTTTTTTCGTCAACCAAATCGCCCCAATACGAATCTGAGGGATTAAAAAAATACAGCAAAACGTCAATACGACTTGCGAGTTGATTAATAATTTCCAGTTGGCTTGGAGGCAACGCTGAAATACCGAAAACACTGATCCGCTCTGGGAGTTTCGCTAACGGGGCTGATGCAATCGCATCGAGTAAACTCTTATGCATGTTTGCTCGATGCCATGGGCTCTGTCCAAGTTTGTCGGTGTGGGAAACCAATTTGCGCCATAGATCGGGTTGCCACGGCGCGCTTTCAACATCGGTATCATTTAACTCATCAATACCACTTTCCCAGCTCTCTAACCAATTCGGACGGTACATTAGGTATTGGTCAAACACGTCCGCGATTTTTTCACTTAACATGAACGACTTCAAACCATCTTGGTCGTCTTCTAAATAACGCGCAAGCGGCTCATAAAGGGGTCCGATAAACATGCAGGTAAAATAGCGCAAATTTTCCAAGCTAAGTTCGGTTTATTAAATGCCGATTCGGCAGGAATATTTTCCAGTAATTGTTGATAAAGACGCCAAATAAAGCTTGAAGGAAGCGGAAAATCAATTTGCGCTGCGACACCAAGGTCTTCACACAGACCTATTTTCAGCCACTGCGACATACCCGGAGATTGAACAAGCACAATTTCTTTTTTAAATAACGAATCTAAGGGTGCATGCTTAATGACGGCGTTGAACTGAGTTTGCAACGCCTCCATTCGGTTTGACTGAATAATACGCAACATGTTGTGTGCCAAGCTTTTTTATACTTGGCATTAGTGTAAGCAATTTACGGTTAAGACGGTAGCGGTTTAAAACAAGTCGATGTCAGACTGCTCTTGATTCGATTGTATTAATTCCTCAGCCACTAATTCATCATAAAATCTTAACTGATCACGACCGTGATCTTTGGCGTAATAAAGCGCTTTGTCCGCATTCTCAAGGACGGTAATTGGGAAATCGTAAGGGCTGATTGGTGACATGCCAACACTTACCGTAAGCGCTTTAACAAAAGGAAAATGTGTAGTTCGGATAAGCTCCATAAACCCTTCCATTTTGGCTTTAATCGCCTCATAACTGGTTGGCTCAAAAACCAAGACGAATTCCTCACCACCAAAACGGAACAACAGATCGGTTGCTCTGAAATACTGTTTCATTTTTTGTGCAAGTAACAACAAAACTTCATCACCACAGACATGTCCATAAGTATCGTTCACCCGTTTGAAATGGTCGATATCCATGATAGCAAGCCAAGAACAGGCTGCCTGCTGCTTTTTGCGGTTGTCATCATTCCAAACACCACGGTGCTGTTTAAGTACTTGTTTTTCGATCAACTGTTTAAGTTTGCTTTCAAACGTTTGGCGATTAAGTAAGCCGGTTAATTTATCACGTTCGTTTTCATTTAGAATCGTAAGGTAGTTTTCAAAAATACGACAAAAGGCATTGAGCAGCACTTGATCACTGCTTTTAAGTCCTGAACTGACAATCGCAATCGCACCAACAGGCTTGTCGTGTAGATTGATGGGTACCCATCTACGCTCGACTCCATCATTAGATTGTACAGTGATAATACAGGCGCTTTGTAAGCAACTCAGAAGCTCAGGGGGCGGATTTTTAATTAACGTACGCTCACCCCACTCAAACTCACTTTTACCAATCAACTTTAACGATAAACTGAGTTCGACGGTAAGCTCTCCTGGCACCTGCAAGTCTTTAAAAACAGAAATTTCATCGCAGCCAATAAATTCCTGAATCGTTGATATCAAGCTGTATTCTAACGAGTCAATATCGCGATTTTTGGTTATCTTAATAACAGAGTTAAGTAGTTCTTCTTGCATAGTGACCTACCGCATAAGGCACGGATTTATAAGCTTTATAGCCAAGGACTTTATCATTTATGTGTATAACAAACGACATTCGTCCACGAATTATTGTTGCAACAATGCTATGGCTCAAGACGGGTGAACAAGCCAACAGCTTCACACCATGCATAAGAGCATCGTGCTAATGTTCTTCATTATTCCCTAACTATACTCCCTGAATCCCGATTAATGAAATCAATCGCTTCATTTAGCGGTAGCGCTTTCTCAAAATACCACCCTTGGATCTTTTCTATACCGAGACTTTTTACGTATTCGTATTGTTTGTGACTTTCAACTCCTTCAGCAACAAGCCGATGTCCTTGATCATGGAGTAATTTAACAACATTACTATATAGGGTACAGCCTGAGCTTGAGTCACATCTATCGAGGAATTGTTTGTCCAATTTCACTAGACTCACCGGTAAATCAGCCAGCATAGACAAACTTGAATAACCAGAACCAAAATCATCCAGTGCTGTTTCTATAAAATGTTCACGTAACATCTCTATATGATGGATAAAATTAACCCTATCACTTAAATAACTCGATTCGACTACTTCAATAATGAGCTGTTTAGGGTAACGTTTAAAGCGGCGTATTATACGATTTACGATGTCGTCTTTTAGCAGACTATCAGGGTGCAGATTAATGCTAATACAAGGTTGCAGGCCGAGCTGTTGAAAACGTTCTAAATCTTTTGCTGCGGTGTCAATGACCCATAAGTCAATTAACACTGACTGATGGTGAGCACCGAGAACATCCAGAAAATACGGCCCTACTACTTTACCGTCTTTGGTTTTTAGCCGTAATAACGCTTCAAATCCACAGCAAGTGGTTGTTGTACTGTACACTTGTGGCTGGTAATACAACATTAAGGTCCCACGAGAAAGTTCCGTAATAACCTCGCGAATCTCCTTATTAATGTGCCCTTGCTCTGATTGTCTTGCGATATACTTTGACTCCTGTTGCATATTGAATGCATCCGTTAACGCGAGCTGCTCTGATAGTTGTTCCAACGACTGCTGGTAATTCACTCGATTATGATGCCAACTCAGGAATGGGTAATAAATGGCTGTGTTAACCAGTATTAAAAAGCCCTGCAAAGCAACTGCGTGCCAACTATTTCCCACAATCCAACCGTTTACGAGTGTCGGTGTCATCCAACTCATTTCGATGTCATTAAAAGGGATCCACCCAGCCTCCAAAACCCAGTAAGCGACCACGAAATTACAGATGGGTGTCAGAAAAAAGGGAATCATTAGAATTGGATTTAGAAAAATAGGCAGTCCATAGAGAATAATTTCGCAGAAGTTAAACACACTGAAAGGAATTGATAAAAAGGCAATGTGCCTTTCATGTGATCTTTTGGGCAATAACATCGCGGCTAAGACCAACCCCACAAAACACCCTGTTCCTCCAATTAACACAAAGGTATCATAGAACGTTTTTGCGCTTATCCCTGGCAACAAATCTTCCGTTAAAAAACGACTGTCAAAGAGTAAATTATACGTATTGTCGCCGTGCACACCGACAAACCAGAAGGCATGAGAAAGTAACATACGCTGTGCGGTCAATTCAACGACGCTTGAATCTTTCATTAACGATTGCAATCCCGCTGCGATATACGAGCCAAATAAATCAAGTAGTGGCAACCAGAGGAAAAAACTAAAGAAAACGAGCGAGAAAGGTAGAAGCAACAACAACTTTTCTTTAAGAAATGGACTAACACTACCAAGCCAAATTGGAAACTTCGGTGACCACTTTAACAATGCTTTAAGTTGCAAGCTGCTTAAAATAGGGATCACAATTGAATAGGCGCTTGCACCTTGATCGTTGACAATAAAATTCCCGTCGAATTCCGTGACAAAATGCCCATGTATTGCGAAACACAAAAGTGCTAACAGCCCACCAACGATGCCACTCGTTCCATAGTTCTTGGACAGAAAAAAACCAAGAGAAAAGCTCACCATTACGGGAAATAAAGCGAGTATGAGCTCAGCCCCCTGCTTTACCCGTGAGACGAATCCACTGTCGCTCTGATACCAGCCAAATGCTGTAACCGTATTGAGGAGAAGAATGGCAACCGCACTACTGACGAAATAAGGAAGTAAAGCTATGAAGGCTTCACGGACGGAGAGTATAAAACGGCTCTTAAGAAATTGGTCTACCGCACTAAAAATTGAACGGATGAACTTTTTCAATGGACAACGCTCATACAGCTATTACCTCTGAACACTTAATGTCATAGCAAAAAAACAATTTCGCCCCATTCAACGCAAAGACATCGCTAAGTTAAATTACAAGCGATACATCCGTGTTCAAAAATCATCCATGCTTGTGTTCAGTATAATAACTGCTAGAACGTTATAGCAAAAAATTTACAACTTTATTATTAAACCAATGAAGCGAGCATCTCATCAGAGTAAGCAACCAGTTCATCGCCACGTTTTGCTTTTGCTACTAGGTCTGGGTTTGCAATAAATGGACGCCCGATTGCGACAAGATCAAAACGTTTATCTTCAATCGCTTTCGCCCCAGACTCAATGGTGAATCCACCAACACCAACCAATGTCCCGTTATAAACTTTACGCATGTAATCTGAAACTCGGCCATCTAAGTAATCAAACTCCATACCGTCGTCGAAGATACCGACATGCAGGTAAGCTAATTTCACATTGTTTAATTGCGCAATCAGATAATCAAATACTTCTCTATCTTGCTTATCCGCCGGCATATTAAAGTACGCGCCAGGCGACAATCTAAGTGCGACGCGATCATGCCCAATCGCAGACGTCACTGCATCTACGACTTCTAAAGCGAATCGCGCCATATTTTCAGGTGAACCACCATACTGATCAACACGTACGTTGGAAGCATGATGTAGGAACTGATCAATTAAATAACCATTCGCACCGTGAATCTCTACCCCATCGAACCCTGCTTCGATTGCGTTTTTTGCGGCCGTTGAATAATCAGCAACTAACTGTTTAATTTCTTCAACCGTTGCAGCTTTTGGTGTGACATACTGTAACTCTCGCATACGCGGAACTGTTCCTTCCACACCGATTGCAGATGGAGCAATGACATCACCACCAAAGAAATACGGATGTGCTACCCGTCCAACGTGCCAAAGTTGAGCGAAAATCTTTCCGCCCTTTTCATGTACAGCCGCTGTAACCTTTTTCCAACCCTCGACTTGAGCGGCTGAAAACAAGCCTGGCGTGTTTGGATAGCCCTGTCCATCTGGACGAATGATAATGGCTTCACTGATAATAAGACCAGCGTCCGCTCTTCTTGCGTAATATTCAGCCATTGCTTCCGTTGGCACTAGATTGTCATCAGCCATACATCGGGTAAGCGGAGCCATCAGAATATGGTTTTGTAGTTCAATTGATTCGTTTAATTTAAATTTTTGAAACAGTGTATTCATAATACTCGGACTTCTTTATTGAATGTACGTTCAAGATATTTTATTTTGAATACTCATTCAAGTTCTTTTTTTGAATAAGCAATCAACTTTGGTTATGATGTCCATAAGTTAAACTTCAAATCACAATTGAGAAATGAGAACCGCGGAATTCGACAGAACTTTTGTGCTGCGTCAAGCAATGATGACATTCATGCAATTTGGCTATGCCAAAACCAGCATGCAGAAATTAACGGAAGCGACCGGTCTGCACCCAGGTTCCATTTATTGTGCATTCAAGAATAAAAAAGGACTACTTCTCGCATCAATCGAGCAATACCAGATAGACAAACGTGAAAAAATGCAATTGCATTTCGAGCAGTTTACATCCATCAAAGAAGGTTTGAAGGCGTTTTTGTCGACTATCGTGTTTGACTGTACTCAAGAAGAATGTACAAAAGTGTGTTTATTGACAAAAACATTGTCTGAACTTGACGGTCAGGATGATGAGGTCAGCAGCATTCTTTCAAAAAATATGCACCAATTTGAAGAATCAATCACGGCGCTCATCGAAAAAGCGGTAGAACTTGGTGAATTGCCTGAGACGACAAATGTTACCGCCAAGTCTCGTTTTTTAACGATGGGGATACACGGTTTAAGAACGTACGCGTATACCAATCCAAATGTAGAATGTTTGTCAGAACTTGCGGATCAGCTTGTGGGTTATGTGTTTCAAACACCTTGTTAAGTTGAAGCACGAGTGTGTTGCCGAAAAAATAAATCATTAAATTGCAGATACGACCGGCGTAGAAACGTTAAAAGAGAGCGATGCTCTCTCTGTGCGGCAAATTTACCCAACACTAGTTATTTTCAAATTGAAAAATCTACTTTTTTTATTTTAGACTTCTAGACTAAATCAAAATTGAGTTAACCGTGAGGGTGAATCATTTTCGCTTAATTACTGCCGGACACTTGCTCGGTTAGAATTGTACTTTGAGACTGCCTGAGCGCTTCTTTAGAAGCTTCGCGTGCTTCATCTCGTTGTTTCTTAGTTGAACATAATTTTGAAGGAATGGTTGTACCAAGGCTTGATTGCTTTTCACATCGAAATCCTTGATCCGATTTAACTGACGCTGTTTTTTTTGTGTTAGCGCAGCTAGCTAAGACGCTTACACTCAACATAGCTAATAGAATTGTCGTTTTTTTCATCGAAATATCTCCTTTTCAAAAAATAGGCTGCAATGCAGCCTATTTATTAAATCAATTCTTAGAAAGTGTATTCTGCGTTTACGTAGAATGTTCTTAAGAATTGGTCATAGTAACGGCCTTCATAACCAACTAAGTGACCAGCAGGGTCGCCAAGTGACAATGGTGGCTCTTTATCAAAGATATTGTTCACACCAACAGAGATAGTCGCGCTTTCAATACCCGTGTAATCCAACTTGTAGTCAACCGTCGCATGTGATGGGACGCTACGTTGAATTGTTGTAGACGCAAGGCTTCCATCTTTGTTGTAGTATGGGAATGCAATAGAACCAACACCAACAGATTTCTCAGCGTCTGTCCAACCTGATTTATACTTCCAACGTAGTGTGTGAGAAAAATCACCGTGCGAGAACACGTTTTGGATATTAATAATGTTACGGAATACAACCGCATTATCAACGCCGTAACGGCCTAAGCTCGTTGCCCACTCGAATGGAAGTACGCCACCAACGGTGTATTCTTGCTCATCGATGTATGTACCTTGAACCGTTGTTTTAAGAGTACCTAAATCGAAATCGTTACGGTAGGTTACTTTCCAGTCATAACCAGCAGTAATAGACTTACCGATGTTGATTGAACCTTGAACAAGCGCAAGAGTTTGTGATGTAGAGTCAGAACGGTCCGGCTTAACAACAAAGAACTTGTCAAACAGTTCACGATTTTGGAACATAAACGCTTCGTCCGGCGTCTGTACCATGTCTTCAATCTCTACTTTCCAGTAGTCTAATTCAAGAGACAACTCTGTCGATGGTGAGTAGACAAAACCAATTGAGTGTTGCTTCGACGTCTCTGGCTTCAGATCTTTATTACCAAGTAAATATACATCATATTGCATATTATCTGGTGGACAGTACTGAGCACGAGGGTCACTTGATGGAACAGGACAATTGTAATTATCTGATGTTACGCCCCACGCTGATAATGGACGAGCAATTTCAGTCATTGTTGCAGCTTTAAAGCCTGTACCATAAGAGGCACGGAATACTAAATCTTCCGTTGCTTCGTAACGTAAGCTAACTTTGTATGTCGTGTCTGACTCGTCTTCGTTTACTTTACCAGCACTAGTCAAGTTATCTTCAACACCACCGATGCTGTCATAACGTAGTGCCGCATTCATGCTTAAATTCTCAAGAATTGGAATTTGAAGTTCAGCGAAAGCGCCGTAGCTTGAGCGTTCTAATTCATAATCGAAATCACCGCCGCCATCACCGAACTGCGTGTCAGCAACATTTTCTGCTGAACGAGTTAGTGAATAAGTATTATTGCGGTATTCAACACCGTAACCAATGTATGCATCACCTGCTGGTAATTCAAAGATAGGCTGAGAAGCACGAATATCGAAAGACAAGTTTTCGGTCACTGTTACGTTATCGTTGTGACGCCATTGTGCTGCTTCTAATGCATCGATACTCGCTTGATCTTGAGCAAATTCTTCTGGTGTAAGGAAGATATTTACACGACCGCTGCTGATAGCGTCAACAAACTTATCCGCGTAGAAGTAGCCGTTTTTAACGTCTGCTGTACGAGTTCCTTTTGAATAGACAACTGCTGTATTAAAGTCGATTGTATCGAATAACACACCGTCCAATCCAAGAATTGTGTTGTACGTTTCTGTATTGTATTCAGTTGAGCGATTACCACCTGGAAGTGCGCGCCATGTAGCACGGAATCGTGTTGCGTTTGCAGCTTGCTCTTCAGTTAAGTATGGTTTTACATAGTTAGTGTAAAGTACGCTATCTAGTGGAATGTTGATAAAACCAGTCGGGTTCGGTGCAATACGTGGCGTTGTTGTGTAATCAGTATAAAGTGCTGATGCAAACGCTTTAATATCGTCGTTTACTTTGAATTCACCTTGTAAAACGAAAGACTTACGGTCATATTCTGGGTAAATTTCTAATGTACTAGTGAAGTCGTATGAACACAGCGGGCTGTTCAAAGTCGCATTGTGTTCAGCGCATTGACCATTTTTTTGTAAGTAAGGGTTTAACTGAGCTAGCTTAGATACTTCTTTACCATCAACTGTCGTTTTGTAGTCAACGAACGCGTTCGCTGGAATCGCGTTTGAAGAACCATTGATGTCATAATAGTTTTGACCATCATATTCAAACTCAAGGAAACCAGTTTTAGCAAATTCACGCGCTGTTGATTTAAGTGCAGAACGCTCGTCATAGCTAAGTGATGCAACAAGGCTAAAACCATCTGCATCATAATCGCCAAAACCTGTCGTAAGGCTTGCAGAATATGACTCTGCGCCACCGCGAGGTTGATCCGTGCGAACTGAAACTGTTGTTTCACTTACTTCTTTCTTAAGAATGAAGTTAATAACACCAGCGATTGCATCTGAGCCATATAGTGCTGATGCACCATCAGTTAATACTTCAACGCGTTCTACAGCCGCAATTGGAATACTGTTTAAGTCAACAGAACTACCAGACCCTAATGGAGCTAGACGACGACCATTTAAAAGCACTAGCGTGTAACCGTCACCGATTGAACGCAAGTTCGCAGTCGCAGTACCGGCACCGCCGCCGCCAACAGAGTTAGCTGGCGTAGTAAAACCTTGCATTGATGGAATTTGAGAAATCAATTCAGGAACGCTTACTACACCTGTTTTTTTGATGTCGTCTGAACTGATAACACTGATTGGAAGCGCACCTGCAAGGTCCGTACCTTTGATACTTGAACCTGTTACTTCAATACGTTCAACTTTTTCAGCTTCGTCAGCAGCGAATGCTGACATTGAAGCTACTGAAGCAGACGCTGCACCAAACATAAGTGCCAAACGTACCGCTTTAGATACTTGGTTGTTTAACATTAATTATCTCCCTGAATAATTACGTTATAGTAATTAAATATTATTAAAACCCGCTTAGTGTTTTACCCCAGCTAGAAGAAAAACAATTTTATTAATTTATTCACGAGCGAAACCGATACTAAACCCGAACACACTCCACAGTCAACAACCATAAAAAATATAATTAATCACCCACACACAACAACTTTTCATTTATAACCCATTGTAAATACAGCTTTTGAACAACAAGCACACGCCATTAACAAGGATACAAAAAAGAAACAAACCATATTATTTAACATATCAAGATCATTATGACCCACTTTTAGATACATGCAGAATCATCAACAATATGAATTTAACATAGGTTTATTTACTGTAAAAAATTAGTTTACCCCTTATTTAGGTAATTTATTATATAAACAATTTGAGTACACACAACCCTCAGAAGTAACACGTTCTGTTTATATCCAATGACTTATATTTACATTAATATTACACGCAAAGAGTACTTATCACGGACTAACACCTCTAATCATCAATCACATTAAATTTTGCGAACCAAACTCAACAGCCAGCCATAAAGACAATAAAATTAATACATTATGATCAAGCGCTATTCCTACCAATGGAAGAGTGCAAGGCAAAATTCGATTTAATGAGTGGGTGTAACACCTTGAAAGTCGCTTCTTTTAAGAACCAATGATCTCGCAGAATGAAATATGTACCTGCTAAGCTTTTTATTAACAAATGTGGCTTATTCAAGAGTGACGTTTGTGTAGCAATTTGACACTGTTCTATTAGATGTCGTCTTCCTACACATAGCTAGAAACGTAAAGTGCTAAACGAATCCAATCGCTGAATGGAAAGAAATGAGATCACTGATTTGACGAAGGATTGAGTAGGTTTTGGGGTTAGATGCAAACCCAACGTTTACAATATGAAGTGACAAGGACCACGCCACACAATATTCTCAACAAAAAAAGGAGGCTTCAGCCCCCTCTTTTGAATGCAAATTAATTACCGTTGACTGTCCGGCGTTCACTTTTCATATAACGAGCAGCTTCCTCCTCGTCCTTTTTCATCTGAGCTCGTGTCTTACAAACTCGCTTTTTCATGTGAGAACCGACTGAGGCACGTGACTCACAAACAACATCGTTATCAGCCATCTGCGTATTGGCTTCTTTGCCTTCTACTTCAGATTGTGCCGACTCTGTGGACGCACAACCCGCTAAAGCACACAAACTTAGAGCAGTGAACAAAGTTTTCAATTTCATTATTTTTATCCTTACTTGTATTCATTTCACTCAAGACCTGAGTTAAAAATGTCGGCCTTGCAATCCCTAAACATTACCAATTCCAAAATTAGCAACAAATTCATACTACGCCAGTGAAACAGAAAGTCAACAAAAGTTAACCAATAAAGGTACGCGCTAAAATTAGTACAAAAATCGTCTAAATTTTCGCGATCACGAGATTATGCTTAACATTTTAGAAGAGCAGACCGTTAACGATATTTATATTTGAACAACCAGCCTATTTCGGCTAGAAACTGACTGTTATTGCTTCAATATTCACTTTAGTTATCTCAACAGAGAGCCCTTCTATTACATAGAGTTCAGGCTATCGAATTGAAACAAGTTGTCATTGTTGTATTTCAGGCAGGGATTCCCTCAAGAGGGGTAGCTAAGTAAAATGCAACTCAGCGATAAAGCCTAAACAATAAAAAAGGCCAGCTTTGCTGGCCCTTTTCGGTAAACTTCTAACTCAAGTGATTAGAATCTGTAATCAGCTTGTAGGTAGAATGTACGACCGTATACATCAGCATAACGTGGGTCGAAACCAACTTGGTGACCAGCACCACCTGTACGTAGTGACATTGGCGGTTGCTTATCTAACAGGTTGTTAATACCGAACGTAACTGTTGTGTTATCGTCGAAGTTATAAACTGTTTGATAATCCATTAGCGTGTAAGAAGGTACACGTAGTTGTACGCTTACACAGTCACCAAACGCGTCAACCAATGAAACCGCACAGTCATCAGCTGATTGGAATTGGTCTTGGTAGCCAGACTTATAGTTTAGACGTACAGTGTGAGCGAAGTCACCGTGGCTCAACGTAGAAGAAATTTGTTGAGTCAAACGGAATGTAACTTCTTGGTCGTCACCAAAACGGCCTAAGCTAGTGATCCAGTCGTCAGTTGTACCTGGACGAGTATATGTACTTTCGATTGTGTAAGTACCAGACCAACGAGTCTTCAATTGACCGAACGATAGGTCGTTAGTCAAATCAACACTCCAGTCAACACCTGAGTATTTTGCACTACCTACGTTAGCTGAAGATTGGATGATAGCCAATTCTTGGTCACCCGTTGCAGCATTTGTACGTGTAGTAAATAGTTCGCGGTAACGAACTGGATCTGCGAAGATTTGGTCTTCAGTTAACTGAGTAACGCGATCTTCCATTTCTACTTGCCAGTAATCAAGTGTGATACCGAAGCCAGTAGATGGCGCGAAAACGATACCAACAGTTGATTGCTTAGACGTTTCGAATTTCAGGTTTGTGTTACCTTTTTGGTATACACCGTACTGTACGCGGCCACCTTGCTTATCAGGACATGCTTGATATAGCGCGTCTGATGGGCTGAATGGACATACATAGTTACCACTTGTTACACCGAAATCAACTTGTGGACGTGCGATTGCAAGTAGTGAAGGTGCTTTGAAGCCTGTACCGTATGAAGCACGTAGTAATAGGTCTTCAGTTGCCTGCCAACGAGCACTCAACTTGTATGTGAAGTCGCTGTCACCTTTACTGATTTCACCAACTTCACCAGTGTAGTTACCAACTTGAGCAGCATCTACGCCTGAGAAATCATCGTAACGACCAGCGATGTTCACTGTTACGTCATCGATAACTGGCATATCAAGTTCTGCGAAGATACCCATTTGTGAACGTTGCAGATCGTATGAAGTACCAGCTTCTAAGAATAGTAGTCTAGCTTCTTGGTTTGCTTCAGATAGTGAGTTTTCATACGTGTAATCACGGTAATCAACACCAGCAGCTACGTAAGCAAGACCACCTGGAAGATCAAATACTGGCATTGAACCTTTGAAATCCGCGCCTTTCATCGTGATCTTTGTATTTTCCCAGTTACCGTGGTAGATAGCTGGAGCTAGCGCTTGACGGCTTGCATCGTCAAGTTCTTCGTTAGGAACAAATACGTTAACCGCACCAGTACCGATAACGTCTAAGAACTCGTCAAGTAATAACCAACCTGTTGGGTAGTTTTGATCTTGATCGCTCACAGAGTACGTGAACGCACCTTCCCAATCGATTTCGCCAGTTAGACCACGAAGACCTGCTACGATATGTGTCGCAGTTGTTTCGTACTCAGTTGTACGGTTACCAGCAGGAAGTGAACGCCATTGAGCCTGAACACGGTCAATAGACGCGATTTCTTCTGCAGTCATACCTGATGGTAGGTTAGCAAGAACTTCATTCTTAACAAGATCAGAGCTCATATCAAGGTTGAAGAAACCTGTTGGGTACGGAGCAATACGCGCTGTCATTGCTGTTTTTGTGTACATTGCAGTAGCAAAACCAGTTACGTCGTCAGCAACGTTGAACAAACCGTTTAGTACAACGCTGTCCAATTTGTTTTCAGGTACTAGTTCGATTGTAGACGTGTAGTCAAACCAACATGCAGCACCGATTGCAGATGTGTCTTGTGCACAAGCACCCGTTTTGTTTGCATATGGGTTGTAAGTAGTTTGAGTTGAAACTAGCTCACCAGCAGCGTTACGTGTTTGGTAACGGATACGCGCGTTACCTGGAATAGCGTTACCTGAACCGTTGAAGAAATAAAGTGGGTCAGCAAAATCTGGGTGTTCAAAGCTTAGGATACCAGTTTGACCAAATTTACGTTGTTTTGCTTTTAATTGCTCTTGGTCTTCATGAGTGAATGCAGCAGTTAAAGAGAAACCGTCACGGTCTAAATCACCAAAACCAGTAGACACGTTGAAAGTTAACGTAGAACCACCGTCTTCTTGTGGACGGTCGTAACGAGCTGAGATAGTCGTTACATCAACGTTGTCTTTAAGAATGAAGTTAACAACACCAGCAATAGCGTCAGAACCGTAAAGTGCAGATGCACCATCCGTTAGAACCTCAACTTGCTTGATAGCAGAAACAGGGATTACGTTAAGGTTAACAGTACCGCCTGACGTTGCAGGTGCAATACGGCGACCGTTTAGTAGTACAAGCGTGTAAGATTCACCGATATCGTGGATTGAAGCAGTAGAGATACCACCACCACCGCCACCTACTGAATCAGCAGATGTAGTGAAACCTTGCATTGCAGGAAGTTGTTGGATTAGATCAGTTACGTTAGTAACACCAGTTTTTGCAATGTCAGCTGCACCGATAACTTGAACTGGTAGTGAACCTTCTAAATCAGTACGTTTGATTGCAGAACCTGTTACTTCAATACGCTCTACCTTTTCTTCTTCGGCACCTTGTGCTGCAGCACTTGCAGATACCATTGCGGTAGAAGCCGCACCAAAAGCGATCGCTAAGCGAACTGCTTTTGTAATTTTATTGTTTAACATTTATTTCTCCCTGGGCCACTAGCTGTGGTTTTTTAATAATATTTAGCTTTGTTAGTACCTATTGCTTACACAATAGAAACCAGACAAACGAAATACTAAACAAATTAACAACATCAGGTCAACACTATTTAGTTATATATTTGCAACATGCACAAAGTGGCAGTTTTCATTTTGGAAACAAATGAGAAATATTGTCAATGAATCAGAAAGTTATTAACGATTAAAAGCTGAGTACTTGTTGGGCTTCCACAGAGGTCGAAGAAAGGTCAAACGCTTTAACCATGTCAAAAATAGGGTTCAGCTGCTTTTCTATGTAGTAAGTGTAATCTATTGATATTAATGAAGGAAAAAGTCTAGGACCTTGCACAGTTTGAACATATTCGACCATAAACCCTGGTTTTGGAATTGAGATTTCGCCATTTGCGATTGCTTGCTTAAGCGCTTTAATGTGAGGAGGTATATTTTTTGTGTAAAGTTCTAGTGATTGTTGCATCCTCTTTTTGTAAATTAATAGTTCATCAAACTCCCCTGCTGTTAATTTATTTTTGTAACGTAAATAAATATCTGCAAGCATCTTTGTTTCAAATAGTGAAACAAAGAGTTCTTGTTGGAATAAGTGAGCTAACTTTGTCCAGTCACTTCGTACCGTCTCCATACCTTTGAAAACCAAGCCTTTATCACTACTTCCTGCGACTTTTCCGACGTAACGTTTCTTACTGCCCGTCGCGAGGTGCCGAATTGTTGGCATAAAAAAAGGCTGATAATGTACTTCAAACTCAAGCTCTAAATGACTCTCTAGTCTGTGTCGTTGTTGAAGTTCGCATCGCCAATTATGGTTTATTTTTTCAACAATTCCTTCGCCAATCCTGACACAATCTTGATGCTCTAAGTGTCCAGAAAGGTTTACAAATGTACTATCCGTATCGCCATAAATTACTTCGTATCCCATTTCTTCAATCCAATGTCGAGTCTGCTGCATGATTTCATGCCCTCGCAAAGTAATCGAGCTAGAGAGTCTGGGGTCATAGAAACGACAGCCTTTCGATCCAAGCACACCATAAAGACTGTTCATGATAATTTTGATAGCCTGCGACAGTTGTGCGTCTTTTTCGCTTTTTGCTTTTTCTCGAGCCTCACCTAATGTCGCCACAAGGCTCGGTAAATGATGATCAATCCGGGAAAATTGGGCTTGGTTAAAACCCTCGATTGTATCTTCAGAATTATCGTTAGCTAATCCCAATATAAGACCCAAAGGATCAATCAAAAAGGTACGGATAATGGACGGGTAAAGGCTTTTAAAATCGAGCACAATTACATTCTGATATAAACCCGGCTTTGAGTCCATAACGTAGCCTCCGGGGCTGTCGAAGCTGATTCCATGCTCACCTAAATTTGGCGCAATGTAACCGCTTCGATGTAACAGCGGTAAATATAGATTAGTAAACGCAGCAACCGAACCGCCTTTTCGTTCTAGTTCCAGCCCTGTAAGCTGCACTCGGCGAATGGCAAATTCGAGAAGGTGTAGCTTGTTAAAGATTTTTAACACCAAATCACAGTCTTGAAGGTTATATAGTGCGAGAGCCTGCTTATCTTCTTTGAATAAGCGATTAATTTCTTCCATCCGATCGTCATGGCTGATTAACTTATTTTCACCCAGAACTTCTCCGGCGACTCGATTGAGTTTGAAGCTTTCAAATTGGTAAGTTGCGTTTTTGAGTGTATCAATACCATCTAACACGACACGACCAGGCATCGTCAGTTTGACAAATTGGCCTTGCTGTAGATACAAAGGTTCATTGTTACGACCAATAGTGAGAACGATGCCAAGTGCATCGGCACGCTCTTTTAACACTCTAAAATCGAATTCGATTACGTTCCAGCCGATGACAATGTCGGGGTCATGTTGCTGAAAGAACCAATTAAACCGTTCAAAAAGCGCAATCTCATCTTTTACCCATTCAAGTTCACCATCTACAGCATCATCAGGACTGTCTCCAATCATGATAACCTTGTTACCGAACTCTCCTTTCAAACCAACGCAATAAAGGACGCCACTCATACTGCACTCAATGTCTAAAGAAACAACGGAAAGTTTGGGCACATAACGTTCATTAGGCTTAACTCTAGCGTTACGGATTTCTATGTAACCGTGTTTAACCGTCATTTCACCCGCGGCCCAAACTCCGCCTTTGACAAACCGTTCCATTAGAAATCGATCTGCTACACGAACGTCATCTTCATAAATTGGCAATGATTCTTCTAACAACGCTCGAGCTGCGTAAAATTCATTTAGAGCGTCAAAGTAACAAGCTGATACAGACTCGCCATTGAAGTGCTTTAGGTTTAACGGCCGAAAAGTACTCTCAATTCTATTGGTCTGTAGAATTCGCTGTGCTCGTTCAACATGCTTGTTTAGGATAAACAGCACCGCCTGCTGTGGTTCTGAAATAACTTTTATTGGCCCTTGCGATGAATTGAGCCACAGCACAACATACGTTTTACCGTTTGTTGTGACTGTTTGCCTCGATAACACGAACCCTTCGATTACAACTTGTGTCAACTTACTTCACCACCTACAATGTCGAACACTGTAAGTATATACATATTAATTTAAGAACTCGAATTCACACGAATGCTATCCGACAGACTAAAAAAAACGATTCGCGATGCTCATTTACGGATCGCAGAGCAATTACCAGATTATAAAAGTAGACCTAGTCAAAATTTTTTGGTCGCGGAAATCGCCAAGACGCTAGCTGGTGAGTATCACCGCACGCAACGCATCTGTGTTATCGAAGCTGGGACCGGAACAGGCAAATCATTGGCGTATGGACTTGGCGCGATTCCGCTTGCTCTTTCTCAGAAAAAGAAATTGATTATTTCAACCGCAACTGTCGCGCTACAAGAACAATTGATCGGTAAAGAACTGCCTTTCCTACAACAGCATTCTGGTCTGGACTTTAAGTTTGATTTGGTTAAGGGGCGCCAACGGTACATTTGCGCACAAAAATTATCGAGCGTTTTTCAAGAGGATGCTCAAAGTAGTTTTCTCCCAACACTCGCATCACCACTAACAAATCAAGAACAAACCTTGCTTGAAGAACTTCAAAAAAGCTATTTTGGCAAAACATGGAGTGGAGACAGAGACTCTTGGCCAAGTGCTATTCCAGATACGGTTTGGAATCTCATTGTTTGTGATAAACATGCTTGTCAGAGACAGTTGAAGTCGCACCAAACTTGCCCATTCCACCTTGCTCGGCAAAAAATTCTTCAAATGGATGTGCTCGTCATAAACCATGCTTTGTTACTGGCCGATTTAGAGTTAGGCGGTGGGAAGATTTTACCTGAGTTAGAAGATTCCTATTACGTCATTGATGAAGCCCATCATTTACCGACGATTACTCGAGACTTTTCTTCTGCTGCGGCGACTATCAAGGGAACAATAGAATGGCTCGAAAAACTGTTAAAATTTAGCGGTAAGCTATCCGCGCTTATCGTATCTCAAAAAGCAATTGGGCAGAACTTCAAGTTAAACGACGCAATAAATGATGCTTCAAAACACTTAAAACAAGTGAGAGACATCCTCGACAACGCTGACTATGAATACAACGACGATGAGCACTATCGTTTTGCCCACGGTCAAATACCTGAGAGCCTATTAAACCAGGCAAGTAGTATTGCAGAAGCGACATTGGACGCACTTCGATGCCTTACAAAAATGCATGATGCGCTTACCTCTGACATGGCCGATGGTGACGTTAAAAGTCCTATTGGTGAACCCGCGCTATTAGAATCAGGCTTATACATCTCTCGCTTAGAATCTTTAAACAAACTCTGGTTTTGTTACGCATCAAAAGCAGAAAGTAAAACTCACGCACGTTGGATAAAACGGTTAGTTTATAAGAATCATCACGACTATTTGCTCTGTGATTGTCCGATAGAAGTTGGCTTTTATTTAAAAGATGAGCTTTGGCAAAAGTGTGCGGGTGCAATCCTTTGCTCTGCAACATTAACAGCTCTTGGAACCTTTGATCATTTTTCCTATGAAAGCGGATTGGCAAAGGAGCCTGGCGTCAAATTTATCAAAGCGCCTTCTCCATTTGATTATCCGAAACAAGCCATCTTGCATATCCCAAAAATGGATGTTGAACCTACTGACACAAAATACAGCGACTATCTAAGTCAAATATTGCCAAAACATTTAGACAAACAAGGAGCTAACCTAGTACTTTTCGCATCCTATTGGCAAATGGAACACGTTGCTAAAGAGCTTCGGAAGAAAGGATGGTCGCTGCTCGTTCAAGGCGAGGCGTCTCGTGAGTCAACATTACACCTGCATCGTTCGAAAATTGACGGAGGAAATGGCAGTATTTTATTCGGTACGCAAAGTTTATCCGAAGGCCTCGATTTACCGGGTAAATATCTTGAAAATTTGATTATCACCAAAATCCCATTCGCAGTGCCTACGTCTCCAGTGGAAGAAGCACAGGCTGAATTTGTCCAAAGTAAAGGCGGGAATCCATTCTTAACCATTACCGTGCCAGAAGCCTGTAAGAAATTAGTACAAAGTTGTGGTAGACTCCTGCGCAAAGAGTCTGATTTTGGCAGAATTACTATTTTGGACCGTCGACTTATCAGCAAGAAATACGGTCAATCTATGCTGGATTCACTCCCGCCTTTTACTCGGAAAATAGAATATTAATGATAGAATTTGCCTTAGAACCAGCTACTTGGGCCTTGTTATGTGTCGTTGCAATGGCGGCAGGTTTTATTGACGCTATTGCCGGTGGTGGTGGCATGCTTACTGTGCCTGCGTTATTAACCGCTGGTCTACCACCTCACCTCGCCCTCGGCACGAATAAACTCGCAGCAAGTTTTGGTTCAGTGACCGCCAGTTTTGCCTATTATCGTCAACGGTTGTTTGACCCCAAATTCTGGATACAGTCTGTCCTTGCAACCGCAATTGGTGCGCTGCTCGGTACACTTTTGGTGGATCATTTAAGCATCGACTTTCTAAATAAGCTTATTCCCGTCATTATTATCGCAGTGGCGTTTTACAGTTTATTTGGAACGTTAAGTCACTCAGACAGCCATAACTTACCTCGCGTAACTAAATCACTGAAAATTAAACAGTGGACTCAAGGGCTAAGCCTGGGTTTTTTCGATGGTATGGCGGGCCCTGGTACAGGCACATTTTGGACCGCGTCCAACAGCATACTCTATAAAATGAGCCTATTATTGAACTGCGGGTTGGCTCGTTCGATGAACTTTGTCTCCAACTTTATTTCGCTTATTACATTCGTTGCACTAGGGCACGTCAACTTCTTACTGGGTATTTCAATGGGGGCTTTTTTGATGTGTGGTGCGTGGTTCGGCGCACAATCTGCTATTAAGTTTGGTAATAAACTCATTAAACCAATTTTCAATGGTGTAGTTATTGTGCTGGCGATAAAGCTAATTTACGAGGCCTATTTGTAAATGGTGAAAGCGGTCGATAAATTAAAATGGCATGTCGAAAATCTCGTTTCGCAAGCCGAAGAATTTGATAAGGCGAAATGGTTTGATAAAAACCGCTACATTCAGTCGCAACCAAGCCTTTTTAGTAATCGATTGTTCGTAAGTAAAAGTCTTAAGTTACGCGATTACGTTGATGAAATAGTACAATCACTTGCGTCACTACCGCCAGAAACGCATCGTCATGCGTATCAATTTGCTATCACTAAAATCGGCGAACAAATTGAAGCCGTTATTAAAGTACTAAAATCAACACCTGTTTGGGCAAAAGAAAATAAACCAAGCTCTCAAAAACAACATCAGTATCGAAAAGCGATTACGAGAATCATGCAATCATCGCATGAACTCTATCAAGAACTTTCACAGAACCACGAATTTGAAAGACGTTTGATAGACATGATCGAAGAGCGAAAACGGCTCCTCGATGACGCAAATAAAACCGATGTAGAGAAATTAAATAAGGAAATTTTCGCACTGCATATGCGACTAGGTCGATGTCGAAAAGCCATCGCGGCAACCGAGGAGAAAATCCTTTTTGCTGAAAAACAAAGTCGCTCATGATTTTCTATTCCTCCAGTTACTCCAACCTAGACTTACCTGAACGGCATCGTTTTCCAATTGATAAATATCGCACGCTCTATGAAACCTTGTTAGCGTCAGAGCTTTCGTCGTTACTCCTACTTCGTGATGATCCAATCGATGTAAGTAAAATTAGATTATGCCATGCTCCCGATTATGTCGACGCGTTTCTAACTGGATGCCTAAACCCCACAGCGGTTAAAAAAATGGGTTTTCCGTGGTCCCCAGAACTAGTTAACCGAACTCTCATTTCACTTGAGAACGCTCGGCAAAGTGCCTTATGTGCTCTTAAACATAAATGGGCTGTAAATTTGTCTGGCGGCTACCACCATGCTTTGCCCACCGCAGGGGCTGGATTTTGCATATTCAATGATTTTGCTGTGGTTGCTCACGACTTAATCCATCAAGAGTTGGTTGACCGAGTACTTATTTTTGATTGCGACGTTCATCAAGGTGATGGTACCGCTTTTCTGTGTGAGCATAATCCAAATATCATTACCTGTTCTATTCATTGTGAGCAAAATTTCCCACGTTCGAAAGCTCAATCTGATCTCGACTTTCCCCTACCAGTCGGAACGAGTGACACGCTTTATTTAAACACGGTGCATGAAGCTTTAGATTTAGCCATTCGCCTTTATCAACCCGATATTGTCCTTTACAACGCAGGTGCCGATATCTCTGTACACGACGAATTGGGCTTGTTGAAGGTCAGCCTCCAAGGTGTCAGGGAAAGAGACAGCATCGTATTGAACACCTGTTTGAAAACGTCGTTGCCCATCGCGGTTGCTCTCGGTGGTGGTTATCAACGAAATGCGGAACGGCTAAACCAAACCCATAACCAACTTTTTAATGCATTACTCGATAACCTGAATAACTTGGTATAAACTCATTTAGGGTTAAATAGTTAGGGAAGGTTAAAAGATGCGATTACATGATGATGTTCATAACTACTACGAAAAAATCATGCTCGATAAAATCGTCGCGAAAGGACTTGATAAACAATATGACGAAGACGTGATGGCCGACTTCTGTTGTACTGTCTTAAACCAGTTACCGTCTCGATATATTCGTTATGATGTTGATATGGCATTTTACTTGTCACAACACGAACGAATTCAAATGGAGAAGCGAGTCGATGTGGCGATTGACGTTGCTATTTCTCAAGTTGCGAAAAAGCGTACCGAGGTTAAGGAATGAGCGAGTTGAAAAGTGCCCCTGTTCATATTCAACTTGCAGTTGATTTAATCCTATTGCTTGAGCAAAATGACATTCACCCAGCTCAAGCACTGGACGCGCTAGACATCGTTAAACGGGATCTTGAGCGTAAACTCGCACATTCAAGCGCTACAGTTGAGGGCTAACGCTGCTCGTTGAGTTTATGTTGAGCAAAAAAGGCCGCATCTTGTTCACCTTCAGAATCACATAAAAAGTAGGCTATATCATCTCGAGTTGGTGTTGGTTTCTGATGTTGGCCATTTTCCCAATAAAGCACCGCAAACTTGATGAGTTCCCGTAAATAACAATGATCCCAAGCATAGTGGCAATATCCATGATTTGGGCTTAGGTAAGGTTCATAATTAAGTGATACTGAATTCACTCTTCGGCTGTTTTTGAATTCAGCAAACGCTTTTGCGTCTTGTTCAGCTGCTTCACCACAAAAATAAGCGACATCTCGCCTCGGAGGTAAAGCCTGAGGTAAACCGAACTTTTCACCTACTCCCCCACACTCTACGACAATCCATGAGATAAAGTGATGTGCTATCGCATGATCCCAGCTTAGTGCAATAAACATAGTACGACTTCCTAATTGGTTTTTAAAACGGCATTTTAACGAAAAACGAGACTAACGTTTTGAGTTAGCGCAAGTCACAGATAACGTTTCATGCATATCCATATACTAAAGATGAATTTTTAACCGCTTGCTCACTTTGGATGCTTACAACTAAATTCCCACAAAAACGACATTATTATGCAGAGGATAAACTGTTAACATGAAAACAAAACATACCCACACCCTGTTTTACATATTTAACAACATGATAATCCAATAAAAATTTGCAATATTTTTTGCATAAAAAACCTTATAATGCGGGTAAAAATCTATATAATCCCACCCTTATTGCATAATCATATTTGTACCACTTTTGCTGGTCTTGTTTATCTGTTTACACAGTGTTTAGTTATTGGGTTGCTAAAAACAAATAACAGGATTGAGGATTAAAATGTTGATAAAAAAACTACAACCGAGCTTAGTTGCGCTCGCCATCGCTGCGAATATTTATGACGTGCCAAAAGCCTACGCTGATGAAGCGTCGGTAGATAAAGGCATTGAAACTATCCAAGTTACAGCCACTCGTCGTGCAGGTACGGTTCAAGAAGCACCGTTAAACATCACAGCTGTTGATGCCGATGTAATGAGTGATCAAAACATTGGCGATTTGGAAGATGTTGCACGTTGGGTACCTGGTCTAACCGTAACGGATCAAGGTGGCCGAGAAGGTTCACCGATCATTGTCCGTGGTCTTAATACCAACTCTTCTGAACGCGCCTCTGATTCAGGCACAGTCGCAACTTACCTTGGCGAAATCCCACTAAACCTCAATCTCAGGCTAACGGATATCGAACGTGTTGAAGTCTTAATTGGGCCACAAGGTACGCTATATGGTGCAGGTACGCTCGGCGGCGCAATCCGTTATATGTTAAAAGCTCCTGTTTTGGACATGGTTGAAGGCTCTGTTTCAGCCGATGCTTTTTCAATAAATGAAAGTGGTTCAACGGGTAATGAACTCGGTGTGGTATTTAACTTACCGTTGATTCAAGATGAACTCGCTGTGCGCACGAGCTTGAATCGTTATCATAATCCAGGCTTCATTGATTACAACTATGTGTCGAAAAATCCAGGCTTCAGTAATCAAGACCCAAATTGGACCGACAAGCAAGACGTAGCTGAAAACATACGTAAAGTTGAAGATGCAAATGATGAAACTATTACAACGGCACGTGTTTCTGTTCGCTGGGAAGCAACAGAATCAGTCAACGCGACACTAAACTACTTCTACCAAAAGCAAGAAAATGGCGGTAATGCAATAACACAATACCAATCTCTCGCATCAAGCCATCCTCTCAGTGCTACTATTGGTCGTTACGAATCGGCATATCGCGTTGAAGAACCGAATGAGCAAAAAAATGATCTGCTTAGTTTAGAAATTAATGCCGATTTAGAATTTGCAGATTTAGTATCAGCATCCGGTTGGTCTAGCTATGATCAAATAGGTCAACGCGATCAAACTGATCTTCTTTACGATATTTGGCCAGGGTATGCGGACTACCCAACATTTACAGCTTTAACAAAAGATACCAGCAAGCAAGACAGCTTCACGCAAGAAATACGATTGGTTTCAAAGGGTGATAGTAAGCTTAACTGGATCGCTGGAATTTACTACAACAAGGTTGAGAGTAAATCAGATGACCGTGAATACACGCCTGGATTGACTGAATTTTGGGGTGGTGGCATTCCAAATATCGAAACGGATTTAGAATATATTGCGCTGAGCGAAACCAACAGCAAAGAGTCAGCGTTGTTTGGCGAAATTGGTTATGAAATCACGGATGCTTTCAATGTAACACTTGGTGCGCGCTTCTATAAGTATGATGTAACCACGTCATCGGGTTCGGCTACACCTCTTTATAGTGGTGATGTTAGTGATTTTAACCAAATTACACTCGAGTCTATTAATGCGAACGACAACGGGAGTTTGTTTAAATTTAATGCTAATTACACATTAGAGAACGGTGTTCTGACCTACTTTACGGTGAGTGAAGGCTTCCGCCTTGGCGGCGGTAATGGCTTAGAAGCTTGCCCAGAAACATTACCTGACCAACAAATTATCTGTGCTCTGCCTCATGAGTTAGATTACCAGCCAGACACGACGACAAACTATGAGCTTGGTTTTAAATCAACATGGTTTAAAAATCGCCTGCATTTCAATGCAGCTCTCTTTAGCGTTGATTGGAACGACGCTCAAATTTCAGCTGTCACGGTCAATGGACAAGAAATCATTACCTCAAATGCTGGCGCTGCTAATTCAAAGGGGGTTGAATTATCAACTCGCGCAATTCTATCGGATAACTGGACTGTCTATGCAACCTATTCATACGCAAAAGCAGAGTTAACGGAAGATGCACCTGCATTATTTAAAGTGTTTAAAGAAGACGACGGTTACACTCCTGAACAAATCGCGCTTTATCAGCCCTATTATAACGGTAGCAAAGGCGACCGTTTACCTGGGGCGCCTGAACATCAAGCATCATTCGGTGTTAGTTATGAACAGGAAGTCTTCGGTGATACCATGATGAACATTAACTACGGTATTACCGCTCAAAGCGACATTTATACGAAAGTTGGTTTGAAAGCCGATGGTGAAATTTTACCTGGTTACGCGCTTAGTAACCTAAGTGCAAAGTTTGCCAAAGATTCGTGGTCAGCGACAATATATGTCGATAATCTATTCGATAAATACGCGTTTACCTCTGTACGTCGAGATAAATCTTGGGCGGGAATGGGTCACTTTGAAGAGTTAAACAAAGCATTGCCTGAGCTTCAGCGAGTATATGGTCACTATACTACCAAGCCTCGTACGATTGGTGTTAAAGTCACTTATAACTTTGAAATTTAAATGGTGAGGGGCGATAGCCCCTTTCTTCTATGTTGAATTACCAAACCCTGCTAGACGCAATAGAACAAAACAAAATTAAACCTGTACATGAAGCTATTGTGGCACATCTCAGCCATTATCCAGATGATCACGCCGCGTACTATGTGCTCGCGGTACTTAACATAAAATTGAGAAATATTGCGAAAGCCATCGCAATTTTAGACAAATGCATTAGCATCAAACCTTGTTCAAAATACACCGTAGAAAAAGCAAAACTCTTATTGTTTTCGCATCAACCGTTAAAAGCGAAAGCAATGTTAGATGCTATTAAACCTGAGTGTACCTCTGTCGCAGCGGAACTGGATACCATTGCCAACATGCACCTTCGTCTGAGCCAGTTTGAAAGCGCTAGTGCATTTTTTGAGCAAGCTTACAACGCTGCGTCTGATAACCCCAACATCAGTCTTAATTTCGCAATAAACGAAAAAATGCGAGGAAATGTAGAAAAAGCACATAGCATATTGGTCGAGCTGTGTAAAAAACACCCTACATTTATTCGAGCTCAAGTTGCGCTTTCCGAACTCTCTGGCTCAACGAACTCTCGGGAAAGAATTGATGAATTAGAAACGTTGCTATCCCAAAGCAATACAAATCCACAAGCACAATATGACCTATATCACGCACTTGCGCTCGAATATGAAAAACGAGGAGAGCTTGATGCAGCTTGGCATTGTTTCAATCTAAGTAAAGTCGCTGTTGCGAGTCTAATTGGTTTTGACAAAGCAACATATGTTCGTTTTATTGAAGAACTTAAATGGGCTACAAATACCCCTATTCAATTTGACGCCTTTGATGATATTGAACCAATCTTTGTCGTAGGCGTGCCTCGTTCTGGCACAAGTCTTACTGAGCTGCTTTTGTCTCATACAGACCATTTTAAAGCGCTTGGTGAACTCACGACCTTCCCGCAATTTCTAGGTGTAAAAAACAGCCTAATCCAAACTCTAGATGCATTAAAACAAGAATACGTAACCGGTGAGGCATGTCGTCGATATCGCGAAACGTATCTAGCACTAAGCCAAGGAAAATGCGGCATTGACAAGTTTCCATTCAATTACTTGTTTGTCGATATACTCGCAAAAGCGTTCCCTAAAGCCAGTTTTGTCTTTGTACATCGAGACTATAAAAACACGGCTATTGCCAATTTCAGACAACATTATCAGCCAAGTAGTCCTTTTCATCACTACAGTTTCAACTTTGAGCATTGCCAACTCGTCACGGAACTCGCTGACAGTTTAAGGCTACATTTCTCCAATAAACACCAGCAAGTGTTCGATTTGTCTTATGAGAAGTTAGTAAATAACCCAAACGAAGTGTTGACGGAGCTATGCCGCTTTTTGGACACAGACTTTGACCCAGAAATGCTCAATTTTTATCAAAAAAACTACTATTCTGCGACGGCGAGTAAGCTGCAGTTACGTAAACCACTGAACCAAGACGGTCTCACTCGCTATAATGGCTACATAAAAATTATTGGTGGGGAAAATTAAAGACTAAACACGTTCGCGACCCGTTACCTAAAAGTAGCTAGCTCACGAACATGTAAAAGTGTTTACCTACATTTTTTGTATACCGTATTCGCGTATTGCATTTAACACCTGTCGGTTCTTTTGTAACTGTTGTTTCGCTTTGTGTTTTAACTGTTCTACATGGGCAAAACATTGCTTTGCGACGTCATCTCGATGACAAGCAAACTGATAGGCTCGCGCATCAACCGTGAATCCCATACCATTTAAGACATATTGATAACTATCTTGAGGGAATGGTTCAAAAACATGTTCAAAGTCGTATTTGCTCACCGGCCTATCGTGCCAGTCTTCTAACATTAGAAGCAAACTTTGAGGTATGGACTTTGACATCTTATTCGCTTGCCAAAACGGCTCTTGTCTTTTGGAAAGTACGTAGTGCATCTTGATAAAATCGATGGTTCGTTGCCAACGAAAGTGAAAGGACTGATTGTATTTTTCAGCAGAGCGGCTCATCTGACGGTCATTACGAGGGAAAAGTTCAGCGATCATATTCGCCGCAGCTTCAATCAAAAAAATAGCAGAGGCTTCCAATGGCTCCACAAATGCGCCTGAAAGCCCTACCGCAACACAGTTCTTGTGCCAGAACTTTTCTCGATAGCCACAATTCATTTTAATATGCTTGGCGTTTAGTTTCCCTTTATCGTCACCGATGTATGTTCTAAGAATTGATTCAGCTTCGTCGCTACTCATAAAATCAGAACAAAAAACATGTCCCGTGCCCCGCCTTGACTGGAGACCAATATCCCAGATCCAACCAGCAGATTGGGCTGTAGAAATAGTCGCACTCGCAATATCTTGATCTGCTGTTTCATAAGGCACTTGAATTGCGATCGCTTGATCAACCAGTAGCTGATCTTTGATAGAGCAAAACTTTACGCCGAGATTCTGACCAATTAACAGAGCTTCAAAACCCGTACAGTCAATATATAAATCGGCAGTCAGTCGCCCTTTACCATCAGTATCAACCGCGGCTATTCCCGTATCGTCAGAGTGAACTTGCACAACATTTGCAATAAGGTGTTTTACACCCAATTGCTGTTGTGCATGTTCTTTAAGTAATTCCACAAGCTTACCTGCATCTAAATGATAAGCGTAATTCTGAAGTCCTTCATAGGGCCGATTTGTAATGAGCTTGGGTGATAGTCCCGCCTCACTTAATGCGGGTTGCACGCTGATGGAGTCAGCGTAACTTTTACCTTCGGAATACTTATACCAATAGGGTGTAAGGTTGAGCTCTGCACTGTCTAAGATAGATGTAAAAGAATGATAATAATGATGATTTTTGCCATTAATTGGGGCCTGCTGCCAATTTACAAATTTAGTGCCTTGTTTAAATGAAGCGTCTGTTCGATTTAAAAAAGTTGCTTCATCAATTCCAATACTCGCCAACGTTTTCCGCATCGTTGGCCAAGTCCCTTCTCCTACGCCAATCGTTGGTATATCGCTCGATTCCACTAACGTAATTTGGACCCCCTCTGGCGAATTAGCATTGAGTGCACTTGCCAATTTTGCTGCAGTTAACCATCCTGCGGTCCCACCTCCAACAATCAGAATTTTTTTCATGACTTAAATCCTCGTAAATCCATGGAGCTGAACTTTTTTAAGTAAGTCTCGGTGTGACGGAAGATGTTTCACGAGCTTTTCTGATAACTCAGCAACAGCCATCATTTTTTTAGCGGCAAGATGTTCATCGACAATTAATGGGTGGCTTGCTTCAATCTTTGTATCAAACTCCAATCCATAGAGCACATAAAGATAGCTATCTAAATTGAATGGCTCCCACGCTTGCTCGAAATCATAACGAGTAGGTGGACGAGTTTTCCAGGCCTTGAGGTTTTCTTGAAGGTTCACAGGGATAGAATCCGAATTGCAGTTGTCTTGCCAATAAGCAGTATCTCGCCTGTCAGAGATACAGTAGTGTAACTTAATAAATTCAATTGTACGTTTCATTCGCATGGTAAATGAACGATTAAATTTATTTTCTACATATGCCATCTGTTCTCGCGTAGCTGGCATTTGGTCAACGAGCATATTTGCTGCGGCATCAAACAAAAATATGGCAGACGCTTCCAAGGGCTCAACAAACCCTCCTGACATGCCAATAGCGACACAGTTTTTGTGCCAAAATTTTTCGCGGTAACCTAGTTTAAGTGGGATCACTCTCGCTTCACACCCGCTTGCATCATTCCCTATATATTCTCTGAGCGTTTGTTCAGCGGCTTCAATCGTTGTGTATTTACTACTAAAAACGTGGCCAACTCCACGACGATTAGTCAACGCAATATCCCAAATCCAACCAGCGTCTTGAGCCGTCATAATCGTATGGCTTGGGATCGCGACATCATCGGATAAATAAGGAACTTGTATCGCAATCGCTGTATCATTAAAAATCACATCACTAATATCATGCCATGGAATATGATACGTTTTTTCGATAAGAATTGGATTACTTCCGCTACAATCAACAAACAAATCACCGTCAATTGTTGATGCTATATCACTGTCCGTATGAAGCTTTACAATATACTCTTCTTCATCAAGTTCAACGTTTTTCACATTCGCAAGAACATGATTAACACCAAGTTTTTCAACGCAGTGCTTAGTTAAAAATGCCGCAAATTTACCTGCATTTAAGTGGTAAGAATATTCTTGAACTGCCATATACTCTGGCGTGGTCATTTCTTTGGGGCCACAATTAGCATCACAAACATGACTTTGCGATGCAACAGCGTAGTCATAACGCTGTGATGATCTATTCATTAGCCAATAAGGCGCTAAGCTAAAATCGTATGAAGAATGATTAACTGTATTTAGAGGATGATAATAACGATGAATTTGCTCGTCTTTAGGTGCATTCCAGTTAACAAATAATGCGCCTTGCTTGAATGTTGCATCACATTCCCGCATGAAATCCGCTTCAGCAACACCTATTTTTTTAAGAGTTGCACGTAAGTTAGGCCAAGTCCCCTCTCCAACACCTAAAATTGGAATATTTGGCGATTCAACCAATGTGACTTTCTTATTTGAATTTGACGTCACTTTGAGTTGTTTAGCAAGCGTCGCTGCAGTTAACCACCCTGCTGTGCCGCCGCCTACGATAACGATATGATTTATTGGCTGTGTCATTTTAACTCCCTAACAACTCAAGTTAAATTAAAACAGAGTAGATGTAATGTGAACCAAATCTTTTCGATTTATTGGATTGCCGCCGACGAATAATGATGTTTCTATGCCTGTAAAAACGTATATAGTCTCATTGACTTTAGGCTATCCCGAATGGCTTGTCGTCAGTGAAAAGTTTCGTAAAAGGAAGACGTATGCCTTCCTTTCTATACGACCTTAAAAACGATAAGACACTTTTAAGTACGTGTTACGACCATTATCTGCATGCAAACGCATTGCGTTGTAAACGCTGAGACGTTGGACGGTTGTTTCTTCAAGCAAGTTTGTCGCTTCTAAGCTTAAATCTACATTCTCATTTACATGCCATGTCGCAGAAAGATCAAGAAACGCATGCGCATCCCAGAATGCATTACCACCGATGCCTGTACTTTCTGCTATGTAGTCATCGCGGTAGTTATAAGCTAGGCGAAGTGCAACCTGTTCCGTCTCATAATAACCGGTCAAGTTATAGGTGAGTTTAGAAAGTCCTGGTAAACCTTCTTTTTTAACGCCAACAAGCGCCCCGTTGCTATCTAGTTGGTTGGCAAGCCCATAACCCTCGGCATAAGTCACGTTAGCAAGTAAACCAAAATCGCCAAATGACTGCTGATATTGGAATTCTATACCTTCTATCTTGCCACCTAAGCCTTGAACGTTCTCTTTAAGTATTCTGGTTTCACCATCCACTTCTAATTTACTCACCTTACCACCTGAGATAACGAATGATGAGATGTCTTTATTAAAGAGTGTGACAGAGAAAAGTGAAGACTCATTGAAATACCATTCAACACCAATATCCGCTTGCGTGGCGCGATATGGGTCTAAGTCAATTGAACCTCGTGTATAGGTTTTCGTCGTATCGTTATAACTCGACGCAGGATTCATATAACTGTAGTTAGGACGACTCATTACTTTGGATGCAGAAGCGCGAAGAATTACATCTTCCGCTAGATCCACAGCTAAGTTGAAGCTCGGCAACCAATCAGCGTACTCATTCTTTTCTTTTTCAATACTGCTTAAACTCACGAAATCATAATATTGTGCAGAGGCTTCTGTTGATACATAACGAAGACCAACGTTTCCTCGGTAACTTTCCCCAGAAAAATCACCTTGCACATAAGCCGCAAAGATATCTTCTTTAACTTTACCCCAACCTGCTTTTTGAAGCGTTGAACCCGTCTTGAATTTGTCAACGTGAGCCCGAACTTTATCACCATCAACGCGAGCTACATTACGCGGAGAGCCGTCAATTAAACCCACACCAGAGTGGTCAAATGTACCATCCGCAAAATCGGCTTTAGTCAGTAAATTACCATTGGCATCGAGATTGACTCCAGCGCCTAAATCCCACTTATTTGCATAACTAGAAAATTCGTGGTCACGGAATTTTAGACCGGATTTGATATTAGTCACGGCGCCAAATTCAACAGGGAAATCGAAATCAATTTGCGCAAAGGATTCTTCGTCTGAACGAATTGTTTCAACAACGTTAGGCACACCCATCACGTATTCTGCATGATTACTCGCATCGGTTCCAACAGGCTGAAGTAACATGTCTTTTGAGTGAGTCATGTCAAAGATGATTTGTTGGTTAGGGGCTTGAGATGTCCAACCGATCCCATAGTTGCCGCCATCGCCACCGGATGCTTCTGTTTTACCAATCTTTGCGTTTAGTGAGTAGTTGTCCGCTTTATAGTCGACATCAACTGAATACACTTTAGTGTCCACTTCTGCATTTCGTGTATTTTGGTCATCATATGGACCACCCGCAAAAGTACCATTTACAGCGAAACCTTCTGTTGGAGAAAGACCTGTAGCACCGGTAACTTTACTATTGAAATCAGCAGCATCACTGCCCGCGATAATCAAATAGTTTTGGTTCGAGTTACCAGCATCTAAGTCGACGCCGAAATAGTTTAACGAAATGTCTAAATTAGCGCTTGGGGCGAACTGGACAACAAAATTCAGCGCATCACGTTTACGAGTTTGGTTAAATTCAGCAATACCTGCACCCGCCCAACTGTCGTCTAAATAGTTCTCTGCTTTATGCGCACGGCCAACCGTTTCAAGCGTCGATAGTGCCCCTAAGAAACCCCACGTTTCTTCATCGTTTTTCCAACTTACAAGCCCTGTACCACCGTAACCTGTCCCGTCAGAAATGCTATTATCTTGTGCTTCAAGTGAACCGAAAATAGTTAATGAATCTAATTGCAGGGGTTTACGTGTGCGCATGACCACCGTACCACCTACACCACCTTCATCAATAGACGCGGTAGGAGATTTATAAACATCAACGCCCGCAACCATTTCCGTCGGCATGAGATCCATGTCAAATGAGCGCGTCATTGCTTGTTGAGAAAACCAGCCCGTCGATGCTACGTAATTCCCATTTAAAGATACATTGGTTAGCTCAGGATTTGTTCCCCTAATTGAAACTGAACCACCTTCACCCGCAAAGTTACGCGTAATCGATACACCCGGAATACGTTGCAGTGACTCTGCAATATTTTTGTCCGGCATCTTACCAATGTCTTCTGCCGTAATAGAATCGACAACTGCATTAGCAAATCGTTTTGTATTTAATGACGCTTCCAAAGAGCGTCGAATACCGCGAACTTCGATAACTTCAACACTTTCGCTAGCTTGGTTTTCGTCTGCCGCATAGGCGATGTTAATTGATGCTGTACCAGACAAAATCAACCCAACGTTTACCGCCAGTAAGCTTTTCTTAAAATTATTGGTAAACACAGAATTCCCCTTGTTATTTTTGTGCATTCAACCTTGCAATAATGACAACGCTGTCAATCATGCTTTGTACAACATAGCGCCAAAAGAACAAATAATCCACAACTTGACCAAATAATTTATTGTAATTTTTTCATCTTTAACATTTAAGTATCATTTTTTAGGGCGGATCATTGAAAAAACGATTAGAACTTCAGAATAAAATGAACAAAAACTGCACTATTCAATGAGAGAAAACCGCTTTAGCATTATTGAAAAGCGGTCATTGCTGCAAAAGGCGTTTATGGATGTTCAACGATTCAGCCGAGACATCGCTTTGGCAAGCCCATCGAGCCATTGACGGTGCGGCATTAAATTACGCTTTGCGTTATCTAAGAGTAGCGAATTTTCCCCAAGTATCTGCTCGCTTTTCTTAAATTCAATATTGTTCATATTAGGTAAGTCAGTCGAGTACTGCATGCCATACAACACATACTGGAAGTTTTTATCATCAAACAACTCAAAACGACTAAAAAAATCGGATTGGATGGGAGGCCGTAGTTTAAATTTCTGCAACTTTTGAGTTAGTTCCGGTGACCACGTTCGACTATTCCTATTTTCTTCCCAAAAACCACTATCTTGTCGGTCAGAAATACAATAGTGCAGTTTGATAAAGTCCACTGTTCTATCCCACGCATATCTTGTCGCTCGATTAAAATCTTCTTGAAACGTAGGCATATCTTCAATTGTTCTTGGAAAGTTGCGGCACAATAATTCAGCAGAAAAGTCTGTCAATAAAATTGACGTTGCTTCTAATGGTTCAACGAACCCCTGTGCCAGACCCAACGCTACACAATTTTTATTCCAAAAATACTCTCTGTAACCAACCTCCATGGGTATTTTTCTCGGATTGAAATCAGCTTCAGGGATCTTTAAATACTGCGCGTATTGTGTCTTAGCCTCCTGTTCACTCATATATTTGCTGGAATAGACAAACCCTGTACCACGCCTATTCGTAAGGGGAATATCCCATATCCACCCAGCTGCATGGGCAGTTGCTGTCGTGTACGGTCTTATCGCTTCATTCTCGGCCAAATTCACTTGTTGAACGAGCGCTGTATCTACAATGAGTTCTTCAGACTTAGAAACAAAAGGGGTATGTAGTGTTTTGTCAATGAGAATGGAAGAAAACCCACTGCAGTCAACATAAAAGTCAAACTGAAGCTCCTCATTGTCTCGCGTGACTAAACTTCTCACATTGCCAAATTCATCTTTTGTCGCTGATTCAATTGTCGCGATTAAGTGCTTAATACCGAATCTTCTTTGTGCATTGTTCGATAACAGCTCGGCAAATTTAAGTGCGTTGAAATGATATGCATAGGACGCGACTCCCTCGTAATCACCATTGGATTTATGCTTTGGAGACAACCCTAGTTCACATAGATCTGCTTGAATACCTACAGAGTCAAAACGCAACCCTTTGGTCAACATATATGAGGTGACATTAAATCCTTTCGGGTAAGGCACATCAAATGGGTGATAGTAGTGATTCTCACCATGAATATTTGTGTCTAACCAATTTACAAATTTTATGCCTTGTTTGAAAGTTGCATCGCATTTAAAAAGGAATTCAGCTTCAGAAATTCCAAAACGCTTTAGACTGTTCATAATATAAGGAACAGTCCCTTCACCCACACCGATAGAAGGCACATCCTGAGATTCAATAACGGTGATTTCCAACAGTGGGTTGTGGCTTAATTCTGCACCTAGATGATTTGCAGCTAACCATCCTGCCGTACCGCCACCGATGATAGCTACTTTATTTATTTGCATACGCTATCTCCTTTCAAAAAAAAACCCAGCATACACTGGGTTTTTCTTAAAGTTCAAATAATTAGAACTGGAAACTTACACCAACACGGTAGATAGCTTCACCACGGAATGACCACGTTGGGAAATCATCTTGCAGTGCTGGCTTAACGTCTGTACCAACACCAGCTGCACCATATTGAACATCATCTTCCTCAGTTAGGTTAACGATTTCAAGACGTGCGACTAGGTTTTCGTTAATATTCCAACCAAAGGTCAAATCAAGAGTACCGAAGTCATCATGCATACGGTTACCATAGTACGCACCATATTCACGGATCATGTACTCTGAACGCCAGTTATACGCTGCACGAGCTGAGTAGACATCGTTTTCCCAGTAAGCGACAAGGTTGGCACTGTGCTCAGATGCTTCAGTGAATTTGCTTAAGTTATCAGTGTAAACTTCTGCAGGAGCTTGCGCATCAGCATAAGTATAGTTTACGTTAACACCAAAGCCGTTATCCCATGCATGATTAACCTGAAGTTCAAGACCGAAGATTTCACCGCCACCAGCATTCTTATAGTTGTTTACCGTCCAAATGTCAGCTGGTGTAGGAATATCATTGTTAATTACACCAATTTGCTGATTCGTTTGAGTTGTAGCAACGATAAAGTTTGAGATGTCTTTGTAGAACAACGTTGCAGATGCGAGGTTGCCATCACCATAGTAGTATTCGAAACTTAAATCAGCTTGAGTTGACTTCATTGGTTTAAGGTCTGGATTACCATAGGTGATCTGTTCGTTGAAATCACGGTCATCTGGGTAACCCGTTGACGCAGACAAGAACAGGTTATCGTAGTTAGGACGTGTAATTGCCTGACCAGCTGCAAAACGAATAATCTTGTCTTCTGAAAGGCTGTACGCAACGTTCAAACTTGGCAAGAAATTACTGTAGCTACCATCAACCGAATGAAGTTCTTCACTCCATCCCGCGTTTACACCTAAAATATCTGCTGGCGAGTTATCGATTACATGGCCGCTCGATGTTACGTCAGTCTTAACATAACGTACGCCGAAATTACCACGGTAGTCTTCAGAAGCAAACGAGAACATACCGTATGCAGAGAAGTTATCTTCTTCTATTTTTCCGTAAGCAGGACGGCTATAAGCAAATTGATCAACTAGTGACAACGTAGCATTAATCATTGCGTCAAGGTTTGCTTTAGGAATTGTCCAACCGTCATAACCTAAAGGCATTGTGCCACTGTAAAGATCCGACGTTTGGAAACTATTTTCTTTGTTTGCATCGTAGATAGCGCGGTATTCTTGCTTAACAAATTCATGTTTAGTAACACGTACACCAGCTTCAAACTTGTTGATTACATCAAAATCTAAATCAAGATCTAAATCAATTTGAGCGTAAGTTTCTTTATCTTCGTTTGGACCTTTAATACCTGTCCAAGTTGACGTGCCGACTGTTGTATCAAGTTGCTCACGTGTAAAACCCATGTCTTTACCATCGATGCGGATTTGTTTACCTGTCGCATCAACAGTACCACTCCATTTTACCGCGCCAAACTTGTCACCCCACCAACCGTAACCGAAGTTCGCACTCATTTGAGTACCACCTTCCGCTTTTGTGCGGCCCACTGTTGCAGCGATTGAATAGTTTTCGCCCTTGTAGTTTCCATTGAACTCATAAGTGTCAGACGTCATTTCGCCTTGACGAGCCCAGTTTTGGAAGAAAATTTTAGACGCTTTGTCTTCAGGCGTTACGCTAACTGTACATACACCTGCACCATTGAATTTTTGACAGAATGAATCACCGTCGCCCCAATCCGTGTCAGTATTGATGTACATGTTAGCACCAATACTATCTGCACCCAGCTTGAGTTTTAATACATGGAAATCAAAGTCTAAGTTTTCAGAAGGACGGAATTGGAAAGTTGTATCTAGCGCTTTGCGCTCTTGTGATTGTAGGAAGCTTGAAGGCTGGATAGACGAACGACCACCCCAATCTAAGTCCGCTTCTGTACCTTGGCGTAGATATTCACGGTCAACGTACGCTCCTGCTACAAGAACACCAAATGACTCTTCTTCGTTTTTCCAGCTGTACAATGCGGAAATATCAGGAGCTACATTTTCGTTTAGCGTGCCATATTCGCCTTTTACAGAGGCAAACATTTGGTTCGCTTTTAAATCAAGTGGCTTACGAGTTTTGACGATAACCGTACCACCGATGCCACCCTCAACAATGTTTGCCTGAGTTGATTTGTAGACTTCCATACCACCAATCAATTCTGCAGGTAGCATTGAGTAGTTAAATGAACGGTCAATGTTCATTTGGTCGTACCAACCCGTTGACGCCACATTTTGACCGTTTAACGTTGTTAACGTCATACGAGGATCGGTACCGCGAATCGATACTGATGAACCTTGACCAAATGCGCGGCCTACTGTGATACCTGGAATACGGCCCAGAGCTTGACCCACATCCGCATCAGGTAATTTACCGATGTCTTCTGCATTCACTGCATCTACGATGCTGTTTGCAAAACGTTTTTCATTGATGTTGGCTTTATTTGACGCTCGTAAACCACGAACTTCGATGACTTCAACACTTTCTTGAGCCTGCACTTGATCCGCTGCTTGAACAGCACCAATCGAACCAGCGCCTGCGAGAACGATACCTACATTTATAGCAAGTAAGCTTTTCTTAAAATTATTAGCTAACACAGGATTCCCCTTGAATCATTTTGTTGGTTTTTAAATCACTTCTGCCCAGTGAAGATGACAACGCTGTCATCTAATAACAAACCATACACCCAAAATTACAATTTAGCTACACTTTTTTTCGTAGTAAAACACTATCCAAAATAGCTTATTAGCCGTTGTTTTTGTTGGGTATTTTTAAAATAAGTTGTGATTTGTTACATTTAAACGCGAGGAATATAACACAATAAAGACAGAAATTAGAAGTAAAACACGGCGAAAGCAACCTCGTTTTTACCTCTTTTGGGTATGTTGATATTTTAAAGAATTGCTCACTGGGCAAAGTTTGCGATTCGGGGGAATTGAGATCAACTCTCAATGACAGCGCTGTCATTATAGGGCCAAAACATCATTATTTCCACCATTAAATGATAAAAATAACGTTGGGACATTTTAAAATCAGTCACATTTAGTTGGATAACCAACTTATGGTTTAAAAAAAAACAGAGCTTAGTTTTCCGACAAGTGTTGAATTGATAATTCGAAAGCCTTGTACATCGTTTTGATTTGCTGAGTGATGTTCTCAGCGGCCAAAGTGTGGACAGCTAAAAGTAAAAAAGCGCCTAAAGGCGCTTTTTTTATGATGATGATGTGTTTTAAGCCTTACGGCGCCCAAAACACTGTCAATTTTAAATCCTTTTGATTCAATACAGCTCGAAGTGGCATGTCTTCAACTACCCCATCCGCTTTTGCTTGTTCATAAACAGCTCTCTTATCTTCACCGCTAATGAGTAAGATAACGTGCTTACTTGTTGCAATGCCATTTAATGAAAGTGTCATTCGCTCAGTAATAGAACCTGTCACTTCGCTTTCAATCGCATTAATTGCAGCAGTAAGATCCTCCGTTTTTAATGCTTTTTCGAGTCCATCTGCGTGAGGAAACAAAGACGCAGTGTGTCCATCTGGGCCCATACCAAGTATTGTTACATCGAATGGTTTTCCGATGGCACGGTACGCATTTTCTACTTCACTCTGTCCTAAGACTGCGGTTTGAGCTGCATTTTTCATTGTAACAAATGACGCGGCTGCGCCGAAGTTTTGTAAAAGCGTCGCTTTTATGAAAGCCTCATTTGACTTTTCATGTGACACTTCCACCCAACGCTCATCAACCATAGCGACGGTGATATTAGCCCAACCAAGATTGATCGTCGACAAATACTCATAAGCTGCTTTTGGTGAAGATCCGCCTGATACAGCAAGTACGGCTTGATTTGATGTCTTGATCGCTTCTGAAAGTTCACTTTCAAGCAACATTGCAAGCTTAGATGTCATCGCCTCTTTGCTTTCAAAGAAATGTTCCGTAATTATCGCCATTAACACTTCTCTCCAGCGTTGAACCAAACGTGATTGTTTTCTTGAAGTAACTCATCAGCATCGTCTGGTCCCCAGCTCCCAGCTCGATAAAGTGCAGGGCTGCCTTTCTTCTGCCAGCGTTCGATAATTGGATCAATCCATTGCCAAGCTTGGCGAACTTCATCACGGTGAATGAACAATGATGGATTGTTTGCTGCAGCATCCAGCATTAGACGCTTGTAGGCATCTGAATAATAAGTATTCGTATATTTTTGGCTCAGCTCAATGTTTAACGTAACTGGCTCAAGTTGCATTTCTAAATTGTCCATACGCTTTGACATCAGCGTTAATTGAATGCTTTCTTCTGGCTGTAAACGAATTACCAAGCGATTTGGTTGAATAGGACCGACCCCTTCGCCATAAACGTTATGAGATACGTTTTTGTATTCAACAACGATTTCGGCACAGCGCTTTTTCATGCGCTTACCCGTTCTAAGATAGAATGGCACCCCAGCCCAACGCCAGTTGTCGATGTGCGCGCGAATAGCAACAAAGGTCTCTGTTTTACTGGACCCTTCACCGAGTTCTTCTAAGTAACCAGGCACCAATTTACCAGCTAAGTCACCCGGTACATATTGGCCACGAACAATATTTTTATCTACGTTATCATCAATAAGAGGACGCAGCGCTTCAAGTACTTTAAGCTTTTCTGCTCGAATACTGTTCGCATTTAATTTATGCGGAGATTCCATAGCCACTAGACAAAGTAGTTGCAATAAGTGATTTTGGATCATATCTCTTAGTGCGCCGGCTTTATCATAAAAGCCTGCTCGGCTTTCTAAGCCGACCGTTTCTGAGATGCTGATCTGAATATTATCGATGACTTTTGCATCCCACATGTTTTCAAACAGTGAATTTGAAAAACGCAGAGCCATTAAGTTTTGAACTGTTTCTTTACCTAAGTAGTGGTCGATACGGAAGATTTGGTTTTCTTCAAAGTATTGCGCTATTTTCGAGTTAATTTCTTCTGCAGACTTACCACAATAACCAATTGGTTTTTCTACCACGACGCGTGACGTTTCGGTAATCAACCCTTTAACAGATAAAATTTCGCAACAACGACCATATACAGCTGGAGGTAACGATAAATAGAATACACGAGAGCGATCTTCAGCTTCCGTATCCAAAATTGATTTCAGCGTGTCCCAATGGTTATCTTCTTCTGTGACATTAATAACAACGGGAACTAGATAGGCAGAGAAGGCTTGCCAATCTTTTTTGTTGTATTCGCCTTGACCTAAATGAGCCTGAAGCGCCTGATTTGCCATTTCAACGTATTCTTCTTGTTTGGCCGGCTCTCTCACTGTAGGTAGGATACGCGTCCCTTCTGGCAAGTTCCCTTCTTGATATGCTCTGTACATTGCAGGAAGCAACTTGCGAAGGGCAAGATCTCCACCACCGCCAAAAATCACAATATCAAAAGGATTAAGCATAGTCGTCTCTCTACTCGTTGAGGCCCATCAGTCATACCTGATTGGGCAAGAATATGGATTACTCTAAATCTAAACAGTATCAAATGTTTGTTTAAATGAACGTTGAATTCGATTGCAATAGTCAGGCTGAAGTTGTTGTTATTCGATTAAATGAGCCTTAGGGGCACTGTAATTCCTCTCACAAAAATACAGGCCCTAAGAACTCCAGCGCTACCCGTTCAAAGGTATTCTATCTCACATTGCGTGAATTCGTTTCTGCTGCGTAGTGCAACCAATTCTTTATCGGCGGGATTTATAGTAAGCAATTAGACCTGACGTTGAACTATCATGCTCATGATTTACATCTTCGTTCAACAACTCGCTTTCAATCTTCGAAGCAAGACCTTTGCCTAACTCTACGCCCCATTGGTCAAAAGAACAAATTTGTAACAAGATACCTTGGCTAAAGATTTTATGTTCGTACATCGCAACTAAGCGACCGACCGCCTTAGCATCAACGGTATCCAAAATAATAGACGTTGTTGGTCTATTACCTTGATGAATTTTATGCGCAAGTAAAGCCTGAATTTCGTCTTCTGACTTTCCTTTGGCAACTAAATCTGCACGTACAGCAACTTCATCAACACCAGCCATCATCGCTTCCGTTTGCGCAAAGAAGTTCGACATCAGAATATCGTGATGAGCTCCCATCGAAACTTGTGGCTTAATCGATGCGATAAAGTCCGCAGGCACGATTGTATTGCCTTGATGTAAATACTGATAAAACGCGTGTTGTCCGTTAATACCAGTCATGCCCCAGATAAGCGGTACCGTTGTGTAAGGCACTGTTTGTCCATCAAAAGACACTGATTTACCATTACTTTCCATCTCACCTTGCTGCAAATAAGCAGGCAACATGTGCAGCGCTTGGTCATATGGGAGTATCGCCTGAGCTTTATGACCGAGGAAACTCGTGTTCCAAAGACTCAATAACGCCATTAACAGTGGAATATTTTCACCTGCTTCTGCCGTTTTGAAATGTTCATCAATCTCAAATGCGCCTTCAAGAACATCTTGAAATGCCTCAAAGCCAAGATACAACGCAATTGGTAACCCTATCGCACTCCACAGTGAGAAACGGCCACCTACCCAGTCCCACATCGTAAACACATTTTCATCTGCTATACCAAATGCACGTGTTTTTTCCAAATTGGTACTGACCGCGACAAAATGTTTTGCTATTGCAGCGTCGTCTTGCGCTGACGCTAAAAACCATGCAACTGAAGAGCGTGCATTCGTCATTGTCTCTGACGTGGTAAACGTTTTAGATGAAACGACGAATAACGTTGTTTCTGGGTCTAGCTTGTTAAGCACCTGAGCTAATTGCACCCCATCAACGTTTGAAACGTAATAAATATCCAGCGTATCGTCAGCAAATGAAGCAAGCGCTTCAGTCACCATTTGAGGCCCTAGATTCGAACCACCCACACCGATTGCTACTACGTTTTTTACCGCTTTACCTGTATAACCGCGCCAATCACCAGAACGTACTTGTTCTGTAAATTGCTTTATTTTTGCCAGTTCCGCTTGTACTTGTTCTGTGACGTTCACTCCATCAACGATCAACGGAGTGTTGTTACGATTACGCAACGCGACATGCAACACAGAACGATTTTCAGTGAAATTGATTTTTTCACCAGAGAACATGCGATTACGCCACTGCGCAAGGTCACATTCTTCAGCAAGTTGAACTAACTGAGATTTAACTTCAGGCGTTATGAGCTGCTTTGAATAATCAAATAACACACCAGGAATTTGGCATGAAAATTTTTCAAAACGCTGTTTGTCTTGCTCAAAAAGTGATTTCAGGTGAACGCCACCTAATTCCTTAGCACTTTCTGACAACGCTTTCCAACTGGTAAGTTGTGAACGGCAACTCATATGTAACTTTCCCCTAAAACACAACAAGCTGAATAATATGATTTTTTATCAAGCTCATTGCAAAATCTGCAAAAAGATATTGATCGTTGTAGTTAACGATAAGTTAAAATGACAACGCTGTCAAACATCTTCTTTTCCAGTTTATATTGCGCATAATAGCTGAATTTTTCGCTTTTGACACCGGTATCATAAATTTATTTATGATCTTTTTGCTGCTAATTCTTTTTGACTTCCGATAGACTAGCTATTAAGCATGATATTTTAATGAAACAATCGCTCATTTTCTGATAGAAAGGTTTAAGAATAATAAAATGAAAGTCACTATTAACGACGTAGCGAAACTCGCCGGCGTGTCAATGAAGACCGTATCGCGTGTTATAAACAATGAGCCTTCGGTTCGCAAAAAAACCTATGACATCGTGATGAGCGCAGTAAAAGAGCTTAACTATCAGCCTAATTTAGCCGCACGAAACCTTGCAGGTACTTCATCGTTTACCGTCGGGCTTGTATATGATAACCCCAACGCTTACTACGTTATTGATATGCAAAATGGCGTATTGTCACGATGTAGAAGAGAAGGTTATGAATTGGTTATTCATCCATGTAGCTACTCAGATGAGAACATGGTTGAAGAATTCCAAACGATGATAAAGCGTTCTCGCTTAGCTGGACTTGTCCTAACGCCTCCTTTGTCTGAGCAACAAGATATAATCGACTTGCTCGAGTCACTCGATGTTGAATTTGTTCGCATTCTTTCTGGACGCCCTTCTCAAGACGAAAATGAATCAAGAAACTGTATTTACGTTAACGACTATGCCGCCTCTTATGAAATAACAGAGCATTTGATACGCCACGGCCACTCTAACATTGCATTTTTGTGTGGTGACGAAGAACACAAATCAACAGCCGAGCGCTTGAGTGGATATAAAGATGCACTCAAAGACAACCGCTTAGTATACGATGAAAAACTCGTCTACCGTGGCAACTACTCCTTTGAGTCCGGTGTACAAGGTGCTAAGGCGTTTCTAGAAGATGGCAATAAATTCAATATTTCTGCGATTATGGGCGGTAACGATGAAATTGCCGCAGGCGCGTTGTTCGCAGCAAGATTGATGAATGTCGCTATTCCAGCACAGTTATCAATTACTGGTTTCGAAGACTCTCCCTTCTCGAAACAAACTTGGCCGAAGTTAACTACAGCGCATCAGGAAAACGACGTCATTTCACAGCACGCTGCACGCTTATTATTTAGTAAAATACGTGGCCCTCGGAATCTTGACAAAGAAATCATGACAGTGTTTACCCCGTCTATGGTCGTCCGAGAAAGCTCAAACAAAAGCGAATAATTACAGATTACGCTAGCGGTGGCGCTAACTTAGCGCCACACCACCTTTCAAATTACACACCTTGGTGAACCCCAAATTACGTAAAGTCGTTGCAGCTTGTCGCGAACGATTACCTGTTCTGCAAAGCAGTACATACGCGTTATCTGGAGCAATAACACCACGTAAAATCGCATCCGCCATACGACTGAGGGGAATATTTAATACTTCTTCAGATTCTTGGATCACTGAACAAGGGGTGCATTGAGCACTGTGCTCGTAGGCTTCTCTGGTATCAATTAGCGTCGCGTTGTTCGCGTGCATCCACTCGACTGCATTTGTCGCATTCAACTCTTCGAACGCAACGTTTTGTACTACATTGATAAAACCACACAGATCCAATTGCTCAGGTTCCGCTTCTTGAACACTCTGTGCGGCCTTATCAGCGACGAAATCTTCGACACTTAGCGCTCCGGAAGTTAACGCAAACAACAAAGGCAACTGACCTTTTTGCACTTTCCACGTAATTGCAAAGCATTGTTTGTAATCGTGTGCTGAACACATCACGGTATCTGGACTCAAAACTGTATCTAAATTCATCAAACTGCTAGCCATTGAAAAGGCATCACCACCCTCTTTGTGTGTCGCCCCCAACCCATGCGGTAACACCAAGTCACCACAAAAGCAAAGCACAACTCGCTCATTCTGGTAAAGCAAATAACTCACACTGTCCGTTGAGTGTCCCGGCGTTTTTACCGATTTTAACGTTGCATCACCAACCTTGATTTCACCTACGTTTCGAGGCCACCCCAATGCGTCTCTCTGTGAGCTATCAAAACCAAGCATGTCACTTAGTATCATGTGACCAGATGACCTATCTTGGTGGCTATGCGTGTCTAACACCGCTTTGACAATCAATTGTTGCTTTTGTATCAGGCGTTCAAGCCTAGGAAGAAGTTCTACAATTGGGTCAATAACAATGGCTTCTCGATTAGCAGCAACATACAGCCAACAACATGCTCCTTGATGACGAAATTGGGTGACTCCAATTGCGCATGCTTCCTGACTAGGGTATTGGCTATCTGAAACAATTAAACAATTTTGCGCGAGAATTGGTTTTAAAGAGCGAATACGTCTACATGCTTCCTCTATTTGCTCCATGCTATCCGCCGGCCCAAAAGACATGCGAATCGCATTTTCACTCTGCCAATCAGATAGCCCCATGGCATCTAACACAAAACTCCTGTTTGACCCTGAACTGCACGCAGATCCGCCACTCACGCGAATGCCCGCAGCATCAAACAAATCAATAACCTCTTTAGAGGTTAAATTATCAACCGAGAAGTTAAGCGTGGTCGGCACTGACAGTGCAAAATCATGATGAAAAGACACTTGTTCAAAGGTGTCAACTACCGCCTCTTTGAGCATGTCACGGTAACGTCCGAGTTGCTCGTGTGATTGAAAGGGGGATTGTTCAGCGTCAAGTAGTAGGCGACATAGCTCATTTAAACTAGCTATACCGGGTAAATTTTCCGTGCCAGAACGCATCCCGCTTTCTTGCCCACCACCGGCGATAAATGGCGTATACGGTGCGTTATGGCGTATGTATAACATCCCAATTCCTTTTGGAGCATAGAGTTTATGCCCAGAGAATGGCGCGTAATCAATGGTTGTTTCACTTAAAACTAGATTCCGTTTACCTAACGCTTGAACACAATCGACCATCCAAGCGCATTCGGTATTTTGGCTTCGAATTACAGCTTCTATGGCATTCACATCTTGAATAATACCCGTTTCATTATTTACAGCCATAGTACAAATCATGAGCGCATCTTTGGCATGTGCTTCGATAAATGCGAGATCAAGCAAGCCATTTCTATCAACGGGAATGGACAAAATTCGTGCGTTTATTCCCAGCACCTGATTCCAATGTTTTAATGTGTTAGGTACCGCCTTATGTTCTGTAGCCCCATACAGCAAGACCGACTCCGGAGTAACATTTTTCTTCGCATTTAGTAGCGCGGAAACTATTGCAGTCTGAATGCCTTCGGTTGCGCCAGAAGTAAAAAGAATATCACCATGCCCAGCCCCAACAAGTTCTCTTGCTCGCAACCTCGCTTGTTCCATGAGGTGTTTCGCTTGCACTCCCGTAATATGGGAACTAGAAGGATTACCGAAACAGACCTGCATGGCATGCGTCACAACCTCAACGATAGACGGCAATACAGGTGTCGTAGCATTTGCATCTAAATAGATGGGAGAACCGGCGCTCATGGACTCTAAAGACATTAGCGGAACCTTATAATAATTTGAAATATCTTATACCCATTTTTACATTACTAAATCAAAAAGCCTAATAATGATTTGCTTGGACAGTTTTCTCTTTTATGCGATTTTTAATCATTTCAGTGCTGAATTGCATTAACTCAGCGCTTGGCCGTATTGAGATATGTATTGTTTAGATAATTGATAATGGAAGACGCATAACGAAAAAAGGCACCGAAGGTGCCTTTGACAAGTAACTGAAATCTTTATTTCTCAAGTGGAGCCGTTGACTCTCTGCAAATGAGTTTAGCTTCAAGAACAGTTTGGAATACCATATCCGGCGATTCGGTAATCGATAGGATCAAATGCTCTACCGCCAATCGCGTCATTTCCTCTACCGGTTGAGCAATCGTCGTTAAACCAGGCCAAATATGGCGCGCAATCGGTGCGTTATCAAATCCCGCAATGGAGAGTGCTTCTGGTACTTTGAGTTGACGTTGTGTTGCCAGTTTTAATACCGCAGCAGCCATGTAATCATTTGACGCAAAAACAGCCGTAGGACGTGGATTTAGGTCCAAAATGGTCTTCGCACTGTCAGCCCCTGAATGATAACTAAAGTTACCTTCTGCAACTAATCGAGGTTCAAATGCAATACCATGATTTGCTAGTGCTTTCTTGTAACCACTAAAACGAAGTTCTGTCGCAGAGTGATCTGGGTGACCTTTAATAAACGCGATTTCTTTGTGCCCGAGTTTAATTAAATGCTCAGTCAGCTCAAGCGCCCCCTGTTCATCATTACTACGAACGCTAATTGAATCATCTTCTTCAATAGCAGAAGCTACGCGCGCATATGGCAGCCCTTTTTTCTTCAAAAAGGCAACAAGCTCTTTCGAATCCGAAAACGGTGGGGTGAGCACTAAACCATCCAAACGCGAAGTTTGTAACAGCTGTTCAATGTTTTCGATCAGTGCTTCACCACGAAGTTCGCACGGGTGAATAAGAAGGTTGTAACCAAATTTATGGCAAGCCTCAAGCGCACCACTTTGGACTCGTGTGATGTAACTTTTACTTGGATTGTCATATAAACAACCGATAATGAAACTACGATTTCTCGCTAAACCCCGCGCAATTGGATTGGGCGTGTAGTCCAATTCCTTAAATACCTTTAACACCTTTTCACGTGTTGCAGGGCTTACGTTAGGTTCATTATTCAATACGCGAGACACCGTCTTTTTAGACACACCCGCATAGGTTGCTACGCTATTAATGGTTACTTTTTTCATAAACGCCGACTACTTACCTCGTCCATGTAAACACGCTGCCGCCCCAATAAACGGAATGTTTTCTTGAGTAACGAGTGTCACTGGGATTTGTTTAGTATATTGAGACATCAATCCCTTTTCGCTAAAACGGTCTACAAAACGACTGCGCAACAAGCGTTCAGTCATTCGTGGCAATATCCCACCACCTATATATACACCGCCTAATGCACCAAATGTCAATGCTAAATCACCCGCAACGCTGCCAATCCAATCACAAAAGTGATTAAGTGTCGCATCACACATTTTGCATTCCGGCGCTTTCGCTGCTATCTCAGCTGCACTCAAATCTTCTGGTTCTTGTCCATGCACTTCGCACATTGCTTCATACAAACGCACGATGCCAGGGCCAGAAAACACCGTTTCGATAGAAACGTGCTGATTGTTCGCCTGCAAAACCTTTAATAATTGTTTGTCTAGTTCTGTCACTGCTGCAAGCGAAATGTGTCCTGCCTCACAACTCATAACTGCACTGCCGTTGATGTCACGAGCAAGGCAAGCCGCACCAAATCCGGTACCCGGCCCCATAACGGCAATGTTACTATTTGCCTGAGACTGTCCTGACTTAATTTGTAAATTTTGTGATTCGTCCAAATAAGGCGCTGCAAACGCAAATGCAGCAAAGTCATTGATCACAAGAAATGATTCAAATCCAAATTCCGCTTTCACTTCTTCTGCGTTGAACTGCCACCCAAGATTTGTAAGGTACACCTGAGGCCCTTTTATTGGCCCCGCGACGGCGAGACACGCACGTGTCGGCCTATCAATATCGAGCTCATTTAAAAAACGGGCGATTGCCGCTTCAAAAGCACTAAAGTTGGCACTTGGGTAAATTGAGAGGTGTTCAATAACAAAACTATTGGTTTGAATGTCGAAATCAGTAGCAACGGCAAAACGAGCATTGGTGCCACCGATGTCAGCTACTAAGATTGGTGAAAAGTCAGTTTGACTTTGATTTGTTGTCCTTGGACTTGTTGTCTGTGTCATGTTGTTTTCTCGTTTGTCGTGGCCTTATCGACCGTTATTAAGGTGCAGCCACCTTTATCCTCTTATTTACTTTGATGTAATAAGTTGCACGCCTACCAAAGTAAAAAAATGCTGCCCTCGGCAAAGGGCAGCCAATACGTTTTGACAACAAAATGATAAAACAGTGACATTATGACACCGGTGTCAGAATTCAGCAATAAAAAATTTCCAGCAAACGCAAAATTGGTTGAAAAAAATGTCAATTCACCGACAATGACGTAATGATTTTAGTTGAGGTAGTTTATGAAAGGTAAAGCAACTTCCTTTGACATCGCGCATTACGCTGGCGTATCTCAATCGACTGTTTCTCGAGCATTGAGAAACAGTCCTCTTGTGAATGAAGAAACCAAGCGTCGAGTTCGCGAAGTTGCGCGAGAGTTAAACTATAAAGTCGACAAAAACGCGAGTAATTTGCGCACGCAACAAAGTAGCACACTTGCTTGTTTGCTTTTTGAAGATCCCACTGGCGACGACTCTCAAATAAATCCTTTCTTCTTAAACATGCTTGGCAGCATTACACGAGCATGTGCAAAAGAGGGTTACGACCTACTCGTTTCGTTCCAGCAAATAAGCGATGACTGGCGGGCGGATTACGAAGACAGTCACCGTGCTGACGGTATTATTTTACTGGGGTATGGCGACTATGTTGACTACCAGTCACGACTGCAGAGGTTGCTCGACAACAATACAAAGTTTGTATGTTGGGGAGCAACGGTTGATGGTCGTCCGGATCTCACCGTCAAGTGTGATAACTACGGTGGTGGCAAACTCGCCGCAGAGCATCTAGTACAAATTCGTCGCACGAATGCCGTATTCATTGGAGATGCTTCCAATCACAGTCCAGAATTTTTTGACCGTTATAAAGGATTTCGAGACGGTTTAGCCGAACACAATATCTTGTTCAGCGAGCGTAATATTGCCAATGCGATTTCAACAGAAATGTCTGGATACCATGCAACTCGGTCACTCATTGCCAACAATGTTAAGTTCAATGCACTGTTTGCCGCAAGCGATCTCATTGCAATCGGTGCGATTAAGGCTTTGCAAGAAGCAGGAATAAACGTGCCAAAAGAAGTGAGTGTGATTGGTTTTGATAATATTTCAGCGGCCAGTTATGTATCGCCCGCATTAACCACCGTACAGCAAAATACCACGCTTGCAGGCCAAATGATCGTCGCAAATTTGCTTAACCTGATCCGTGGTGAAGCCGTCGAATCAACGTTGCTCCCACCGAAACTCATCGTTCGTTCATCGACGAGTTGATGACCCTAGATAATGGTCTAGGCAGCCGACTCATTGCAACATCGTCCAATAAAAAAGCCGGCATTTGCCGGCTTTTCACTATTTATTCAGTTTTTCTTCGACAATCGGGTAATAATCCCAAACTTGTTTGTCTGACACCGAGCGAATTAGCTTCACGTATTCTGCGTGTGTCCAAGCCAGTGGCGTCGCAGAGTTTGTGCCTTCGCCAAATTGATAATCTTGAGTATTTTTTCCAACATTATCCCAGACCTGTTCTGGTAACATCATGCCTTCATTGGCAAACAACTCCATGCCTTTAACATAGGTATTTCGAATTTGATCTACTTGCAGAGCCGTTACTTCACCCTTTTGGGTAACAGCGGCAAGTTCATAGTGACCTCGTTCACCAGTGAAGAAGGGCCAAACTCGGCCACGTTGGTTTTCCGAATTGTGACCCGTGGATGCGTAATTTGCACCACTCACCAAATCTTCGCCGTAACCGTCATTGCCATATCGGCGGTATCCAGGAAAAGTACCTTCAACACCGTCGAACGAAAACGAGTAGTGAACACGTAGATTGTCTTCAAGGCTTTCGTCGTCATATTCAGGTAAACTCGCAACGATGCTCGGTGCTGTTGCTTGACGTACGCCATAACGAACTAATTCTAAAAAGCCACCATCAATGATTTGCTTTTTATCCATCCCTATCCGACCGTTATTCGGATTTAATGTACTGTCACTGTTAGGATTCGCATCTTGACCAATGCGAATAAAATACTGACCATCCGATTGCTTAGATGGTAACGTACCATTCGTGGTAAACATGGTCTGTTCGACCGCGTCGTCATATCTCATCGCAGTCGCAAGATACAATGTACTGTTTTCATCGTCTTTGACTTGTTTCGCAATGTCACTCGCGGTAATTAAGCCAGCAATCACTGCGGCTGTCGTTGAAGGCGAATAACCTGGTTGTTCTTCCCAACGCTCCTGTTGCGTCATTGGTGGTTTGATGTCGGTGTCATTCCACAGAATTTTCGCTTTTCCACCATGAACAAGAAAATCGGCTGCTGGTTTAAGCATATTGAAGTACCAGTATTCGAGCTTTTCGGTACTCAATTCCCCTGCTTGCCAAAGTTTCCAAGCCAACATAATTGGCATTGCTGTTTGGTCAAGTTGGACCCCAACCCACTCAAGCTCACCGTCAACATGTGTTTTCTGAAGAAACCAACCTGAATCGCCTTGATTTCCTGGTGTGGATTCAGAAACTTGTACTTTTTGCAGATATTCAAAGGCTGTCAGTGCTGTTTTTGTATCGCCCATCGCCATAAACGCCATGGCGACTTGATAGAAGTCGCGTACCCAAACCGCTTTGTAACCTGTTTTCCCTTCTTCTGCAGAAACGGTGTCGCCCCAAGGATTAGATAACGACGCGATAAGAGCGCCCGCATACGTTTTGTCTTCCTGAGCTTTCAATACCATCGCTGACGTGTTTAACAACTTGCCATTATCCGTTGTTGTCGCATACAAGGTATTCAGGGGTTTTAAGCTGGCTAAATAATCTTCCCAACCATAGGCTTCACCAACACCGTTAAAGTTGCTAAGTACCTTTTGATAACCTGCTTTTAGTGACTTTTCACCTTCTGCAAAACTAAGTTTTTCACTAAGCCCGAAACTCAAGGCAAAATCTACGGCCTCACCGTCCTTTACATTTCCAACTGAAGCTAACCAATTGATGTTACCGGTCTCTTGCCCAGTATTTTGATAGGCTTTTTTAATTTTCTGCGACATTTTAAGCTCTGCTAAATTGTCACTTTGACCTGTAAAACCCACGCTCGCCGAAGCAAAAGGCTTACTTGCTTGCAACGTGAGGTATTTATCTGCTTCATGTGCAACCAGACCCTCTTTTGCAACAAATGCCGTGTCACCAATTCCGCTGTTATTCACGTATGGATTCACATTAACGTAAAGTTGGAGGTCAGTTCTTTGAGTATGCAAAATGGAGCGTACAAAGAGTGTTTGGCTGTCAGGATCGGTGAAAATGTGTTTTTCAAGCGAGAATCGGCCTTTAGGATCTTTACTGACTACTTTATATGCTAATGATAGAGGACGTCCTTGCGGATCTTTGTAAAGATAGTCCACCGACACATCCAATGCATCTTTCTCTGTTACCGTAAAATCATCACCCACGATTACAAATTGCATATCTCGGATTTGCGCTTCATGGATAAGCCCAAACATGGATTCGGTAATAATACCTTGCGCAATTGAAAACCACACTTTCGAGACAGGCCCTGTGACTTCATTCTCACTGTAACGGCCTTCATAATAGGCTTCATAGGAAGTACCGATGCCTGTTTTGCCTGAATATGCCCAAAATGGCTTATCGCCTGGGGCGCCCGGCGCAACAGATTCTATCGACTGTGTGACTGGTTGACTACAACCGACTAAATTGCCAGCTAGCGCCAATGCACTGATAATGCTTATTTTTTTCATATTATCCTCGTTTATCATATTGAACGATGACAGAGCTTTTTCGTTATTTCTCAGCGCTGTCATGTGCATTTTTGCTTTACACCCTAACCCTCGAAACCGCGACGGCACCCAATAAAAAGGACACGCCACCGATAATCAACGCATAAATCGGTTCGTTTCCAAATGCATGCTTTAAAATTAGACCGAGTACGCTCGCTGCCATTAATTGTGGAATGACGATAAAGAAGTTGAAAATCCCCATGTACACACCCATTTTTTTAGCTGGCACAGCGTTACTTAACATAGCGTAAGGCAACGATAAAATCGAAGCCCACGCAAAGCCTACGCCAATCATAGGGATCCACAACAAGGTCGGATCGCTAATAAACTTGAAGCTGACAAGCGCAACTCCACCCAACCCTAAATTAAACGCATGGGCGATTTTTAGTCCAAATCGACGTGTTAAAAACGGGATACACATTGCGGCCAATGCAGCAAAGCCATTGTAAGCAGCGAATAAAACGCCCACCCAATCCGCGCCATCATTAAATGCTTTAGAGGTTGTATCTGTACTTTGGTAATGAAAGCTTGTAACAGCAGCGGTGGTGTAAATCCACATAGCAAAAAGTGCAAACCAAGAAAAAAATTGCACCCAAGCGAGTTGACGCATGGTTTGTGGCATCGAAATTAAGTCGTATATCACGTGAAAAAAGCCATTTTCAACGTTTTGCTTGTTCTGCATGTATCCGGCAATCAACAAAACAGCACTGAAGCCCAATAACAAAATTGCCAATAGATACAGTTCTTTTTCTAAATGCAGACTCGCCACGGTTAACAATACCAAGCCGCCTGAGGTGCCAAGCGCCAATGCAACTTTGCTAAAGTTTAGTGTGCGTATAGTGGTACTTTCTTCATCCCCCTTTTCCGCCGCCTCAAAAGAAGCCAACTCTTCAGGGGTATATTCTTTTGTTTTGAAAACGGTCCAAAAGACGGCAAAAAACAAAATCGCACCACCGAAGTAAAACGCATACTGGACTGACTGAGGAATAATTCCTTCTGGTGCGGTATTACTTAAACCAAACCAATTTGTCATTATCCACGGCATTAACGAAGCAACAACTGCACCTACGCCAATAAAGAAACTCTGCATTGCGTAACCTGATGCTCGTTGTTTAAGAGGAAGGTTATCTCCTACTAACGCACGAAATGGTTCCATGGTGACATTAATCGATGCATCCATAATCCAAAGCATTCCGGCCGCGATCCAAAGCGTCGGTGAATTAGGCATGACAAACAAAGACAACGTGGTCAGAATCGCCCCAAATAAGAAAAACGGTCTTCGGCGACCCAATCGACCCCACGTTTTATCACTCCAATATCCAATTATAGGTTGGACAATAAGACCTGTAAGTGGTGCCGCGACCCATAGGATAGGAATGTCATCTACCTGAGCACCGAGAGTTTGAAAAATTCGGCTCACATTGCCATTTTGTAGGGCAAATCCAAATTGAATGCCCAGAAAACCAAAGCACATGTTCCAGATTTGCCAAAAACTCAACTGTGGTTTTTGTTTTTGCATTATTCTTTCTCAACTTGATAGACCGCGCTTGAAAGTGGCGCGAGTGTAAGGTTCAGAGTATCTGAACGTAATTCTTGTTTTGGGTTACTTTCTAAAATGTCGACTAACACGCTGTTTACGTGCTTTGGTAAAGACAAAGAGATGTCTTGCGACAACTCTGAGAAGTTACTTACTACAATTAAACTGGTGTCGTTGTTAGCACGCTCGAAGGCGATAACAGGTAAAGTATCGTTGGAGGGTAACAGAGGATATGTCTGGCCTGATTTGACAACCTCTAGCGAACGTAGATTGAGTAACTTTTGATAGTAATTACGCAGTTCTCGTTGTTTTGAAGTCAGTGCTCCACCATCAAACTTCCCCCCATTCATCCACGCTTGATGGGCGGGAACCCCAATATAATCGAAAATACTGGTGCGGCTTGGTTGTCCAAAACCGGCGTATTCAGAACCATCCTCGCCTTCTGTTTGACCAAAATAAATCATTGTCGCGGCGGATGAGATCAAGTGTGACACAACCATTGCTGGTTTGCCCTTTTCAGCACTTCCTGCAAATTCAGGTGACGCAATGCGTTGCTCATCGTGGTTTTCAAGAAAGTGCAACATGTGCGATTCAATGTCACTTACGGAGTCATATGCTTGCCAAACTGCCTTCGCACTACCATGACTTTGCATTAAGTTTTTGAGGTTGTCGTAGAACCCGACTTTGTCATAGAGGTAATCCATTTTACCTTGATGTACAAATGGTCGATAAAGTGTTGGGTTATAAACTTCCGCGAGTAAAAAAGCATCGGGATTGGTCATTTTTATGGAAGAATTCAAATAACTCCAAAACTCCACAGGGACCATTTCGGCCATATCATAGCGAAATCCATCGACCCCTTTGTCTAACCAATATTCAACAATTTGTCTAAATTTGGTCCAGCTACTCGGCACCGATTTTGTTGCCCAAAACTCTGCATGAGCTTGATAGGGCAACGACGAAAAATGCTCTGGGAGTTGTTCAAAATCATAACTGCCATCTGGCCTTACACCGTAGTTTACTTTAACCGTTTCGTACCAATCATGAATTCCCGGTTTAGCTTCTCGACTGCCGTTCCCCGTCCATTTGGCCGGCGTCTCTTCGAATTTGCCATCGAGTAACGGGTGTTTTTGCCCTCCAAGAGGTCGATAATTTATATCTTCAGGCACAGCAAATGCTTTGTTGGGAATGTAGTAAAAATTATTGTCTCGGCGATACTCAACGGTGATGTCGTCCGTTTCACCAAAGTTTTGAACTCCATGTGGCAATGTGATCGAATGGTAATTTCGTGCAACGTGGTTGGGGACGATATCAATGATAACTTTTAATCCTGCATCGTGGGAGCGCGTTATTAACGCCTCGAACTCTGCAAGACGCTTGGCTGGATCCTCGGCAAGATCTGGATTAACGTTGTAATAATCTTTGATCGCATAAGGTGAACCAGCACGTCCTTTTACGACATCGGGATCGTCATTCGTGATGCCGTATTCTGAATAGTCTGCAACAACGCCATGATGCAAAACACCAGTGTACCAGATGTGTGTTGCACCTAATGCGCTTATTTCCTTGAGTGCCGTTGGTGTAAAATCAGAAAACTTACCAACCCCATTTTCCTCTAACGTTCCCCATGGTTTGTTTGTTGAATTCTTATTGCCAAACAAGCGTGTGAATACCTGATAAACGACAGGCTTCTCTAACGACTTAAGCGGGCTAAGCATTGCCTCGTTCTCCGTGACAGAGTTAGAGGCGCTCGCAGAGAACGAAACACTATTCGTCATTAATCCTGCCATCAATGCAAATAGGCCGCGCACATGATGCTGTTTTTTAAGTTTTATCATATGGATGTTGTTGTCATCTTATTATCACATTGAGTCTACTTTTATGACTCTATGACGGAAACCATTTGCATACGTATTCAACCTTCAATCACGCAGTTTAGCGGGCAATTTACCTTTACCAATGGTCCAACCTCTGTTGTGTATTTTTGAGGATGAACCATTTTTAGCCGGTACAAATCGCTGTCTAATTGGAAACGTTCCAGAGGATACGTTTGGATTGCATCTAGTCGCTGTAACTTCCTCAAAGCGCCAATAACAATGCTGACTTTGCACCAATCCTCACGTTTTCGAGTTCATACATCTGACCACTCAACAACTCTGTTGCGGAAACCTTTCCACGTATAATTTCTGCGAATCGATTCATATCCACAGTTTTCTGTTCATTACCTTTGTTCAATATAATCAGAATGGGATGTTCACCTCCTCTTGCATAGGCGTACATTTCGTCAAATGGACTAAAATGAATCAAATCACCATTTTGTAATGCTGGATGGTTATGTCGAATCGCAAGTAACTTTTCTGTGTATCGTTGCATCTCGCGCTGTTCTCGCGATAGTCCCTCACCAGTAAAGGCATCTACCTGCTGGTTTTTAAAACCACCCGGAAAATCAATACGAATATCGCCATGATCGTCTGATTCACCATTATCTAACAAAACTTCAGTGCCGTAATAAAGCTGAGGGATACCTCGCATCGTTAACAGCAAGGTCATCGCTAGTTTCGTGTTTTCAACGTTTTGGTGGAGCTGAGTATAGATACGGCTCATATCATGGTTATCACCAAAAATAAGAAGATTATTTGGATCTGCAAATTGAAAATCTTTGGCAATTGACTGATAAACATGGATCCATCCTGTGTTCCAGTTTTCCTCTTCATTCAGCGCCTTAACCAACGCTTGCTGCAACGAGAAATCCATCATCGTAGGCAAGTAAGACTCATACCCATCTTTATTTTGATGTCCTTTTTGCCAATAAGCAGATATTCCAGCTTCAGCGGTCCACTCTTCACCAACGATATTAAAGTTCGGGTATTCCGCTAGAATGGATTTTAGCCAGAACTGCAAAAAGGTTTTATCTGAGTAAGGAAAAGTGTCGACTCTAAAGCCGCTTAAATCAGCAAATTCAATCCACCAAATTGCATTTTGTGTCAGGTAATTGCGTAAGAATGGAACTCGTTGATTCATATCTGGCATCGTTGGCACAAACCACCCATCCGTAAAGCGTTTTTTATCAAATTCGCTCGCATGCGTATCTTGGACCGTTTGCCTAGCATGACTAGTACCGACAAACTGGCCTTTGTAGTTAATCCAATCGTGTGTTGGTAAATCTTTCATCCAAGGATGTTCACTTCCGATATGATTGGGAACCATATCCATAATAAGTCCAATTCCTCGCGCTTTTGCTTCTATTGAAAGCGTTTTGTATAACGAGTTATCACCCATGCGAGGATCGACGAGATAAAGATCGGTAATCGAATACCCATGATACGAATAGGTTTCCATATCATTATGAAGCGCGGGGGTGAGCCACAATTGGGAAATTCCTAGTTTCTGTAAATAGTCTAAATGCGTTATTACACCAGATAGGTCTCCACCATGGCGCCCTCCGCGGAAAGTGGGATCCGCTTTTTCTTTCATGGATGCTAGAGAGTCATTCTGTTCATCTCCATTCGCAAATCGGTCTGGAGTAATTAGGTAAATGACGTCTTTGGTTGAAAATCCCTCTCGTTCTGCACTGCCTTTGGCTCGGGCTGAAAGCGTGTAGTAAAAACGATATTTCTCGTCACTGCTGGATAACTCTAGTTCACCGGGTTTAGCTTTTTCAGAGATATTTAGGTTAATGAAGGCATAATTTTGGCTATCGCCAAACTCAACTGATTCAAGAGTCACACCATCATAGTTTTTTAGTACCCATGACTGTTTTGCGTTTGGCGCTGTCACCATAATCTGTAACGTTGGATTGCTCATCCCTACCCACCAATTGAGTGGTTCAACTCGTGTTACAGCGTTAAACGCAAACGTCAGAGGGCTACAAAGCAACATCGAAATTAAAATGGTATTGATTGATTTAGGCACGTATTACTCGCTTTAAAAACTCGTTGTGTGAAGGCAAATTTCTTACTGTTTCTGTGACCAACGTATTGAGACTTTCGAACATATCTTGGAGTTGTGCTTTTGAGAGCATCTCGCCTAAAGGGTGATGGTCATTGGGTAAAAAACCTTGCCCAATGAGTACTTGCTGCCAAGCTATTTCGGTAAACAATTCTTCATCGTCTCGGTACAACTTACCTGTGTCTTTGAATAAAGTAAGCTTATTCGCCAACGACGGAGGCACGTCCATTTGGGCGCAATGTCGCCAAAATGAACTGTCATTTCGCTCATTTAGTTTGTAGTGCAAAATAATAAAATCGCGAATACGTTCAAACTCAACCCGACTTTGCTCGTTAAATTTTTGAACCTGAACTGAACTAATGCCATTATGAGGAAAGTGCTTAATCAACCTAACCGCGGCCGTTTGAATTAAATGAATACTGGTCGACTCTAACGGTTCCAAAAACCCACTTGATAAGCCTATTGCGATGACATTTTTTGTCCATGGATTATGGACTCGCCCTGTTCTAAACTTGATAAATCGTGGTTCACCAATTGGATTTCCAGGCAAATGATTTAAAAGCGTTTTTCTCGCTTCATCATCCGTCATGTAGCGACTCGAATAAACGAGGCCGTTCCCGATACGGTGTTGAAGTGGGATCTGCCACTGCCAACCAGCCGAGTGCGCAATCGAGCGTGTGTAAGGGACAATATCCGTTGTCTCATGTTCACAAGGTATTGCTATAGCTCGGTCACACAATAACCAGTGAGACCAGTCATCAAATCCTGCGTTAAGTGTTTTATCAATTAATAAGGCGTGTAGTCCCGAACAATCGACAAATAAATCCCCCTGGATTTGCACACCATCTTCAAGTTGAAGCTCAGTCACAAAGCCGGTTTCTTCCTGTTGATTGACGTGTTTTATTTTACCTTCAATGCGCTTTACACCAGATTGTTCGGCAAAATTTCGAAGAAATCGAGCATATAACCCGGCATCAAAATGATAGGCGTAAGAAAGGCCGGGTAGTTGTGTATTCGGTATATTGGTCAAGTGGCTAAATTTACCCGCTTTTGCAGCTTGGTAGTTTAGTGAATAGTCCCAAAAATCTCCGCCAAAGCCTTCGTTTCTAGCCTTCAACCAATAGTGGTAAAAATCGCAGAATGGGAAATTCTTACCAATCCCCCCAAATGCATGCATATACGAATCTGTACATTTTCCCCACCCTTCAAATTGGATCCCAAGTTTTATCGTGGCTTTGGTTTGACTCATAAAAACCGATTCATCGATACCCAATGCATTATTGAAGGGTTGCATAGGAGGAATACTTGCCTCACCCACACCAATGGTTGCAATGTCATCAGACTCTACAAGGGTAATATCAACAACTTTGCCTAAAACTTTGGAGAGCAAGGATGCCGTGATCCACCCAGCAGTCCCACCACCGACTACCACAACAGATTTAATTTTGTTCTTATTCATTGCGTAACCCTATTATGGAAAAGCCCCTGTAGTACAAGTACAACAGGGGCTTTTGATTAATTCCGCAACTTTGTCACGAATTAATATTTGTAACTAAAGCCAAGTAAGTAAGTACGACCATAATCTTGGTAATCACGAACTTGCAGTGCGTTGTCGCCAGAAAGCGATGTAAACGGCTCTTCTGTGATATTCTGAACTTGGAACGTCACAGTTAGACCTTTCAAGCTTTCAATGCCACCTTCACTGAAATCGTAACCAACTTGAGCATCCCAAATTGTTTCACCAATGATATCTACTTGATCTGTGTTAAAACCTAGACCGTATACTTCGCCTTTGAAGTCATCACGCTTGCGCATGCTCGTACGAGCTTGGAAGCCATTACGCTCATAGTATACTGTTAAGCTTTGAATCGTATCAGAAAGACCCGGTAACTGATAATCGTCGCCTTTGTGGTCTTGAATGTCAGACTTCACTTTTGTGTGACTAGCAATTAAACCAAATCCCTCTAAACTTTCGTGGAATAGGTTGAATGGCAGTGCAAGTGAAAGCTCGTAACCCCAAAGAGTACCGCCGCCGCCATTTACCTTACCTTTACCTGTGCCTTGGCTGTTAGGTGGCACTTCACCTGTTGATGGGTCAGCCACACCTGTCATATCAATTGCATAGTTACCGTCAAAAATCCAATTCGTTAGATTTTTATTGAACACAGCAACTGAGAAGTAACCTTCTGGGCTGAAGTAGTTTTCATAAGTAAGATCAACACCAATCGCTTCTTTAGGCTCAAGAGTCGGGTTACCACCCTCTACTTCCCAGTAATTACCATTTGAATCTGGAGTTAGATTGTATTTCGCATTAATCGACGCATTCATCTCATCCAAACGTGGGCGAGAAATTGTTTTTGCTGCACCAAAACGTAGTGTTTGAGTATCATCAAGCGTCATCGACAAGTTTAAGCTCGGCAATAAATGAGAATAATCGTGCTCAATGTGCGTTGGTGATAATTGAACTTTACCATCGACAACACCAAAAGCATTACCATCTGACGCCTGTTGCGTACGAACGTAACGAAGACCCGCATTACCTTTTACAGGAAAACCTGCAACTTCAGCATCAATATTCGCCTGAACAAATGCCGCTGTTACTTCTTCAGAAACAGACCATGACTTAGTTGCATGGCTTGGATTCGTTAGACTTTCCGCTAGTAACCCAAACATGCCATCTGCAACCATTTGACGTGAATCATAGGCAATCATATTACCCATGCCGATAAAATCAAGATTGGCAGTACCTAAACGATACTTCTCAGGTACAGTTAACATGCCTGGATTATCAGGGTATGAGAATGAACTTACCGTCATGAAGTAACCTTCAGACACTTTCGTTTTCTCACGGTCGCGGTATGACACACCAAATTCTACCGCGTTGACAAAATCACTTTCGATGGTCTTTTTAGCAGCCAATTTTAGTGATTTAAGCTCATCGTCAACCGTAGGTGCATTAATAAAGCCGTCTTGAAGTTGGTTTTCATATTCAGTTCCAACCACGCCGTATTTTTCATTCAGTGCAGAGCTCCAACCCCATGACAAAGGACCACCGATTTTAATCAGGTCGTAATCACTATAATCAAGGTTGTGCCCGAACTGCGCACCAGCATTGCTGCCATTGAATGCGTAAGCAATGTTATCGGCTTCACCGCGTCCGTCACCACGGCCAGTACCTGAATAGCTTTCTAAACTCCAAACTTCACGCTCTACTTTTGAATAGCTCGCGTCAAACTCAACACGCCATTGGTCATCAATATCGTATTTCGAATTAAAACCAAATGATTTAAGGTCCGCTTTACGATCTTCATAGTCGTTACGTACTACAACTCGTTGCCCAATCGTTGCCGCACTGGTGATAAAGCCTGTTGCATCATCAACTGTCGCGTATTCTGCTGGAATTTGACCTTGGCCCCACGCAAATGGGATTTCAATACCACGCAGAATTTTCTCATCTTTAAAATCAACATAAAGTGCATCAAAAACCATTGACAATTTGTCTGATGGTGCGGCTTCAAGTACGAACATAACCGAGTCACGCTCAAGTGTAGAAGAACGTACAAATGGTTTTGCACCACCTAAAATAGAGTACTTTTTACCACCCGCCTCAAACTCAGGGTAACCCCAAGCATTCCAGCGTTTTTCTTGGTTTGGCGAGCTCATTGAAGTGTAAGCAAACGCAATACCAATCGTGTCGTCTGCAAATTTATCAATGTAAGAAATCGTGCCACGGTATCCGCGCTTATTTCCATCAGGATTCAGTTTGTCAAAACTAGTTTCTTCAACTTGACCATTAAACTGCAACGCACGCTCATCAACACTCAAAGGCTTGATTGTTTGCATGTTAATAACGCCGGCAATACCTTCAGCTTCTAATGATGCACTTGGTGTTTTGTACACCGTAACCGCACTCATGATTTCTGAAGGGTAAAGATCAAACTCTACGCCACGGTTGTCTGAGATAGACACTTGCTCTCTGCCATTGAACATCGTGGCACTTTCGTTTTCACCGAAACCACGAATAGACACGCGACTTGCACGTCCATCAAGACGCTGAGCTGTCAAACCAGGTAATCGAGCAATTGACTCAGCAATAGAAGAGTCCGGTAGTTTACCAATGTCTTCTGCAGAGATTGACTCCACCACTTCAGTAGAAAAACGTTTGGTGTTAATTGATTCCACCACACTTGCACGGAAACCTTTGACTTCAATTACTTCTACCGCTTTTTCGTCTTCTTTTTGTGCTTGCTCTTCTGCTGCATATGACGAGTAACTACTCACGCCAGCAGCAACAAGTGCTAAAGTGAGCATACTTGGTTTGAACATTGACATAGTGTTTTATCCCATTAAGCCGTTTATTTGCCAGTAACCGCATATCGCGGTGTATTCAACTTTGATTTTTTGTGTTTTTTACTAGCGACGTTTGTTGTCGTCACAAATAGTAGCTCTCACCTTTTTTCTTAAACAACTTTATGCATACGTATTCAAACGTAGGTCAAAATCTTTAACTTCACAAAATATTCACATGATTTTTGCGTATACCTTTGTTTTAGTTGAAAAATTAGATGTATTAATAGAACTTTAAAAAGTTCACTTTTATTTTAAACTTTTTTGCCCCAAATTTAGGTTCGGAATCATATACTTGTCATTTATTTTCGTTATTCTGGATGATTAATGTGTAAACCAGCATCGAAAGTAAATTGGTCATACCAATAAAGTATTTACTTCGCGTAGCAAACCATCAAATTTAATGAGGCTACAGAGGACATCTGACCTCTACATCAATTACTGCATCCTTTATTGGTAAACTAATCTGACAATGTGATTTCCAATTTCAGTCACATTCTTTAACAAATTCTGAAAGACGATTTCCCGTGCATACGTATGCAGACTTTTTACTCTCCAAAGTCTATAACGTATTCTTCATACAACTTAAGAAGGCCTATGGACGCAACGACGGAGAAGGTGCATGGCAAACAACGAGTGGTGGAAAGGTGCTGTTATTTATCAAGTGTATCCACGTAGTTTTCAGGATACGAATGGTGATGGCATTGGTGATCTGCAAGGGATCATAAAGCGACTAGATTACATAAAAAGCCTAGGTGTGGATGCTATTTGGATTTCACCATTTTTCAAATCTCCGATGAAAGACTTTGGCTATGATATTTCGGATTACCGAGATATTGACCCGATGTTTGGTGATTTAGAAGACTTCGATACGTTAATTGAACAAGCACACGCACGTGATATTAAAATCGTAATAGACCAAGTGTTAAGCCACACTTCAGATCAACACCAATGGTTCTTAGAAAGTCGAGAAAGTAAAGATAACGACAGATCAGATTGGTACGTTTGGGCGGACTCTAAACCAGATGGAACACAGCCTAACAACTGGCTATCGATTTTTGGCGGCCCTGCATGGCAATGGGAACCTAGACGTGGTCAATATTACTTACATAACTTCTTGACCGAACAGCCAGACCTTAATTTCCATAACCCGGAAGTAAGAGCTGCCGTACTTGCCAATGTTGAATTTTGGCTCGCAAAAGGGGTCGATGGCTTCCGTTTGGATGCAATTAACTTTTGCTACCATGACAAACAGCTACGTGATAATCCTGCGAAACCGAAAGAGTTGCGCCAAGGCCGTGGTTTTAGTGAAGATAATCCTTACGCCTTCCAATATCATTACTACAACAACACACAGCCTGAAAATTTGGCCTTTATGGAAGAGATCCGCACCCTTCTCGACCGCTATCCGGGAACTGTTAGCCTAGGTGAAATTTCGTCGGAAGATTCTCTCCAAACAATGGCGGAGTACACTTCCGATGGCAATAAATTGCATATGGGTTATAGCTTCGAGCTTCTAACCAATGACTACAGTGCAAAATACATCCGTGAAACCGTGTCGCGTTTAGAAGAAGTGATGACCGAAGGTTGGCCGTGTTGGGCGTTTAGCAACCATGACGTAGAACGAGTCGCGTCGCGTTGGGACCAATCTGGTGGCAATGGACAACCACTCCAAGCCTCTATGTTGACTTCGCTATTAGGCTCTTTACGTGGCAGTATCTGCATGTATCAAGGAGAAGAACTTGGGCTTGGCGAAGCCGATGTTGCCTTTGAAGATCTGCAAGATCCTTACGGCAAAACATTCTGGCCGAACTTTAAAGGTCGCGATGGTTGCCGTACCCCAATGCCTTGGACTGCGGACGGTGATCATTTAGGTTTCAGTAAAGCGAAACCGTGGCTTCCTATGGGTGAACAACACGCCAGTCTAACAGTTGACCAACAAGCTTCAAAACCCACGTCTGTTTTAAACCGCTATCGTGAATTTATGGCGTGGCGAGCGGACAAATCCATTTTGAAGTATGGCAACATTGAATTCATTGACACTGCTGAGCCGGTATTAGCGTTCTACCGTACATTTGAAGGTGAAACGATGTTATGTGCGTTCAACCTAGGCGCGGTAGAAGCTTCAATGGACATTGATCTGGCATCAATGTTTGAACACAAAGAACTTTCTCACCACACTGGAGAATACAGTTCAGGTGAACTTAGACTTCCTGGATTTGGTTGCTTTTTCGCAACTATCTAACCCAATAAGCCCACAGAAATCTGTGGGCTTATCTTCCGACTGAGAACTTAATAAACAATCAAATCAGGTTTTTATTGAACACTTTCTTCATTCCAGGTTGCTAAACTAGGATGTACTTTTAATACTTCAACAAGTGTTTGATTTAAGGTTTTGATCACTTCACCATCAACCGCTTTATTACACGCCATCCCCAAAAAAGATTGATATAGTGGCGCAATGATTTTGTAATTGTTCGAATCTATATGTGCCCGTGAAAACTGAAAGCGCGCAATGACATCTCCATAAGCAATCAGATCGACCCGTTTCAATTTCAGCATACGGACGAGCTCGTAACCTGTTTTTAGATAAACAAATTGATACTCATGAAACCCTTCTTTGACGAGAAGTTGATGACCAATATCATTTTTCACAACGCCAACTTTGAGCCCCGGTATATTTTTCAAATCGACATCTGAATAATCGCTTTCTTTATGCCCTATAAGTGAAACGGTGTTCTGGATCATCGGTCCAATAAAGTTAAATTGCCTCGCTCTTTCTTCTGTAAAAGTAATTGAGAATACGCACGCGTTAGGACTATCTTCGAGTGTTTTATAGACACGAGCCCAAGGCATTAAAAGAATGTCTGCTTCATCAAACGTCCAATCCAATTTCTCGTACATAGCACGTAACACCTTAATTGAAATGCCTTCAATTTGCCCTTCATGCATGTAATTGAAGGGAGGATAGTCTTCCGTATACCAATTGATCTTAGGCTGTACAGCATAAGATGGGTACATAAAGAAAATACTCAACATAATGATTAGATTAGCCCGGTTCAACTTCATCACATGGATCCGTAAGTTCAAAATCATGGAAAACGCTAATTGGTTTATCGTGCCGAATTACAAAACAAAGATGATATTGTCACGTGAGTGACAATCATTTATAAAAATAGACGCTAGTATAAGGCTAGTCGAGAAGACTTGAGATTGATGTACTTTTTAAAAAATCGGTTAATTAGCGGCAATATACGCCAAAAAAAGCGACAGGTTTCCCTATCGCTCGATAACGCTTACCTAGATTGCAGTTATTTTACTGACACACCTAAATCCCGTAGGTCGAGGCTTGCAGACAACACTGTTCCGTCCTGCTTCAACGAGGTAATAACATCGTTCAAGTTCGTCTTTGACGCCGTAACAATATAGTATTGCTTATATGCTTGTTTAAGTGTCAAACCATGTGTCTGGGCTAATTTGTCAGCATCTGCAACAGACGCGAGCTTGATAACAACCTCACCAGTTGCACGATAGGCATCTAGACCATTTTCCCCCACGAGGATCTGGCCTTTTTGTACACTTTCCGCCCCATCAACTGTTACAAATGCAGAACCATCCAAAACAGTCTCTGGTTGGATCTGTAGTACTTGAAGCTCTTCTACATTGATTGGTGATTTGGCAAAAACACTAGGTGCAAGAACCAAGACTGCTAGCAAAGATAATTTTTTCATTGATTGCTCCTTAGTGACCGTAAATTTTCAAAGACCAGTCTTTTAATACACCAGCTAGTTCATTGTTTTTGCTGTTATAACCAATTAGACCTGCTGATTGATTGTAAATTAGGGTATATGAATTACCTTTGTCTGTATCAAGTACTTTGATAGTCCAATTGCCTTTTGAGTTTTCACCATAGAAATGGTGAGTTAACATCAGCGCATCCGTGAATCCACCTTCGTTTCCACGTAGGAAACCCGTTCTAGGGCTTAAAACCACACTTCGTGTGCCAGATGGCGAGGTCAGTTCAATAGCGACGTCACGAACGCGTTCGTGGTCAATGTTCACTTTTAGTTGAACCGCTTCGATTGTTAAATCTTGATCAACTTGCATCGCACTTACTGCGCCATCAAGACTTGCATCAGGAATAGCAATGTCTGCGACTTCTTTTTGCCAATCGGTCACCTGCAGCTTTGGTAAAGATACGCCTGTAAATAATGCCTTGAATACCGCATCATCGACATTGACAGCGCCAAGACCATAAAAATAATGGAAGTTGTAGCCTGCCGCGTTTGTTTGCCAACTCGGTATAGCATCATAGGAAACCATCTCGCCTTGGGCATTCTCAAACGATAACATCACACCTGGATTTGTTGGGTCCGTTTTTCGTGCTGTTGACGCTAACAGATGACGAACTGTACGAGAATCCAGCGCTGGATTTGCAGACATGACAGTTGCAATAGCGCCTGAGGTGTTTGGTGCAGCGGAAGATGTGCCGTTCATCGTACCTGCGTAGTTACACTCAGGGTCAAGCTCGGTACCACCATGAAGCGAGTTTCCATGAGGCCCGGTCTGGTTCATCCCTTTATCACAGCCCGTTAAGTCTGTTGTAACCATAGCAGGTGCATCTTCACCGTATTCGCCACCTGGTGCACTTAAAAAGATATTAGACCCGACAGATGAGTAAGAGGCTAATTTACCATCAGCATTGAGCGCTGAGACGACTAAGTTCCAATTTGACGCATTATCTACCGTGATATTTGCATCATGAAATGGTAAACCTTGGTTATTGAAAAACTCTTTATTTTCATAAGGCAATACAAGGTACTTCACACCATTGATGTACGTGTTGTAGTATCCAAACGAGTTACCTGCAGATTTCACGTATATTGCTCCACGCCCCCAATGGCTGTTGAGCGTGATATCTTGCATTATTGCTTCTTCAAGTTCAGCGGCAGGATCATTTGATAAATCACCATTGCGAGGTGATGCAGGAGTACTTCCGTAGCTTTGGTTGAACACGCGAGGGTCCGTAAAACGATCTAGTGCCCTAAAATCCTCTGATAGGCCGTGTGAGACCATCCAAGAAGCCATAGACTGTTCATCTAGATAGTTGAAACCAACCAAATTTGCATATGGAGCAACGCCTCTACCACCAATATTATTGCCCTCTACTGCAGCAATAAGTCCAGCGACGGATGTACCATGACCATGGTTGTCTAGAGGGTAATCCGAGCCATCGATTAAGTTACGAGATCCAGGTACCACATTGCCCGCAAGATCTGGGTGACTGATTTCTACTCCCGTATCGATCACAGACACCGTAATACCACGACCTTTAATGCCCATTCGATCAGCAAAATCGACGTTAAGGTCCTGCCCAACGGTGCCCGCCGATTTAGAGAAACCTGTTTGACCTACGTTTTGTAGATGCCATTGTTGGAAAGTGAGCGGATCTCGTTTCGTTAACGGTAACTCAGGTGACGTGTTCGCATAGGCACTTGTAGCTGCACTCAGTATCGAGAGTACAATTAAATTCTTCTTATAATTCATGTTATCCTCTGACTATAGACCCCGAAAGGGGAACTATTGATAACACCTTGTTCACCATATAGCAACACCAAAAGACAACGCTGTCAGCTTTTAAATTACAACCCTATGAAAAATATGTGAATTTATTTGATAACAATTTTATATAATTTATACCTAATATCGGTCTTTACTGCGCTGAATAGGCAATGATGTCTCGAAAGATAAATTGTGACTTTTAGTCATATATATCAGCTAGTTAAACTTTAGACATTCGATGAGATTTGAAATAAAAAAGGAATATAAATGAATAAAAAGCAACAATTAAAGAAGAGAGCCTAAGAATTTATTGAAAGATGAGAAATGTATCTTTAGTGATGGCGGAGCGGACGGGACTCGAACCCGCGACCCCCGGCGTGACAGGCCGGTATTCTAACCAACTGAACTACCGCTCCATAGGGGAATTTTAATGCGTTTATTCGCAGCGTTTAAAGACTGTGCTGTCTAAAGTGGCGGAGCGGACGGGACTCGAACCCGCGACCCCCGGCGTGACAGGCCGGTATTCTAACCAACTGAACTACCGCTCCATAGGGGAATTTTAATGCGTTTATTCGCAGCGTTTAAAGACTGTGCTGTCTAAAGTGGCGGAGCGGACGGGACTCGAACCCGCGACCCCCGGCGTGACAGGCCGGTATTCTAACCAACTGAACTACCGCTCCATAGGGGAATTATAATGCGTTTATTCGCAGCGTTTAAAGACTGTGCTGTCTAAAGTGGCGGAGCGGACGGGACTCGAACCCGCGACCCCCGGCGTGACAGGCCGGTATTCTAACCAACTGAACTACCGCTCCATAGGGGAATTATAATGCGTTTATTCGCAGCGTTTAAAGACTGTGCTGTCTAAAGTGGCGGAGCGGACGGGACTCGAACCCGCGACCCCCGGCGTGACAGGCCGGTATTCTAACCAACTGAACTACCGCTCCATAGGGGAATTTTAATGCGTTTATTCGCAGCGTTTAAAGACTGTGCTGTCTAAAGTGGCGGAGCGGACGGGACTCGAACCCGCGACCCCCGGCGTGACAGGCCGGTATTCTAACCAACTGAACTACCGCTCCACTTTGGGATTTTTTAAGTGTTGATTCACTGCGTTTGAGACTGTGCTGTCTGAAAGTGGCGGAGCGGACGGGACTCGAACCCGCGACCCCCGGCGTGACAGGCCGGTATTCTAACCAACTGAACTACCGCTCCACTTTGGGATTTTTTAAGTGTTGATTCACTGCGTTTGAGACTGTGCTGTCTGAAAGTGGCGGAGCGGACGGGACTCGAACCCGCGACCCCCGGCGTGACAGGCCGGTATTCTAACCAACTGAACTACCGCTCCACATTTCGTTGCTGTTGGGCATGTGCCCTGACAGCGGCGTGAATAATACGAATCACCCCTATCTGAGTCAACAGTTTTTTTGAAAAAAACTACGAAATTTAGCGTTCCTTCATCGAAAGGTTCAAAATATCACCGGAGTCGTTGGTTTTTTGTTCAGAATCACTGTTCTCATCTTGTTCATTTTCTAACTCGTCCAAATCTAAAGACTTTTTCTTGAACAAATTCGGCAAGCTTGGCATCGCTAATTTTGGTAAAAGCGGTTTGTTTTGGACGAAAACACGTACAGCAGCCCAACCGAGTAACAAGATGACCATGTTACCAAGCACAATAATCGTCACCATCATCTCGGTTGAAATTTCAGGTTCCGGCGGAAGTTCTGGCTCAAGGGGCGTTTCAACAAGCGGTTTCAGGATCTCTGGTACTTTTTCTATTGGACGCTCTATTTCAAATTTATAAAGCGGCAGCGTCGCCATAAATTCTCGACCATTAATGTTTTCACCAAATGCCGATATCTCAATACTGTAACGTCCCCAGTCATAGTTTTTAACTGAAAGCTCTCGATATAAACTCGTTTCCTTCCCTAACGTAAAGAGTTGCTCTTCGCCATTTGGGTAGAAGATTTTCCCTTGAAAAATCACCGTATCTGGTTTAGCGACATTTGGATCTATGCGAATTTGTAATAAATGATCTGATGGATCACCATCTGATGCCAGCGTCATGTTGAAGTTAAAGGGAGGTTCTGCTACCACTAATGGCGCTTTGACGACTCGACGTTTGAGGATAGGCGTTTGTATTGAAAACTCAGGCCTCCACTCTCCGGCCGGAAACGACAACTTAAATTCCCCGGTAAATACACCATCCATTGGACGCTCGTCAAAGTCTTGCCCGTTATCACGAAACTCAGTAACACTTTTTGTACCCGCTCCAAAATTATCGTACTGGTCGTTGTTGGTGCTAACAAACTCAACGTACAGTGTGACAACATCACGAAAGTAGCCAACGCTAATTGGGCTGCCATCGTTTAATACTCGAGCTGTTACTTTCAGTGTTTCACCTTGGAATATCAGTGGAGGTAAAGGGTCGACATCTAACGTAATGTCTCCCAGAATCATAATTCTGCTGTCTTTTTGGATTTGTCCGACAACTTGCCAAGGACCCGGTGTAGGGTGGCGGATAATCACTAAGTCGTAGCTTACTTCGTCATACCAATCTAGGTTTTCATTATCCATCGCATGTGAAGGATAGAGCTTACTCCCATCGGGTTGCACAAGCACCACTGGCGGAGCACCAGGACGACGGAAGAACAACATGGTAATTTCTTCGACCTTATAATCGATACGAAATCGATTATTCAACAGCGGTACTTCATTGACTACACCATCGCGCTTTAACATGGTAAGACCATATTTCTTTGTGTCTTCGTCAGTTTGAGCATATGCAAACGAACCAACTAAAACCAAAACCGCGAAAAAACAAACGCGAAGTATTAAAGTCATTTCTATCCTCTATTGTTTAAACCACAAAGACCCACCTGAGGCTTTTTCTACTAATTGCATACGTTCTTCGTGCGCAATTACTTCATCGGCAGAGGCATATACAATCTTGAGTGGTTTTCGATTTTCACCAAGACGCACAATCCCGCCCTGCTCGCTTTGGTTTGACGATTCCGCATTTTGACCCAAATTGAGCTTAGCTTGCCCACCCGTCATACCTAAGTAAACATCAGCTAGAATCTCGGAATCCAGCAAAGCGCCGTGAAGTGTACGTTTGGAGTTATCAATGTCGTAGCGGCGACATAATGCATCAAGGCTATTCTTTTGTCCTGGATGCATCTTTCTTGCCATGTCGAGCGTGTCTAAAACCTGACACATTTCACGAGTTGGCTGAATATTCTGCTTCAGTGCTGCAAACTCATGGTCCATAAAACCGACGTCGAACGGCGCATTATGAATTACCAGCTCAGCACCTTTTATAAAATCAATAAACTCTTGTGCTATCTGGTGAAAACGAGGCTTATCGCGTAAAAACTCATTCGTGATACCGTGTACGTCAATCGCTTCATCTTCTATGTCGCGGTCTGGATTAATGTATACGTGGAAATTATTACCTGTTAAGCGTCTATTTATGAGCTCGACGCAACCAATTTCGATAATGCGGTGCCCTGCTTTTGGGTCAATACCCGTCGTTTCTGTATCTAGTACTATTTGTCTTTTTAGCATGTCTAAACGCCGTAACTTTGATATGGTTAGCGATTAATAATGTCATTCTACATAAAAAGCGGTAAATACGTGCAAAAAACAGTAGAGATTTATACAGATGGTTCTTGTTTAGGTAATCCAGGTCCTGGCGGTTATGGCGTTTTAATGATGTACGGCAAGCATAAAAAGGAACTCAACCAAGGCTATACATTAACAACGAACAATCGTATGGAGTTAATGGCTGCGATTGTTGGTTTAGAAACCCTAACTCAGCCTTGTAATGTAAAACTCGTCACTGATAGTCAATATGTCAAACAAGGCATTGAAAGTTGGTTAGAAAACTGGAAGAAACGCAATTGGCGTACCGCTTCCAAACAACCCGTCAAAAATGTTGACCTTTGGCAACGCCTTGATGAGGCAGTTAAGCGTCACCCAAGAGTAGACTGGTTCTGGGTTAAAGGTCATAGCGGTCATGATTTCAATGAACGTGTTGATACGCTTGCACGTGAAGCCGCAACGTCGTCCAACTTAATCGCAGATGTTGGTTACAAACCGGAGTAGCTACAAACATTAAGCTCGATGCTTAAACATTAATCATGACTCTCACATTTATGATCACACGTTTGGCGCAGACCTGCATTTTTAACCTGCGCAAACGTCGGTCTAGCGCGAGCATGCCACTTCGGTTTTATGGGTGTAAGCGGTGTTACGCGCTTTCTAGCCACCAGCATGTACACACTACCCATCGGCCTTAAGTAATGCTTACAAAATCTTCTCCACGGTGCAAAGCGGGATAATCGACTGCCTCTTGCGAGTGAAGAATGTATAAAACGCTCATCGGCAATAATTTCGAACCCCAACAAATCGAGCCAATCCTTAACGCGCGCCGGCGTGAAAAAGCGTCCTGACCAAGGTAACTTTTGACTGCTAAAGGGCAGAAGATGTGCAAGACCTGTTAAACTAAACGGGTTAAATCCTGAAATCAAAATATACCCTCCAGGAATTAGCGTTCGATGGGCTTCACGCAAAATGTGATGTGGATCCGAATGGTATTCTAAGCATTGACTTAAAATACAAGCATCAACACTATTTTCAGCAAAAGGTAATTCGTCTATTTCCGCATAAACACCCACATGCTTACCAAAGGGCGCAACACAAACTTGATGTTTAATCGGACTTTTAGAGGTATCGAGCTGGCCACTTAAACTGCCTAGTTTAAGCATATGATAACCAAACATTCTTGGCAGCCAAGGCGCCATTTTCCGCTCAATATCACAGCGAATATAATCGCCATGCGGAAAATCTCGCCAATCCAGCGGTTTGGGGCCCTGCAAGAAACTAAGTGCTGGTTTCATTTAATATGCTCGTTATACTAATCGCACCAACACTTTAACGAGCTAATCACAATGGTGCAAGTAGAGGCAATTCCCGCCTTTAATGATAATTACATTTGGCTTATCAAAAATAGCGCAACGCAAACCGCTTTTGTTGTTGATCCTGGCGATGCACAAGCAGTAAAGCAAGCATTAAGTCGATATACTTTGCAGCTTGAAGGAATATTATTGACTCACCACCATTGGGATCACACGGATGGCGTAAAAGAGTTAAAAGCAGCCTACCCTGACTCGTGCGTGTATGGCCCAGCTAATAGTCCATTTAACGGTATTGACGTAAAACTGACTGAGCAGGATACGGTCAATGTGCTCGGCAAAGTACTTCGAATTATCGAAACACCGGGTCATACACTTGATCACATATGTTATGTCTGTGATGAATTTGCTTTTACAGGAGACACGCTCTTTCATGGAGGGTGTGGTCGACTTTTTGAAGGGACCGCGAAACAAATGTGGCAGAGTCTGACAAAACTCGCTGCCTTACCCGACTCAACATTGGTATATTGCACTCATGAATACACGCAGGCTAATCTCAGATTTGCTCTATCGGTAGAGCCCGACAACACTGATTTACACCGTATCAAGCAGCGTATAGATTCAATGAGGGCAAGTGCTGAACTGACTATACCAACAAGTATTGGCGAACAAAAACGCTGTAATCCATTTTTAAGAGCCTCTCTTGACAACATTTTAGAGAATTGCCCTCCTCAATATGTTGACGACACAGCCTTACCTGAGAATCGATTTGCCGCTCTTAGAAAATGGAAAGACCATTTTTAACGCTCAATATGACTATAGACTTACAAAAAATCACCAAGCTGAACGAGCCTTATACTTCAAAAATTGCAATGAAGCGGGTAGACTTGTCGAGTTTTTGCCAACATAAGGGTTAATAATGAGCAAGTCCCCTCTTATTGTATTACTAGCGGCTATTTTGGCTGGGTGTCAGATGTCACCTGATCAAGCGCAGTTAGATAATTCTTCAAAGAACTTAACCTTTGCATCACCGCAGGATGTGTCGGATGCATTGATGGCATCGGAAGAAGTTACAGAAGAAGAGGAACCCGCTCCAGTATTTGACGACGTGTGGGAACGTATTCGCTACCAGCTATCCATCCCTGTACCTCAAAATCGCCCAGTTGTTGCAGAACGAAATTATTATCAAGCACACCAAGCGTACCTAGATCGTATTGCAAAACGTGCAGAACCTTATTTGTATTTCATCGTTGAAGAAGTTGAAAAGCGTGAAATGCCGATTGAAATAGCACTGCTACCAATCGTCGAAAGTGCTTTCGACCCGTTTGGTTTTTCACACGCAAGTGCATCTGGTATTTGGCAATTTATGCCTGTAACAGGCGAGCGTTTTCAATTGAAACAAAATTGGTGGTTTGATGGGCGTAGAGACATTGTGCAATCAACTCGTGCTGCGCTCGACTATTTGAGCTATTTGCATAAAACGTTGGAAGGCGACTGGTTGAATGCGATTGCTGCATACAATTCTGGCGAAGGCCGTTTGCTTAACGCTATCCGAAAAAACCGTAAAAAGCACTTGCCGACCGATTTCTGGTCTTTAGATTTACCAAGAGAAACAACGGCATACGTCCCCAAATTACTAGCCTTGTCAGATTTACTAAGACGACAAGACGAGTTTAGTGTGAAGTGGAACCCGATAATCAACGCACAGGTCGTCGATACTGTCGATATAGGTGGCCAAATTGATTTAGCGCTTGCAGCGGATATGGCAGACGTTTCTTTAACAGAATTATACCGCTTAAACCCAGGGTTCAATCGCTGGGCAACGGATCCGGATGGCCCGCACGTCCTGTTACTTCCAATCGATAAAGTGGACGCCTTTAATGAAAAATTGGCCAAAACCGAGCTTAAAGACCGTTTGCGTTGGCAATACTATCAAGTAGCGAAAGGTGATAGTTTGTCAGTGATTGCGAAGAAGTTTTCAACTTCACCGAGTGCAATTCAGAAACTAAATAACCTCGACAACAATATCATCCGAATTGGTCAGCAATTGTTAGTACCGCTGAGCGAAGGTGCTCTGCAAAGTGAACATTTACCGAACGCAGTCCGTGTCGCCGCAAACAAAGTCATGCAAGAAAAAGTGACTCATGTTGTGAAAAGTGGCGATACGCTTTGGGACATCAGCCGCGAGTACGACGTTACAGTGAAAGAGCTGGCGCGTTGGAATAAATTACGAGACTCTGCAGTATTGCGTTTGGGTCAAAAACTCACCGTATTTAAAGACACCAAGGCAGCTCAACAACCGTCAGAAAATTTGCAATCTGTAAACCGCACGATCACATACAAAGTGCGTCGTGGAGATTCTCTGGCGCGAATCGCGAGTAAGTTTAATCTCACTGTCGATGAAATTGTGAAGTGGAATAATTTAGATGGTCAGAAGTACCTGCAACCTGGCCAGAAATTGAAATTAAAAGTCGATGTAAAAAGAACCTAAAAAAGGCCCGTTGAGGGCCTTTTTACATTCTACCTAGCACATCACTATCACTGCTCGTTTTATGCTAACTGAGGTGCGTTATCCAATCAGCGACCCAAGTTTCTGCAGCTTCCCATGGTTCAAAATACTCACAAGCATCAACATCAAGGCGTTTTACGGGCAATGTCGCATTGAGTTCCTGAAGTAGTGCGTCAATTTGACGCCCCGCTCCGCAGTAGGTATCGCCATAACTGCTGTCACCAAGCGCTATGACACCGCATAACTTGCCGGTCATCATTGGAAACTGACTTTGCATTTGTAAAAACAGTGGTTGCAAGTTGTCCGGAATATCGCCTTGGCCCGTCGTTGAGCTGACAAATAATGCATTGCTTGCTGCTGTTAAATCGGCGATAGTTGCAGACGAGTAAACGTTTACTTCATGACCTGCAGTAACTAAAACCGACTGGATCTTTTCCGCCAGACCTTCTGCGTTACCGTACATACTCCCCACAAATATTGCGACGTGTGCCATTATTGATATTCCTCTTCTGTCGTTGGCCAACCTAATTTTTCACACACTTTAAGCATCTCTTCACCAAGATTTGCTCGTATGACAATCGGTTCATTGGTATAAGGATGTACAAAACTAAGTCGAGTTGCAAATAACATCAAACGTTGTACACCAAACTCATCATAGAAAAAATGATTTTGCGTGTTGTCACCATGATTTACATCACCAATAATTGGATGAGCTAAGTGCTTAAGATGGCGCCTTATTTGATGTTTTCGACCTGTTTTTGGAAAACACTCGACGAGACTATATCGGACGGTAGGAAATTTACCCAGTGGGATGGGTAACGACGCTTGGTATAAACAGCGAAAATCCGTAACTGCAGGCTGAGCTTCTTTGTCTTGCTGAGCGAACTTATCTGCAATTTTGTCCAACTCTTCTTTTAGTGGCTTATCGAGGGTTACTTCCTCTGGTGCAAAACCTCTCGTTAATGCTAGGTAACGTTTTTGAATAGTTCCTTCGATAAACAATTGATTGATGACTCGAGCATCTTCCGAGCTTAGAGCAAACAATAGTACGCCTGACGTTGGTCTATCCAAACGATGGACAGGAAACACGTGTTGACCAATTTGATCTCGAAGCATCTGCATTGCAAAACGAGTTTCTCGTTTGTCGAGGAATGATCGATGGACTAATAAACCAGACGGCTTGTTAATAGCAACAAAATGCGCATCCTGGTACAAAATTTCTAATTCATCTTGCATAGTTCGTTTACTACTTTGTAAATAGGGTATCAAGTCGCGTAATCACGCTGTATACACTGCTCAGTTTTTGTGAATTTGGGTAGCTCACTTCAAGCATTGGGAGTAGTGAAAGTTGAGTGGGTAATGCTTGTTCACTTTTGATGAGTTCATTCATTTTGGGAATAAAAACAAATTGTAGCCACTGCCCAAATGTCATCGTATCGCAGCAAAAGGGTGCACTAGAATTATAAGCACTGTGACTCAAGGGAGCACTTTGCCACAGATTTTCTTCATGCATGGCGAGCTGCAGCGCAACCAACAAATCAGCGATTAATTCGTAGCGATTTTGCATTGTAAACCCCATCTAACTAAACATGCGTGTAATTGTACCTTGAATAAGAAGACTTCCCAACATTCTAAATTCTCAGCGAAACCAGTATAATAAGAGTAGGCGGCATCGTGGGAATGTTTTGTGACTTCGAGCAATTCCCGCCGTATTCAACACGACCAAGATAGTTTGGTGTAAGTAATCAAAAGACGGTAATAAACAATGAATTCAAATATTTCGACATTAGGTGAACTCTTAGAAGCGGCAGGCACACAATGGCGTGCTTATGACGTCGGCCGACGTATCACTAAACTCGATAAAGCTGAATTTACACAAATAGAACTTGGCGCACGCCCCTATCCTTTCCCGTTAATGGGCCATGCCCACATAGCCATTCAATTCTGGGATAAAAATGCCACGCAAGACCCATATGTCTGGTTTTTAAAATTCCCGATTGACGAACAAAGTAAGCTGGTTTTGGCTACACGTGATCATTTCGCGAATTTAGTGTTAGAGGCACTTGGCACAGAGCTTACCAGCGAAGATGCGGATGGTAAATTGGATAACAATCCGTATGTATTTACACCGAATGCCAACAAACTAGCCGCATTCAACGCCTTGATGAAAGTAGAAATAAAACGTCCTGCCTCACAGTATTATGAAGCAGTGGAAAACTATTTCCATGCACCACTCATTCATGATTGGCAAACACTCGCGGTACAGGGCTTAGCGGATTTTGCGATGCGTTTAGAGCACGGACAAAACCAAGCACTTTTGCAGTCTCACTGGCAGGTACTTCCTGGAGAAGTTCAAAATACGCTGGCAGCGATGTTAGAACACGTTGCGATTTCAGTTTCCGTCACAGAGTTAATGTCGAAAAGCATTGACGATGCACTTGAAAACCAGAATAAAGCAATGTTGATCAATAGTCTAAGAGCGATTAGTGGTTCTTCGTCGAAAGGTATTTTAGAAAAATGCGTAGACAACACACTGGATAGCGTTTTTGCAACTGATAGAGAAATTTTGCTCATTTTAGTGGGAAGATTATGGCAAACATTTATCTTGCCTGAGCGACTATATGCATTGTTAGATAACGCAGCGCAAGTAGGTGAAGGTGACTTTTTCGCAGGTGTATTTGCAGATTTGGTTGCAATTCCAGCGCTTCGCCCCCAAGTATTAAGCATTCTTAGAGCACCAAGTCGCAGCGAAACGCTTTCGCGCGCAATAGGAAAGTTATTTAACGCATGATAACACTATGGATGATAATGGCAGTGGCGGCAGTGATTGCCTCATTCTGGATGAGTCGCGTCGTTGCTGACGCCGCAAAAGTACACGCAGAGCGTCAGGCCGAGTCATTGAACGTCCAACTACTGAGTGTTGCGATGAAACGATTTCGTTTAGGTATCAACCGAACGGGCAAACCCGGAATTAAAGCCGAGTTTGTTTTTGAGTTTTGTTCTGATGGTGATTCCGTCTACCAGGGTTTGCTGTACTTAGAAAACGAACGACTCGTTAAAGTCGATATTCCTCCACATCGCATCCGATAAAAAAGGAAGCAATTGCTTCCTTTTTCAATTTAGCTCTTTAAGGTACTTTTCTTCGGCCAAAAATAAATGAAATTACGGTTAGAACAACAAAAATAAAGAAAAGTATTTTTGCCATACCTGCAGCTGCGCCTGCTATACCACCAAACCCGAATGCCGCTGCGATTAATGCTAGAATTAAGAATGTTACTGCCCAGCTTAACATAACGCTTCCCTCCTATTGTGTGATAACGTCAAGTGCACGCATTTCGTCATGACATAGCTTCATGCGCTCTTTAATTTGATATAGTGCTGCTTCACAAGGTGCAGGCACTGTTGTAGCGAGCGCTTTATTCACCTTTTCTAGTACTTTGTCTTCAAGTTCCTCTAGCTGACTTAAGTAAAGGTGGATGTTGTCTTTTTTAAACATGCCAATAAGGTGAGTGTAAGACTCACGAATTTCTACCGCAAGCGCATTGCCCTCTTCAATACTGCCTTCGTCCGCGACGACAAAAGGTTGTAGCAATGCTATAGCTCTTACTTTTTCCGTGATCATTCTCGAAAATACATCGTTATATCGATTGTCTGTCGTTTCGCTTGCTGCTTTTTTGTAAAAATCAATTCCACTGTTTAAAACTCGAATAAGTGATTTCACTGCTTCAAAGTTATAATTTGAAAGTGTCATTATAATGCTCCTTTTATTTAATCAAGTCATATCACTCCTTTCAATTTACAGGCCAAATTATAACCTTTTGTATTTTATATACTTTTAAAAATCATGATTTAATACTTCGGTAAATATTTCAATGGCAACCATTACACCTCGGTAATTTTTTCATTAACTAAAAATGAATATCCACAGTGAAATTTTTACCGGAATATTTTTCTTACCATTCTCATCAAATCACATTCAACAATTACAATAAAATCAACTTTTATTTATTTTTCAACAACTTATATTTTGGCACACTGTCTGCAATAGTTAACTCGAACAAACTTCAAAGGAGAGTAAGTTATGAACAAGCTAATTATTGCAGGTGTAATTTCGACAACTTTAATGACCGCTCCAGTTTTTGCAGCACAAAATAGCTGGGAAAAGGAAGCAAATGATGCATGGATTGATGGCAAAGCTGAAGCAACCTTGTTATTTAACGGCGAGTTGAACAACTTTGATATTAATACGGACGTGAAAAACGGTGTGGTAACTCTGACCGGAAAAGTAGAAAACAGCGTTGAGAAAAAACTCGCTGAAGAACTCATCGTAGGCATTGATGGCGTTAAAGACGTCAAAAACGACCTTACGATTGTAAAAAGTAACAACACGGAAACGAAAGCATTGGAAAAAAATGACAAAGGTGCCGATTTCACCGACGCGAAGATCGCAACGGTCATTAAAACACGTTTTCTTTTTGATGGTGATGTCGACGGAACCGATATTGATGTCGACGTAGTTAACCGTAAAGTTACTCTGACCGGTACGGTCGCAAGCGAAGCGGAAAAAGATCTTGCAATTACGATTGCTAAGAACGCATCTGACGTGACCAGCGTGAACGATGAATTGGAAATCGTAAGCGAATAATTCGGACGTATCACCTAAAAGTGGGCAATGTTGCCCACTTCTCTCTCGTAAACGCTAAGGACAAACTATGAAAAAATCATTGACGAAACTACTACTCATCTCAGTCGCCACTTTCTCTCTCCGCTACCGCGGCCATAAATAAAAAGCCCGTTGAACAATTTGATGTCTACGCAGGTATTGGCTACGGTCAATATTCTCTCCAATGGGAAGATAGAGAACGAGACATGGAGTTTGACGACGATTCAAGTATGCTCAAAGCGTACGTTGGGACTTACCTCACGCCGTATTGGAGTGTCGAGCTTGGCTATGAAAACTTCGATGAAGCAAGCGATATAGACAACTATGCGGAGTTTGATGGATTTACGCTCGGTACTCGTTTTATCGCGCCAATTACAGATTACGTAAGCCTATATGCAAAAGGTGGCTGGTTCGAGTGGGATGGTGAATTCTATGCAGATGTCCCTGCACTTGGGCGAATCTCCTCAAATAGTAGCGGTGGAGACTGGTTCTATGGCGCGGGCATCGGTTTCGATCTTTCCTCAAATTTAGGCGTGCGGTTAGAGTACTTGCGTTACGAACTTGAAGAGAATATTGAACCTGACCTCGATGTTGCCTCAATTTCTTTAGAGTACACGTTCTAAGTTGCTCAGTATTTCCCCTTTAGACCCTTTAAGTGCGCCTATGCGCACTTTTTTTGTAGATGACATCGAGCGCCGTAGCGTTCTTCCTAGATTGAAACAAGACTCATCACGCTCAAATCCTTAACTTCCCCCTCTTTAAACAATACAACGGAATTTCATAACGAAGTCTATCCAAAACTACCTTGTTATTTTTAGTCGGTAATTTTTACACGATACCTGAAAAACATACTGGCTCACCGTTCCATAAAAACCTATCCTATTGTTTTAAATGAAAAAATAAATGGCAACCATCTTGCAGTTATCAAAGAGAAGAATCATTCGTTATAAGGAAAGAAACATGGCAACTTCAACTCAACCAACTAAAGGTAATGGTGCAAATGGCGAGCACCCTGTCTCAGATAACCTAGCGAAAACATTGCACAATTCAGTTGATGCACTACACGAAACAACGGCCAACGCAGAAACAACCATTCGTGATAAGAGTGAGCATTCAAAACAAGCTTTTGATGCTCAAGTCACTGATCTGAAGAAGAAATGGAACAAATCAGAATTGAAACGTTATGCGAGCGAAAACCCCATTGCGACCGCAGGTGTCGCTTTCACTATTGGTGTATTAACGACACTGCTTGTGGGAAAAAAATAGTATGAACTCGACAAAGACCTCCCTAAACACACAACGTCCCTCTGCGTCTGCGCAGGGGGGCAGTGAAGATAATTGGCATGTGTTATTAAATAGCCTACAAGACACATCGTCTGCTTACCAAGACCTCCTGAAAAAAGGGATTGGTGCATTACAAGCTAAGTGGAAAGCCAACTTGCGTGTACTGCTTATTGCTTTTTGCTTGCTCTGCTTTGCCGTTACAGTGGGTGTTGTATTGTGGTTTTGCTTACATGCGTTACTCGCCTACTCCTTAGTCTACTTAGGGGTGAACTGGCTTGTGAGTGCAGGCCTTTTAATGACGATAAACGTGTTCATTATGTATTATTTAATTTCGACAGCAATGAGTCTATTTAGCGCCTCAGCTCGCTCAATATTTCAAGATGACGAACACATCAATATACCTTAAACCCTCTTTTGTTGATTGGGAGCTTTGAAAATGACTCGATTGTCAAACTGGATTTGGGCTCAATGTCACCTGAAAAGCCGTAAGAAAAAAGCTGCTTTCGAATGGCAACGTCAATATTGTCATTCGAAGAAAGCGGATACGTTGAAGCTGATGAAAACTCAATTAATGACGCCAGTCGGGATTAGCTCAATCGCCATACTCGCATTGACTCTAACTAAGCTACCTAAACGACAGCTTCTACGTTGGGCTGTATTGATAAAACGAGCATTATAAACATGTTTCACATACGCCTCGTTATGACAAACACGATTTGAGCATGTCCACACTTACCGGCTTAAGTAAAACATGTTCAATACCTAACTTTTCCATTTTTGCCTTGTCGGGTTCGTAACCGCTGGTGATGGCAATTCGCATGTTAGGGTATTGCAAACGAAGTTGAGTCGCCAAATCAAGGCCATTTTCATCGGGGAGCCCAATATCCATCAACACCAAGTCCCACGGTTCTGACGATAATGTCTCTTTGCAGTGTCTAGCACTTCCAACCCCTGAACAATTAAGCCCATAGCGCTTAACAAACGCTCTAATAATTTTCGACTATCTTCGTCATCTTCCACGACCAAAACACGCTTTATGGTATCACGGGATTCTTTCAGACCAAAACACGCTTTATGGTATCATCTTCAGTTCATCAATGCGCTCTATCACTTTGACAATAGCAGCTTTCAATAACATTGGCTCTATTGGTTTATTGATGACATCAAGACAACCCAAAGCACTTAACTCTTTACGAGTGCTCGCTTGTGCTGCTGCGGTTACCGCAATGACCGGAATTGACAAGTTCTTAGAATAGAGTGAGGCGAGAACTTGCCTGCCATCCATCTGTGGCAAATGCAGGTCGAGTAAGATCATCGCGTAGTTTGAAATACCCTGTTCCAGTTTGTGAATAGCCTCAACACCATTGCTTGCAACATCTACGTTAAATCCCCAGTCTTCAACATGTCGCTTAACTAGCTGTTGGATGTCGAGATTGTCTTCCACGACTAATATCTTGGTATGAGGTTTTGCCTGCCAATTGAGCAGATTAGGATCGTAAGAATGGTCTAAATCTAAAGGCGTATTTTCACAAAGTTCACTTGGAACTGTAAAAGAAAAACAGCTCCCTTCGCCGAGCTTTGATTCAACTTTTAGGGTTCCACCCATGAGTTCAACCAAATTAGCACTAATGGCAAGACCTAGTCCAGCGCCTTCATGGGCTTTACTTGTCACATTCTGAACTTGACTGAAAGGTTCAAAAATTCTAGCGAGATCTTCTTCAGGAATCCCAATGCCAGTGTCTCGCACAAGACAAGTAAGTTGTCCGTCTTTTTGTGTTACGTCCAAACAAACTTCACCAGAAAACGTAAATTTAATGGCGTTATACAACAAGTTAATTAAGATTTGCTTTAAACGTGTTTGGTCACACAAAATCCAATAATCTTCCGGCGAACGATTTACGATGGTAAATTGCAAACCTTTACTTTGCGCATTTAACTGGAATATATCACTTAAATTATGGATAAGTGCGTTTACATTTGTAGGTGTGTTTTCTAATCGGATTGTGCTTGATTGAAGCTTTGATAAGTCAAGCACATCATCAAGCAGCTTTAAAAGATGTTCACCATTGTTATATATAATCCCTAATTCAGAGCGGATTTCTTGCTGAACATTTTGGCGCATTAACAATTGTGTGTAACCCAAAATAGAGGTCAGTGGGGTCCTTAATTCGTGGCTCAAATGGGCTAGGAATTGATCTTTGGCACGGTTTTCAGCCTCCGCTTTTAGTCGTTCCACTCGCTCTCTTTTTAGTTCCTTCCGAGCAAGTGCATATCGAATTGCCCGAATAAATCGAGCATTGCCGAGTTCAGATTTCACGACAAAATCTTCAGCTCCGGCTTGCATTGCAGCTTCATCTAACGCTGCATCAGCCTGACCGGTCAGCATAATAATAGGCGTTTCGACGTGATTTTCTTTCGCTATTTTGAGAAGAGATAAACCACTCTCATGGCCTAGACGAAAATCCAATAAACAAAGATCGAATGACTCGTCAATAAGCGCAGCGATTGCACCATCTAGACGGCGGTGCCAGGAGATGTCGAAATGAAAGTCAGCGATGTCTGAAAGCCGGTCCTCAGTCAACACAAAATCATCTTCATCATCTTCGACTAAAAGTATTTTAACGTGTTTGGCATTTAGACTTTGACTTACGTGCTCTCGGTTCACATTGCTTCCTTTCGCTTAAACTATCTAGGTAATTCGACTATCTCTATCCAATATTTGCCAAGCTCTCTCATCAATGTAACAAGGCCTTGAAAATCAACAGGTTTACTAATGTACGATGCTGCGCCCAAATCATATCCTTTCAACTTATCTTCTTCTTGAAGTGACGTGGTTAAGATAACAACGGGGATCGAACGCAAGCTCGCGTCTTGCTTTATCTGTTCAAGCGCTTCTCGACCATCCATCTTTGGCATATTCAAATCGAGTAAAATTAAATCAGGCCGCACATACTTTGAAATATCATCATAGGGAGGGTCATTTCTCAGGTAATTAAGTAGCTGTTCGCCATCTTTAACAAATTCAATTGCATTCAACACTCGACTTTCAGCCAGTGCGTCCCGTGTAAGTAATTGATCGTCTTCGTCGTCGTCAGCCATGAGTATTTTTATTGGAATGGCTTTTCTATTCATAATCTGGGATCTCTGTATTTATTGTCGGTTGTATATCACGTTGCAATGTGATGTAAAAAGAAGCACCTGCATCCACCTCAGAATGACAGGTAATTACTCCGCCATGTCGCTCCACAATTCGACGACAAAGCGTTAGACCTATTCCGGTTCCTGGATATTCAGAACGTTCATGTAAACGTTGGAAAGGCGAGAAAATTTTTTCTTCATATTGTGGATCAAAGCCAATTCCATTGTCTTTCACTAAGATGCAAACACTTTGGAGGTTGTCCGTCGGCACTTCTGCGATGGATATTTCAGGCACCACATTTGATTTTCTGAATTTCAGCGCATTGGCTATCAAGTTAAAAAACAATTGTCTGAGCTGACTGTCATCACAACTCACGGTCGGTAATGATGCAATTTCAATGTTTGCCTTTGTTTCTTCTATTACCACTTCCAAATCGTCTAGCGCTCCATCGACGATTGGATTAAGAGGTTGAGTCACAAACGGTTTTCTTTTAGTCGCGACCCTGGACAGGGCGAGTAAATCATTGATAAGCACAGACATCCTTGCAGCTGCATTCTTCATTCGCATTAGGTAGTCTCGACCTCTGCCATCTAACTCGCTTCGATAACTGTTTTCCAAACGGTCACTAAAAGCCTGAATTTTTCTCAGCGGCTCTTGTAAGTCATGTGAAGCAACAAACGCAAAATCTTCAAGTTCACGATTACTTTTGTTAAGTTCATCAGCCAGTAGCTGAAGCTTAGCGGTTCTAGCTTGCACTTTGAGCTCAAGATCTGCATTCGCATTTGATAACGAAATTTCTGCTCGCTTTGAGTCGCGTAAATTCTTAAACACCAAGGCCATCGTGAGTAACACTAACGAAATACTGATAAAGGCAAACCACACGATGTTGCTAATGGCCCCGCGCTTCACTTTGTTCAAAAAGTTACGCTGGATGTCACGAATCGCCGTTTCTTCCTCAATAATCCGGTTATATTGCTGTCTAAGATCTAACGCCGTTTTTTCAATTGTTCTGACCAGCGCCAACGCGCTTTGCTTGTCTTCGCTCGCTTTGTCTGCATGTTGTTTAAGTTGAGATACCTGAAGAATAGCGGTATTTAAGTATGTTTTTATTCGTTTTTGTTGTGGGAGACTTTCTGATTTTTCTGCCGTTACTCTGGCAATGTTTTCATCAAGCTCAGTTAAACTTTCAAGCAATGGTCCAAGCGTCGATGTTTCTTTTGTCAGTAAGTAAGACTTAATACTCGACTCGGCGTTTAACGATGCTACATGTAAATTGTCGATTGCTAAAATTAACTCACTTGTGTTTTCCATCCCTTTTTGCAACGAGTCCAAGTCTTCAACATTTTTAAAACCGACAACAACGTTACTAACCAGAAAACCAATGCAAATTGCCATCGCTAACCAAACACTTAACAAGCTTGAGGACAGTCTATTAAAGGCATTCACTAAAGAACTCATCGCGCTTCCTTGGAGTTAAGCGCTTTAAGTAACTCACTGCAATCCAACACACTTTTTAAGATGTTATCGGCGATGCCTTGTATTTCTTCATTTTCAGGTCCAGTTGAGTTGATCAGTTTTAACAGCTCCGCGTTCATCGAAATTTGATTGAGTGTCTTTCTGACATCATGCAAGAGTTCATCCTGCTTCATGGTGTCATCCATAATAGTCCTTATCTTTATTCTGTGATTTGATAACTTGTAAGACGGTTGTACAGTGTTTTTGTACTTATCCCAAGCATCTTAGCTGCAGAAGTCTTGTTGCCATCCACCGATTTCAGTGTTTCAAAAATAAGCGCCTTTTCAACTTCTTCTATCGTTTTCCCTGCCTGCACATTGTGCAAAGTGGACCCCGATGAAGGTGCCACGATATTATTTGATAACTCATTGAGACTAGGCTCAGATCGCTGTGAGGAAAACACTGAAAAGGGGGATGAAAATGCGTTGTCAAACACCAGCTTATTTGTGGTCTGATCGGCCAAAATATAAGCCCGATGAACACAATGCTTTAGCTCGCGAACATTACCTGGCCAATCATAGAAACTCAGTTTTTCCAGATCTTGTTCGCTTACTTCATACCGCGTGTTTCCTTGTTGATTAAATTTGTCGAGGAAAAATGCGACCAACAGAGGGATATCTTCTTTGCGATCTCTCAACGGCGGAATCGTGATAGGAAAAACGGCAAGTCGGAAATAAATATCTTCCCGGATCACATTTTGGCTCGCCAGTTCTTCCATTGTGCGGTTTGTCGCGGAAATTATACGGCAATTTGTTTTTATTACTGACGTGCCGCCAACTCGGGTGAGAGAATTAGTTTCCAAAACCCTAAGTAGGTTCGGCTGCAAATCAATCGGCATTTCCGTCACTTCATCAAGGAATAATGTCCCCTTATTCGCCTGTTCAAACACACCCATTTTTTGCGATACTGCGCCTGTAAAGGCACCTTTTTCATGCCCAAACAGCTCGCTGCCGATTAATTCTTTTGCAATTGCGCCGCAGTTAACGCCAACATATTTCCCTTCAACTTCACTGGAATTGTGAATAGCCTGCGCAACCATTTCCTTACCTACCCCACTTTCTCCCTGAAGCATGACATTAGCATTTGTTTTCGCCACTCGCGCAATTAAGTCATAAAGTTGGTTCATCGCCGGCGAATCGCCTATCAAACAACCAAAATGGAGTTTGCTTGTAGTTACAGGTTTTTTCTTGGGAGACAAAATACTCGCGAAGTCTTCCGCAATGAGAGGCTTCAATAAATGAGTGATGCCATCTACACACAACTTTTCAAGCGCTGTTTTTACAGATGGGTGCCCGGAAATGAGCGTCACTGGAACTTGACTCCCTTGCTTTCGTAACCAATCCACAAGATGGAGTCCACTGCCATCTGGCAGCATGAAATCGATGAAGAGATGATCGTAATGTTGATGTTGGAGCAGTGCTTGCGCTTCTTCCACACTTAATGATATGTCGCACAGGCACCCTAGATGTTCCAATATACGTGCCGCTATTTGAACAAACTGATCGTCATCATCCACTAATAAAACGGTTTTCACTTACTCTCCTTGCTGAACTTCACGCACTTGGCACCATCATAACCAAGCTTTTTGGTCTAATTTCAAAGGACATTTTGTCAAATTGATGCACTTCGCCATCAATTGCAACATTTAGCTTTTCTTGAAATTGCAAATGCACTTTCTTACAACAAAAATGGCGCACCGTGTTGTCGTTACTTGGTTTTTCACCGAGTAGCACTTGAGCAACACTTAAGTAGTCTTGCACATTTTCTCGATGAGGTACAATTGTTACGTCCAACTGACCGTCTTGATAGTCCGGTTCAGTGCGTCCTCCTTGCGCTAGAATAGTGACTTTAGGTGCTGCGTTCGCAACAACCAGACTTGCACAATGCACGACCTGCGTTTTATTTTCATCCACAGTAACCCGTACTTGTATGTGGTCATTGTCCAACAAGGCATTCATGAAATGTCGGATATAAGCGAACTGGCCTTGCTCATTTTTACTTTCTCGGTCTGAGTCGGCAATCATTTTTGCTTCAATTCCAATCGCCGCCACGAGCAACATGGTTATGCCATTACACTCTATTGTGTCGATATTCTGTAATTTACCAAAAAGTAAAGTACGACAAGCCCTATCAATCGGATCAAATTTAGTGACCACACCTTGTAAAACATGAGCAAGTGAGTTTGCAGTACCGAGTGGAAGTATCCCAAATGTGCATTGATTTTCCATTGCAACTTCGGACGCTGCAGCGAGCGTGCCGTCACCACCTCCGGCTACAAAAACGTCTAACTCATGCTCGTTAAACAACAGCTGAGCCGATTCGCGGGGTGTTTTATCTACCTGCGTTTTAGCAATCACTAAGCGATAGCGTGTGGTTAAATACCCCAGAATATCGTTTTCGTACTTCATCCATTTTCCACCGCCTGCTACTGGATTGACCAACATTCCAAGCCGTTCTTTATGTTGTAAGAGATCATTTTGATGTAAAGCAGTTAGGGCTCGGCGTTGTTGTTTGTTCAAACGAGCCTTTATTCTGTGTTGTTGAATACTTTCCATTACTGTGTCTGTGTTCGAAGAGGCACTTTGCGCTAAAAAATAGGCAGCACAGACAAACACTGAGCGACCTCGCCCAAGTGCACAGTGCACTACAACACGGCGCGATTCGCTATGCATAACTTCAATCCAAGCGAGCGCTTGCGCTAGTTGAGCTGGACTAGGAATATGATGATCGAGAATGGGAATATTGAGGTAGAAAAATCCTTCATCGCTTTGACTTAAGTTAAGACCATCGTATTCAGCGGTAACATCTAATATGGCTGAGATCCCCTCGGCTCTCAGCATTGGCACATCCGATGTTGAAAGTCGGCTCGCAACAAAGACGTTTTCGCTTAACTTTGAACAGGCTACATGACCTTTTTGTCTGCAAACAATCCAATTGTAGGATTGAGCGACAAACAGGTAAGGCAGTAAAACGATTTTTACTAAAAGTGGTATTTCACCAGTACTACGCTTTCTAAAAATGGTTGGCCGATTAAATAAATAAGCTGCTGATATGAGCGCTACAGCACTGAATGCCCAGAGCAACGGATAAACAAGCCAAGAGTTTTTAAAGAAGACTACACATAAAGCCAACAATAATGAGATAACAAGATTGTATTTGAACATTTTCACGTAAGCTCTCCCTCTTGTGGTATATCCTTGCACTTTCAGGTTGAACCTTTACTGTAGCTTTTTGTTCCTTAACCACAACTGATTACTCGGGTCTAAAATAAATCCTTACCTACCCATTATGTTATACAGCTTCGTTGCGCTCTAAAATGGGTTTGCTGAACCCGTGAAAAAGTAATCTTTGGTTTCGCAACTCTCTATAGCGGGTCGGCGGCATGATCGACTTGGAAGACAAGGTAAGTGAAAGAGCGAATCTTAGATTGCACATGTTTACGCGTAAATATCTAGAACAGACATAATTAGTATGAAAAAACGAGGTGAAACACTCCTCACCACGCAGAGTCGAATTGTTGTCAAACGCAGAAAAAACTAAGGCGCAAACAAAAGTCGCGCCTCAATCTCTAGTAATCCTATTTTGGTATCCATTCCTCGGATAGGTCCATTTTATCTCCCCTGATCGGGTATGTGTCCAGTATACCCGCCGTCACTCCATTGTGATCCATCACTAACGCACCCTGCGTATTTCGCTGCATCCTACTTGCGTCCCTTAAACACAGCCCTGTGTTCATTCCTTTTTAAAACGTCCGTGAATGCTTCTTGCTGTCCGTACGAGGTATCATCCATGCCAACCACATCCAGTAGTTTTACCCCATCGCTCCCTGCTCGTCCTTTGCTATCCTAACTAGTGAACTTCCTATTCACTACAATTCAATCCTTGTGAATCCATTCTAACTTCCGCTGTCTTTGACGTCCTGTCCTAGGCTTCCTGCCGTGTCCTTCTGTCGTCTTGACGATATATATAATAGGACATATGTCCGCCAATCCAAGCTATCAATTCAAATTCAAATTTAGTCATATTAAAGAAACAAATTATATCTAATTGTTTTTAATATATTTTAAATAAAAAAATAAGCCACAATGTGTGGCTTATTCCTCTACTACTTACAACCTTGTGAGATATATCTCACACCTCAATTTCCAATTTACCCAACGCGTTTTACTTTGCTATTGCTTTAAACATGACTTCGCCACGGACTTTATTGAACTCCAAAATGTCGTGAACCTGATAACCCAAATGCGCGAAAAACGACTGATGCTTTTCATGAGTAACGAACACGCCAATTCCAGACGCGGCAGGTACGTCGAGGATCATTTCTTCCAACCCTTGCAGCAGGGCTTTACCAAACCCTCGTCCATGTACATGCGGGTCTACGGCAATAAAAGCGAGGAAGAAATAGTGCCCACATGGTGCTAGAGCTTCTCGAATTGCCGATTCTTTGTCTATAAGGGCTTGAGTTTGCAGATATCCCGCACTCATCATCAATCGTAATCGCCAGTGCCAATAGCGCTGAGCTTGCAACTCGCTGTCCGCTTCAATTAGGCACGCCACCGCGCGCAATCGGTCGTCTTCATACAAACCAATCATTGGCTGCTGCCCCTGTCCAAAGCTCGACAACTCTTCGCGGATCAACGCCCTGAGTTTCGTCTCAAACTTCGTTTCATTGCTTGAATCTAAGACACTGCGAAGCACTGGGTCATCATGATAGGCTTGATACAACAAACTCGCTGCAACATTTGTGTCTTCTGGACTCACATACCGAATGGTTAACTCAGTCTGTAATTCTACATTCATAATCGTTCCTTTATTGTTATTCTAAACATTCGCGATATGCGCTGTTCCAACTATAGTTAGTGTGTGATTTTTAATCAAACGGAGGACAAAAATGGATACAACTACGCCTTCTATAGAGAGTTTGTTTGCCCAACTTGGTTTACCTAATGGGCAACAACACATTGATAAGTTCGTAGAGCAACATTGGCTTGAGGCCAGCATTTCATTATCTGATGCCCCTTTTTGGACAGACTCACAAAAACACTTTATTGAGGAATCGCTAAGAGAAGATGGTGCATGGAGTGAAGTAATAGATGAACTAGATAGTATGCTCAGATAGTGTGTGTAAAATCGCTCATACCTTGATAACATGCGCTTTATTTTCTGTAAGTAAAGCGCATGGATCCTATCGTATTAGATGCCTTGTTATCGCTAATTGCTGAAGGCAAAACACCTACCGTCGCGACGACGAAATCCAGACTAAAATCGCCAGTACCAATGCCGACAATTATTGCGGGTATCGCTGCTTATAAGCAGGATCCTGAAGGTGTTGCAAAACTCCAAAAACCATCCTTTAGTTCCACAGCGAAGACAGATTTACAACACCAATCCCAGCTGGATAGGATCGAGGCGAAATTGGACAAACTCCTTGCTTTACTCGATAAGGATGCCTAAATGTTTGTCGTTGATTTAACCTTCGATTGCTACCAAGACACAACCTTAGACAACGCGGAAGCTGCCATAAACCGAGTGGTAAATGCACTTCGCTTTAACGGCCAAATTATTGGTGAAGAATTTCCCACGGTATTGAAAGATGGTTTCTTTATCACCAGAGTCATGTGCCCGGAGGAAGATTCTCTTCACCCACTTAACCACAGCCCTTTCGTCAAACACAGCGTTGGATTGCTGCAAGAAGCAGGGTTACTTGCACCAAAAGTGAAAGTAATTGGGCAAGATATACATTCGAACGGCGCGGATATGTGTCAGGAGTCGAGCTGTTTTATTTTGTATACGACTTACGTACACACCTGCAGTCCACTTTACTGCGGTGATGATTTCCAACCGGTACCTTTATACAAGATCCCAGCTATTGCAAACGGGGATTACAAAGCCCTCATAAAATGGCAAGAAGATTGGCAAGCATGCGATCAAATCCAAATAAACGGCGCGACGCGTTGCGAATTTCCTGCACTCCATGAGATCTCAGATCCAACGAGTGATCTATCAAGGCGTGGCTTAGATTTAAGCAAGCGTATTCGTTATTTGACTCAAAAACCAGTCTATTACTATTTGTATCGCGTTGGGGGAGAAAGCTTAAACGCCGAGCTCGCTCGCAAGTGTCCAAGCTGTAATGGCGATTGGGCTTTGCCTGAACCTTGGTTTGGTCTTTTCAATTTTCGCTGTGACAGCTGCCAACTCGTCTCAAATTTATCGTGGGATTTCCAGTAAACCAGAATCATTCCCACAAGCGGGTAAGTTCACCTGCATTGTTTTTACAAGTGAACTTATCCTGCATTATGTAATAGAAAGCTGCTCTACAAACGCTTCTAGACTGCTTGCGAGCACATGATGTGGTTTTTTGCCAAGTTGCTCTAGGCACACCTTACCCGTTGCCAGCTCTATGGTAATGAGTACATCGTCCTGCTCAGTCAAACCGATGAACACTGTCTCAGGCTGTTTTAAACGTCGCTTCATCAATACATGTCCTGTAATGTTTTCTTGCAAACGTTCAAAATCATCTTTTGACCATGGTTGAATTAACTCGATGCCATGACCTTCGAAGGTCGCTTGAATATTAGGTGCAAAAAACTCGCAGTAGAATTGATGCAGTGCAATAGGAAACTGCACTTCTAGTGCCTTGGCCAATGCGCTCAGAGACTCACCTTCTCGAACTACGGGTCGCCATGCTATTTGCTCATCGTCGAGAACTCCCCCGATCTCACAAGGACTCGGCCACGCATCATCATGAAAAGTCGTTGGGTGTAGTTGATTAAATTGGTTTAAAGTTTGTTGCAATAACAAAGTCTCAGACATGCTGTGAACACCAGTATAAATTGTTATAATTGCGTCATTGTAACGAGATTAAATTGAACATGACAGACTACAGCAACGCACCAGAACTAAAAGCCTCCGTTTTAGGTAAAACGACGGAATATGCAGACCAGTACGACGCCTCATTGTTACACCCTATCGCAAGAAAGCTAAATCGCGATCAAATCAACGTGAGTGATGACGCATTACCATTTAAAGGTGAAGACATTTGGACAGGCTATGAACTTTCTTGGTTAAATGCAAAAGGAAAACCTGAAGTAGCTGTTGCAACGTTTGCATTTCCATGTACGAGCCCTTCGATCATTGAATCTAAGTCATTTAAATTATATCTAAACAGTTTCAATCAAACACGCTTTGATACTTTTGATACCGTAAAAGAAACACTTACACGTGATCTATCAAAAGCATCAAATTCAAATGTTATTGTGAACCTGTTCAAAGCAGACGATTTTAACTGTCTTCCTTTTGGTGCATTACCTGGGGAGTGTCTTGATGACCTTGATATTGAAGTTGAAACCTATTCGCCATCCACAGCGTTATTGGCGTCAAAGAGTGATGATGTCGTTACTGAAACGCTGTATAGCCACTTGCTTAAGTCAAACTGTCTGATCACCTCCCAACCCGATTGGGCGAGTATCATAATTCGTTATACCGGACGAGAAATTTGCCGAGAAGGCTTATTGAAATACCTGATTTCATTCCGAAGCCATAACGAGTTTCATGAGCAATGCGTGGAGCGGATTTTTTGTGACTTGCAAAATGCTTTTGCTTTTGAAAAGTTAGAAGTATGTGCTCGATACACTCGTCGTGGTGGATTAGACATCAACCCGTTTCGATCAACAGACAGTGCAACGACGACACTGAACGTTCGCACTAATCGCCAATAATGTGCATAGATGTTGCGAGCAGTGTGCTTGTTGCTCGCAACATCGACTTTACGACTTTATACTTTTTCTAAGCGTTTGGTTGGTATTGCAACGGAACAAACATCCGTAAAATCTGGTCTAGTTAAAAACCACGCTTCTGGCCGATGTGCTCTGGCTTTAATTAATGCACTAAAATCATCCGATTCCGTGTTCATTACCTGAAATTTGGTATTATCCGATGATGCAACATCGTTCAAAACAACCACATCAGTGATTGGGTTAAACACCTTACCTTCTACCGCTTCTCGGTCCAATTTTTGAACGTGCTCCATGCCCGCTAACACACGTCCAAAAACCGTGATATTCAGATCAAGATATCGCTGAGGCGCTAGAGTGATATAAAACTCCGTTCCGCCCGTATCAGGTCCATCACCACGGGCCATTGCAAATGCTCCTGTGCAATGTGTTTGCCACGTTTTTGTGCCCTCTGCATTCTGCGCGACGGCAAAGCCATGATAAAAACCGGTCGTTGCCGAATAGCCATCTTTATAACCCAATTTATTGATAGCAAGCGGTTGCTTAGTAGACAACGCAAATTCACTAGGAATGGCTTTTTTACCTATTTTAGGTGTTTTAGATTCCTCGGCATCACCACCTTGCGCGACAAAGCCTTCAACAAATCGATAAACGCTAAGTCCCTTATAAAAGCCTTCTCGTGCAAGCGCTTTGATGTTGCCCACATGACCAGGCGCTAACTCAGGGTTTAACTCCACATACACATGACCGCTAGGAAGAGTGATCCGTAACACGTTTTCATTGTCTACTGTACGCCATGCAGTTGGTGGCGCTTTTTGAATAATTTCATGAGGCGACAAATGACAGTAGGCTTGTTGAGAACTCACCATCAGCGCTGCGGCGATAATTGATTTAAATCCGTTCATTTTATTACCTTTTTTGTTTTTACTTTGTGGTTATCTATGGACTTTTTTTGTGAACCAAACCGACTCTATTCCCAATCGAAACGGTACAGCAGGTCGATACTGTTGTATAAGCCGCTCGTAATTTCAACATACAATTTAGACATAATCTGGTAGCGCACAGCAATCTCACTCAACGAGTCAAACACCCCAACACTGTACCTTACCTGCACACTTGGGGTTAGAAAGCCAGTCAACTCAACTTGTGTATCGACCCCTGAGCCTTTAGTACCGACATTTACATCTTGCAAACCGACCCCGCTTCCCACTTTTTGTAATAAGCCCTCACTTCGGCCAAGGCCTTGGCTTATCAACAAGTTTGCGAGTAACACGCTTTTATCCGCATCATCACCACCTAATGGTCTTCCATTTAATAGGTAGGATAGCGCCTGCGCTTGGTCCATCGCAGGTTCCGAGTACACGGTTAATTCGGGTTCTGTTGCAAGACCTGTTAACTGTACGCCCGCGATAACACCATCTTGGGTAGTTTGTGGATTACGTATGGCATTTACGTGAAGGAAAGGTTTATCTAATGCGCCACTAAACCCAACTTGGCCTTTGCTGATAATTAAGTCTTGTCCAAACGCACGAAATTGACCTTGCACCAAAGACAACTCTCCACTCCCCACCAGAGGTGTGTCGTTTTGTTTATTGATTAACAAACTCCCATTTAAGTAACTTTTTAGACCAAAAGAATCGATTTTCACATCATCCACGACGGCTACTTGCAGTGAAATATCATATTTCACTGGTAGAGATTCGGTTTCCAATTCGGCTTCATCTACGAAGACTTGATCCGATGAAACGGCAATCGCGTCTTCTGGTAACGACTTTATGGCAATTCGCCCGTAGGGGACTGTCACGTTGCCCTGCAGGGTCGCTTGATCGCCAGTCCAATCTAGACGAACATCCGTATCCACTTTAAATTCGACTCCTTCTTGTGGACGTAACCAAAAAGACTTGCCGTTTACCCGCATGGCCAGGTTCAATGTATCCTGCCAATTCACATCACCATCGAGATTAAGCGTTCCAGCTTCCAAATCTTTAAGTGCACCATGCACTTGCATCGATTGCCCATTAAGATTAATTGCAAGTTCTGAGTCATTTAGTTTTACAGGGCTTCGCTCATTTTGTGCAGCAAGGCCAGTAACACGCAAATCACCAAAGAACTGTGGAGACTCCATCTCTCCTTGTACTTTTACATCACCCGATAAATCACCTTGTAATTTAAATTCACGATTTAGAAGCTGGGTAAGCATTGGGTCTAGGTAGCCTAAATTGATGCCGTTAAGTACAAGCTCCGCATTAAGCGATGGTTTAGTTTGCCCAAGCTGGGTTTCAATATTTGCGAAAACATGACCTAAAGGACTCAGCTTATTTTGCAGTTGCACATTTATTTTCGCGCCGCTGCCTTTTACATCTAAATCAATCGTACCGAAATCAACCGCATTTAAAATGCCTTCTTGTGACACCAATACCGTTGTGTTCTCACTCGTTAAAGTAGCTAACAATGACGTTTCTTGATTGCCTTTCGCCTGATAGCTTGCCTTGCCCGACAAATGCCCCAGGATATTAATATCCTTAGGCATGAAGTCCTTCACTATGGCTAAATTGATGTCATCCAACTTTACATTTGCATTAAACAACTGTGCTGCACTGTCGCGCTTTGAATCCAAGCAGAAAGTATCTTTCTCTGATTTAAAGCACAGAGGTGATACGGTGAAATCCCCTTCTTTTGCAACCATCAGATTCGCCGTTTCGCTCTGAATAAAATTGTGCCCATTTAGTTTTAATACGGATTGACTCAGTTTGGCACTCCAACGATTTGATAGGTATTTACCTGCGATACTTGAATTAAGCCCGCCCAACTCAGTTTGCACCTTAATATCAATGTTATGTTCCTTTAAGGTGCCTAGTGCATGAGCTGTGACTGAATCAATCTTAATGTCTTGAACCACGCCATTATGTGTTTCAAATCGCACATTCAACGCCTCTTTGCCTTTCTCATTAAAATCAACAAAGGCAACAACATCATTGAGTTCAAAATCAGGTGAAGACATCTGTGTAAAGGTGGCGTCTAGAAAAAGACGAGGTAAAACACGTGTCCCATTTACTTTTAATGACCCTTTTCCTATCAACGTATAAGGCAGAGCGGTAGTCGGGCTTAAATCGATATCCCAATCACCCTTAATGTCTAATTTATCCGCCACTAAACCAGATAAAGCTACTTTGCTCTGACCCAATGTTGCATCTAGCGAGCGAATATTAACATCGAAGTTTTCGTTTACTGACGCACTCAACTTCGCATCCAATGGCAACCCTTCCGCATTACCTTCTGTCGAAAAATCGTTGACATTAATTGAGTAACCTTTGTCAGAGGTAATAAGTTGAAACGCCATATGTCCCGACAAATCAGTTTGATAGGGCACAAATTTAGCAACTCTTAGGTTTTGCCATTGTATACCGCCCTCAAGACTTAGGCCTTTATCGACCCCCAAACTAAAGTTAACCTTTGCATTCACGAAATCACTTACAATCACCGTTTCGGCTGACGAGAACTGAGTAAGTGAACCTGAAAAAGCCGTTTGCAAAGACAAATCACCGAGCTTTTCATGCACCGCTGACAAATTTGCATTGCCTTGATAGCCGTCAACTTTGCCTTCCAATTCGACCGTTCCCGTTAGCGAACTCAGCTCTGGCAGCGTGATAAAAGGCAGATCCTGCCAAGTACCAAAGTTTAGCTTCGCTTGAAATGGCCAATTGTCTTCAAGCGGGTTAACACGGGCATGCAGCATTCCCTGATGGTTTGCTTCGCTGGTTAAAGATAGATTTACGGCGTTCCAAGGGCCCTGAAGGTCAGCTGTAAGGGTGTGACCGTTTCCTTTTATCTGTGTATGGAAGTCCACCATAGATAATGAACCAGATCCACTCATCGAGATTGAGGCATCATCAATACTCAACGAGGCATTTTTGACACTCGCAACGTTGTCCTTAAGTGCAATATTCGCCTTTACAGAACGGATAACGAGCGGAGAGACTTCGCCATTTTCACTGTTCGACGTTACACGGATCTGTTCGACAGAGGCTGTGGATAAGAAAACATCAAATGCAATAGGCAGCGATGAGGGTAGCTCTAATTTAGGCACTTTTATGAACCTTGTTTGTTCAGGCTCGTCGGGCTTTTTATTTTGTTGTAGTGCAATGTCCGCAATGTTAATACGTTTAATATTTACTTCTGATTGCTTTATGCTTGCTTCAAACTCGGTGTGCTTGATCTGCAACTCGTTGTTTTGGTCAGCATAATTGAACTTTTCCACCAAAACATTCAAATCGAGAAAAACATTTGGCAATGTAATGACCGATGCAGATTCGTTTAGGCTATTTTCACTTGATTGAGCTGCTTGGCTGTTGCGAATAGTTACGCTGCCTTCACCTAACTTAGCTCGGATTTTCCAGTTAACTATTCCACGTGGTGAAAGATCGATAGCAAGATCCGTAAGTTCAAGATCTAGCTCTTCGCTGTGATAGGAAAGAGCAAAAGGTTCATCGTCATAGAAACGGCTTTCTAATTGAGAAATTGTGATGCCAGATACGGTGTGATTGACGACCCAAGCTATTGCTTTGTTGCCAGGAATTGTAAATACAATACAAAATAAGATTGTCGCTATTGCGACGAAACTATACCCAAATAAAGTAAATAACTTTTTTAACTGCCTATTTTTCATAGTTATATTTCAGGCCCTAAAACAATGCTAATCCGAGGACTGCTTTTATCACTATTAAGTGGCCATGCTAAATCGAATCGAACAGGGCCTATTGGCGTCAAATAACGTACCCCAAATCCTGCGCCAACAGATACTTCTTCACTAAAATCATTCGTTGCAGTCCCGGCATCCACAAAAAGCGCCGCTCGCCATTTTTCTGCGAATTGATATTGGTACTCCATTGCCCCTGTCACCATGTAGCGACCACCGGTTTTAACATCGTCTTCAGTGGGCGATATGGTTTGATAATCGAACCCGCGGATACTTTGATCGCCCCCTGCGTAAAAACGCAAAGAATATGGGATATCTGTAATGTCTGGGCTAATAATGGCCCCTAAATCAATCCGAGTATAAAGATAGTGTCGTTCATAGCTGCGCAGCCACGCATTTTTCCATTGCACTCGAAACATGTTACTGGAAGAGGCCAATTTTTGACTCGCGCCTTCAATTGCAACCAATCGCTCTTCGCCCCACGTAGGTAACGTGCCACCACGTTTTTGCTTCTTCGCCCAGCTAATACCAGGAATTGTCATGTGCGTCGTTCGAGACACGCCTTCCAAACGATAGTTTTCTTTTTCACGGCGAACAAATGCGGTTCTGACCCAATTAGATGAAGTCAACCACTGACGTTGTAGCTGGACCGTAAGAACCTCACTGAAATTGTCCTCAACCAGCTCATCTTCTAGTTTATAACCGGTGTTAATACGCCACACATCTGCAACTGGGTCATCCACAGGTATTGTATAACTTGCTGTAACATCTCGTTGTTTTTGAGAAACAGACAAATTGGTATCAACATAATGTCCGTCATCAGAGATCCACGGCTTACTCCACTTGAATCGTATTTTTGCACCAAGATCTGTACTGAATCCCCCCCAATTTCATAGCTATTAGCAGGTTTATCTACGACTTCTACTTGAACATCTATTTTGCCATTTTTACGATTGTTTAAAAGTGGGTATACCCTGACGGAATTGAAATAGGGTGTTTGATTAAGTGACAAGCTGTATTGCGATAACTTAGCTGAAAGGTACGGCTGCCCAATGGAAAAAGGAGCTAAACTCAACACAAATGTCTCTGCTTGAGTCGATTTAGAGACAATAACTTGGCCAAATTGATAACGTTCACCAGTCTCCACGTGCAACACAGCCGATGCCTTAGCTTCCTTTTTAGAAACTCTTAATTGACTCTTTACCCATCTAAAATCAAAAAAGCCCATTTCAAGCAAGGCATCTTCTATCTGTTTTTTACTTGCATCAAACGTTTGATGTGATACTGCTTCACCTTGTTTTAACGGCAGACTCTCAAGAAGCTTATTCAACAGTGGATCCTGTTTGCCTGCCCCTGACAGAGTTATCGATACTTTGCTCCAATGGAGCTGCTTATTCAGAGATACTTGAACTATCAAAGCCGTACCTTCATTTGCCCACTGTAATTGCACATCCGGTTCATAATAGCCAAACACACTTAACGCGAGTTCTGCTTGAGAGATGACATAATCAGCACTAATTTGCTCAATGCCTTTGTTTAAAAGCGGGTTGAGATACATGCGAATGTTTTTAGTGATTGGGTCAGGAAGGTTTGGTACTTCGATGGATTTTAGACTGACAACTTCATTTGCACGCAAAGGAGAAACAAAAACGACGCACAGTAGCGAAAGCAAAATGAAAAACGAGCGCAAAAGACCATTCCGTTGAGTGAGTTTTGTGCATACTAACATATTTAAAATTAACGCCACATAGACGTATAACTTAAATTTCAAGCTTACCCTTTTTATTTATCTGTAAATCACGGACAATAGCGACAATTCGAACACAGAGTTATACAAATGCAATATCCTAATGACGAAAATGGTCAGTTACTCGCCGAAATGGCTGAAGCTGGCATTGATTTGACGACACTTTTACCAGTCGATTTCTTTATCTTATTCGAGCAGAAGCCAAGCGCTGAGTCGTTTATTAAAGCAATGAATGAAGACGAACTGGCGCCAAAAATGGAATTGCAAAAATGCCCTGATACGGGAGTTTGGGAAGTAAAAACAACGGTAACAATGGTACCTGAACATCAACTACTTAGCCAAACAGAACAATACTTGGAAAGCATTGCAGATCAGCACGATGGCTATGGTGATGGTTGGGGAATTCTTGCCGACTAAAGTGAGTTGGCCCTTCTATAACGACCTTGGTAGTCAAACAGCTTATCTGTCACCTGCCAACCAAAACGTTTGTGCTTGTGTGCAATCACAAAATCCGGAGCGACAAGTAGTCGCTCTGCTGTAATTACGTCCTCTACGCTTTCTAACACACTATCTGGTTTTTTCGTTTGTAAACGCTTCAAATAGTCGAGCTGAAAACACAGCTTACTCGCCGATTTAGAAAAGTCATAACGTTCAGTGAGCTCAGCGCCTTCTTCATCGTGATAAATGACTTTAAACCGCTGCCCACTTTCTTTCTCGATTGAAAGACCCTGACAACGTATCACCATCGCATTTTTTAAATTCAATGCTTCGCGCAGTTTGTCATCCGGATCAACCAATACCAAGGCACATTGGTGGCAGCGCTTCGCGGCAATGTCATTTTCTGCACCACAACCATTACACGTTTTGAATCGAAATCGGAAATCACATTGCACTGAAGTTTCATCATCTTCTAGCAATCCCTGGCAACGACGTCCAAAATGTTCCGTTACTTTACCATCAGCACCTACCCTACCCCAGAACGTGTTTGCAAACCCACATCCCGGACAAAGTACTTGCACAGGCTCAGTGTCTGGAGCTGGCTTTGGTGACCCAACTTCAGGATAAAAAAGGTTAAATCGATTCCCTGCATAGTCAATCAATAAGCAATCCTGTTTATCTGGAAATAAACGAAGTCCCCTCCCCGCTATTTGTTGATATAGGCTTATCGATTCCGTCGGTCGTAAAATAGCAATAACGTCCACGTGTGGAGCGTCAAATCCGGTTGTTAATACAGAAACATTTACTAAATATTTAATTTTTTGCGTTTTAAATGCATCGATGAAACTTGCTCTTTCAATCTTAGCTGTCTCTCCAGTGATAAGTGCCGTTTGCTCGCTCGGTAAATAACCCGTAATTTCTCTAGCGTGCTCTACTGTTGCGGCAAATATCATTACACCTCGCCGCATTTCGCTTAATTGAACGATATCCTGAACAATAGAAAATGTGGCTCGTGTTTGCTGCTCCAATAAACGGTTCAACTCAACATCACTATAACTGCCTTGAGGACTTGGTTGAATTGATGAAAAATCATAATGTTCTATAGCGGGGTTAATGGATTCTGGTGGGCACAAATAGCCTGACTTGATCATATAATTGAGCGGTAGTTCAAATATACATTTACTAAATACTGCATTTTTTTCACCACGCACAAACCCATGGTAATGCTCGTAGTAAATCCAACCTGTGCCTAGGCGATACGGGGTTGCGGTTAGTCCCAAAATCTTCAAATTTGCGTTATTTTTTTGCAGTTGCTTGATCACTTGCCAATACTGACTTGTGTCATTTTCACTAATGCGGTGGCATTCATCTACTATAATTAGTGAATAATATTCGTTTAATTGCGCTAGATTACGCGCCAAAGATTGAATACTTGCAAATGTTACTTGTTCCGATAACGACTTTTCGCCAAGTCCTGCTGAAAATATACTGGCTTTTAATCCGAAACTTTCGTATTTGTCTGCATTTTGTTCAACAAGCTCTTTGACGTGAGCGAGTACTAAGATTTTATGTTTCGCTAGTCTTGCGAGTTCTGCGATAACAAGACTTTTCCCGGCCCCAGTTGGCAGCACGATGACGGCAGGATTAGAGGTCTTGCGAAAATGTTGAAGGGTTCGTTCAACCGCTTCCTGTTGATAAGGACGAAGAGAATACTGCATAAACAAAAATAAAAAAGCGCATGCTAATTAGATTAGCATGCGCTTTTTTAAAACTTAAATTAAATTAGATGTTCTTCTAATTTTACGCCTTGGAAAGCTTTAGGTGTTTTACCGCGTCCAGTCCACTCATGAACTTGACCGTCAACTTCTATACGGTATTTAGGTTCAACTTTTGAGCGTTTGTCTTGAGCGACTGAGCCAACTAGGTCATCTAACGTTAGTCCTTTTTCTTTTAACATTGCCAAAACTTCCTCTTTGGCTTTTTCTTGTTCGCGTTGTGAGTCGATAGCTTCACTGATCAACTCTAAAGCTTTATTTAAATCTGCGAAACTTGCTGATTTGATAAAGGATTTAATTTCACGCATTTGCATCTCTCTTTGTTAAAAACAGGACCTTATATAGGCACTAATAAATTACTCTACTAAATATAAATAAAATTCTGTTTATACGCAAATTATTTAAAGAAAATGGTAAATTAATAGAGAATCAATTTTAAAAATGAATGTATTTCATATTTCTCGATTGTCAAAGTGAGGATACTGAATTTCTAAACACCGTAAGATTTCCCGTATGTAATATTAACGCATAAAAGTCACATTCATTGAGAAAATGTGATTATTGTTTCCATACCAAATGTGACGTGAACCAGAATTCAAATGCCTTTCCTAATTATAAAAAAATAAAGCACCCGAAGGTGCTTTTATTCTATTTTACCGTCCAATGTATTTGGTCACCGGCTTTAATCGGTACGACATTGCTATCCCCCAGAGGATAAGACTCTGGTACATCCCAGCTCTCACGTTCCAACGTGATAAAATCTGAATTTCTTGGTAAACCATAGAAATCCGGACCGAAGAAACTAGCAAACCCTTCAAGCTTGTCTAACGCGTTTGCTTCCTCAAACGCTTCAGCATACAGTTCGATAGCCGCATGAGCTGTATAAGCGCCTGCGCAACCACATGCCGCTTCTTTCTTATCTTTAGCATGCGGAGCCGAATCGGTACCCAAGAAAAACTTTTTATTACCGCTTGTCGCCGCTGCAATAAGCGCTTGCTGATGAAGATTGCGTTTTAAAATCGGTAAACAATAAAAGTGTGGGCGAATGCCACCAGCCAACATATGGTTTCGATTGTACAACAGGTGGTGTGCCGTAATTGTAGCCGCCACGTTATCTGACGCAGCTTCGACAAACTCGACGGCATCTTTGGTTGTGATGTGTTCCAATACAATCTTTAAAGTAGGGAATGCATGGACTACTTTTGCCAATTTCGTTTCCAAAAACACTTTTTCTCTATCAAAAATGTCTATGCTGGAATCCGTTACTTCGCCATGCACTAAAAGTAGCATGCCTACTTCTTGCATCGCTTCCAAAACAGGATAAATGTTTTCAATATCAGTAACGCCAGAATCTGAATTGGTTGTTGCACCTGCTGGATACAATTTGGCAGCGACGATATGTCCAGTTGCTTTCGCTTTTTTAATTTCTTCTGGAGATGTTTTGTCCGTTAGATAAAGTACCATGAGAGGGTCAAATGAACCGGTTTCTCTCGCGGCTATAATACGTTCACGGTACGCCAACGCCGTAGCAGTATCTGTTGCTGGAGGGACAAGATTGGGCATGATAATCGCACGGCCCATATAACGACCGGCATCTCGTACTGTGTCTTTTAACACCGCGCCATCGCGCAAGTGAATATGCCAATCATCCGGTCTGGTAATCGTAATTCGCTCTGTTTTATTCGTCATTGCCTTTTTCCAACGGTGAGTTTGCACGATCATAGGCAGTTGCCACTGAGGTGTAAAGCCCAACACGGGGAAATGACAACGCTAGCATGAAATTTACACATTTTTTTACGTGGAAAACTAGAGAATATTTGTCATTTTAGTGACAAGTAAGTTAACTTATCGTCTCACTCTATCTTCGGTGTTGTTATGTTTTCTGAAAAAAAAATAAAACTAGAATCGAAAACGGAACAGCTTGCTATCATCAATCAGTTTTCATCGAGTTTATTGCACATCACGCAACTGGATGAACTCTTTGATTACGTTACACGCGAAGTCGTTAGCAAACTCGGTTTCGTTGACTGCGTTATTTACTTAACCGATAAATCGGGCTCTATGCTGCAGGAAGTCGCGTCGATGGGCGTTGGATATACCATGCCAAACGACACATCGATGCATTTAAGCGATAACGATGCGACACGTGCACTTAGCGATACACCCTATCAAATCGAAGTGACTCAAATCCCAATTTCTGAAGGGATAACAGGGTTTGTTGCGACTAGCCAACAACCTTTTGTCAGCGGTGATGTGTCTCAAGAAGCCCGCTATGTCGCAGATTCTCGCCCGGCGCTTTCGGGAACTATGTGTCCCTCTCGTTTACGAATCAGAAACCCTAGGAGTAATCGATTGCGAACACCCTGAGCGAGACTATTTTACCGAAGCACACATTCAAATTTTATCGACCGTCGCGCACTTACTCAGCGCTAAAATCTATCAACTGCGTACCTTTGCAAACCTTCAAGCAACGGTAAAGCAGCTAAACGAAGCGCAATTAATAGAACAGTCTCTATTGAAAATTGCCAATGTTACCTATGGCTCGCGTAAGCTCGACCAATTCTATGATGATATTTATCAAGTAATAAGCGCGTTACTGCCCGCCGATAACTTTTTTATCGGCCTATACGACACCACGCAAGATGCCTTAGAAATCGATTTTCTTGTCGAAGCTGGCATCAAATGCGACGCACATCACCGAGTGTCTAAGGATCAACTAAAAAACACAGCGTCGTATTATTTGTTAACAAAGGGGCAATCCCTGCTTTGCAGCGAGGCACAATTTCATGCACACATCGAAGCTGGTGACTTTACACTCGTTGGACGAGCGCCCAAGTCGTGGCTTGGTGTCCCTTTTCAGGTTAATGATAATGTTAAAGGTGTCATCGTTATACAGAGTTATCACAGTGAATCGACCTATGACGAACATCATCAAAGCATACTGACCTACATCAGCCGACAAGTCGCGATGGCAATTGACCGTCAGCTCTCTAGACGCGCTTTGGAGCATCGAGCATTGCATGATGAACTCACCGGGCTTGCCAATCGTTATCTACTAATCGAGCACATGAAACACGCTATTTTATGTCTCGACAGGAAAGCATCTGAGCAACTTCATGCATTACTTTATCTGGATTTTGATCGCTTTAAGAGTATCAATGACTCTTTGGGTCATGATGTCGGCGATCGTTTTTTAGTCGCGATATGTGGCTTAATTAAGTCGTGCATTCGTAAAACCGATACCTTTGCGCGCCTTGGTGGTGATGAATTTGCGATTTTTATGGAAAACGTAAACAGTAAACAACAAGTGGCCATCGCGATTGAACGGATAATATTGGCGCTTTCTAAACCAATACAAATTGAGAGTCATGTGTTGCAGGCGTCCACGAGCATTGGTGTTGCGTTTACGAATAATGTCGATGACAAAGCCCTCGAGTTACTGCAACAAGCTGACGCTGCAATGTACGAAGCAAAAAGTAGTGGTCGAGGCCAAATTCGTTACTTCAATAACGCCATGCGTAAGAAGCTCAAACGTCAAGCGGACATTGAAAATGACCTTCAAACAGGCATTAAAAATCAAGAGTTTGAATTATATTACCAACCAATTTTCAGCCTCAACAATCCTAAAGTAATGAGTTTTGAAGCCCTCGTACGTTGGCATCATCCAAGAAATGGACTTGTGTCACCGATGGAATTTATTCCTGTGGCAGAACAAACTGGTCAGATCATGGAGCTTGATTTGCATCTTTTGCGCCTAGCCGCCAAGCAGCTTTACGCATGGCAATGTGAAGGCATGCTGACTCGAGTAACGGTAAATGTCTCATCTCGTCACTTTGCCAGTCTCGACTTTGTAAAATACATTCACCAACTTTACGAAGATTACGACTTGAAAGCGGGCAGCCTTAGTTTAGAGATCACCGAGTCTGGCCTTATTGAAAACCTGAGTTTAGCCACGAAAATTATCAAAGGTTTAGAACCTATGGGGGTGAAGCTTTACCTCGACGATTTTGGTACAGGTTATTCAGCGCTTGGGTATTTACACCAGTTACCGATCCACGTTATTAAAATCGATAAGAGCTTTGTCGACCAATTAACCAATCGAGCAAATCCGTTGGTCGATGCGATTCTATCGCTTGCACGATCACTTGATTTAGACGTGGTAGCGGAAGGTATCGAAAATCCGAAACAGTGGGCGCTGTTAAAGCGTAAAGGCTGCCAATTTGGTCAAGGTTACCTCGTCTCAAAGCCGCTACCAAAAGAAGACGCGTATCGTTTTTATCAAGAGTACGAACATCAAGAAGAGGCACACCTTTAGTATTTGTTCCAAGCTCGCAATACTAGGCTACTTGTCACACTGTCCCCATTCGTGCAGTGTGGCTGTTCACAACGTCTTATGCGCTTTGCTAACGTGGCGTCTTACTAAACTCCTCGCGCAATGCCTTCGCTGCGTTAACCATATTCCTGAGAGCTTCGCGGGTTTCGTGCCACGCTCGCGTTTTTAAACCGCAATCCGGATTCACCCATAAACGCTCTACAGGTATTTTTTGAGCCGCTTTTTTCAGTAGTGATTTAATCCATTCAACTTCTGGAATATTGGGAGAATGAATGTCATAAACACCGGGACCAATGTCGTTTGGATAGTCAAATGATTCAAATGCGCTAAGTAACTCCATATTTGAACGAGATGTCTCTATAGTAATCACATCCGCGTCCATATCAGCAATTGCTTCTATAACGTCATTAAATTCCGCATAGCACATATGGGTATGGATTTGAGTTTGGTCTTTAACCCCACTCGCACTTACTCTAAAAGCATATGCAGCCCAGTCTAAATAATGTGACCATTGTGATCGTTTTAGTGGCATACCTTCTCGAAATGCAGGTTCATCAATTTGGATAATATCAATACCCGCATTTTCCAAATCCAACACTTCCTCTCTTATCGCCAAACCAATTTGCTTCGCTATCGTAGATTTATCTAGGTCTTCTCGGGCAAATGACCAGAATAAAATGGTCACAGGTCCTGTCAGCATGCCTTTCATTTTCTTAGCGGTAAGCGACTGAGCGTAGGTTGTCCATCCAATCGTCATTGGATTTGGTCTAGACACATCGCCCCAAATAATTGGCGGTTTTACACATCGAGATCCATAGCTTTGCACCCAGCCAAACTGCGTAAATGCAAAGCCATCAAGTTGTTCGCCAAAGTATTCAACCATGTCGTTACGCTCAGCTTCGCCATGAACTAAAACGTCAATATCAAGTGCCTCCTGCTCTTCTACGACATAACGGATCTCCGCCTCCATTTGTGTTCGATATTCAATATCATCCAAACGCCCAGCTTTAAGATCGCGACGAGCCTGTCGTATCGATAACGTTTGGGGAAACGAACCAATTGTAGTAGTTGGCAATAGTGGTAAGCGTAAATGCTTGTTTTGTTTGACGATCCGTTGCTCAAATGGCGATAAACGTCTTCCGTCGTCAACCGTTAAGGCCGCCACTCTTGCCTGAACCTCTGCATTATTAACTGCATTCGACGTTGCTCTCTCTTTCACCGGTGATGAATACGCCTTGAGAGTGGTTTTGTCCCCAGATAAAAGTGCCTCTTTTAGTAACGCGAGTTCTTGTCCTTTTTGTTTCGCAAAGGCGAGCCAAGACTTAATGTCCTCACTCAGCGTTTCTTCTTGATCTAAGTCGACAGGCGAATGGAGTAAAGAACACGATGGCGCTAACCACAGATTGTCTCCTCTAAGTCGTGCGACTTCAGCTACTTGCTCATACACCACTTCTAAATCGGCACGCCATACATTTCGCCCATTTATCACACCAAGCGACAGTACCTGATCTTCACGAATGAGCGCGTGCAGCCCATTGGCGTCTACGTCGCTATTTACAAGGTCAAAATGCACACCTTGAACAGGGTACGATCTAATGTCTTCAAAATACGCTGACACGTTATCAAAATACGTTGCAAGAAGAAGCTTTATATTCAACTTTCCCAACGCATTAAAACTATTTTTCAACGCTTGCCGATAATCTTCACTAAGCTCCAACGCTAATATCGGCTCATCAATTTGCACCCATTCAACTCCTTGCTCTGTAAGCTTGGATAAAACCAATTGGTAAATGGCAAGAATAGCGTCTAAATGTTTTAGTTTATCAAACTCAGCATTAGCACATTTTGCAAGATACAAAAAGGTCACGGGCCCCAGAAGTACAGGCTTAATTTGATGCCCTAGCGCTTGCGCTTCCCGGACGTGTTCAAAAAGCTCTGTCCAGGCAGGTGAAAAACGTTGCGGCTCCTCTAACTCAGGCACAATATAGTGGTAATTTGTGTTAAACCATTTCGTCATTTCACTTGCTGTGCAAGCACATCCCGTAGGCGCTTGACCTCGTCCAATCCTAAATAGTGTATCGATATCTACGTCATCGACTCCTTGCCTATGTCGACTAGGAATAACACCTAACATTAACGACGTATTTAAAACATGGTCATACCATGCAAAATCACCAACAGGTAATAGTTCTATACCACTGTGTGCTTGCAACGCCCAATTTTCTTTACGGATTTCACACCCTTTTGCCAGCAACGCTTGCTGAGAGATTTTTCCTTCCCAATACGCCTCAATTGCAAACTTCAATTCTCTCCGTTTACCAATTCGAGGAAAGCCCAAATTGTGAATCAATGCCATGTCAATGCTCCTTTTTAGATGTTTAGACGTCCAAAAAATACGACTATTGATTGAATTCAACAATTGATGCTTTCTCAGTAACAACTTGAATAAAACTAATTTGGGTAAATTACAAAAAAATTAAAATATTTAATGACAACGCTGTCATTATTGATGTTATAGTAGAAATGTGAAAACAAGGTAAATTTAGCCTCTTTTTTTAGACGTCTAGACATTGAAACGTAAGTTTTAAGCGCGTAGACTGTGTTTAACCTGAGCTGAGCTCACTATTTTTATGAGATTTATTAAAGATGATTGATGTAAAGCACCTTAAGACAATTTCAACACTCAAAGAAACGGGTTCTTTGGTTAACACCGCGCGCGAATTGTACTTAACGCAATCCGCCCTCTCTCATCAAATAAAAGACCTCGAAAACAAGTTGGACTGCCAACTGTTCGAACGGAAAACTCAGCCAGTCCGATTTACGCCGCAGGGTATGCTTTTACTTGAGCTAGCGAATGAGATTTTGCCAAAGATAGAGGCAACCAAATGTCGCTTGAAAGAAAGTCTCAATCAACCAATTTCTCAATTGAGATTAAGTGTGGAGTGCCACGCCTGTTTCCACTGGCTATTGCCCACCATTCGCGAGTTCAATAATTTTTGGCCTGATATTAAAGTCGATTATGAGCGAGGCTTCAGCTATGACGCTATACCAGAGCTCATGAACGATGAACTTGATTTAGTCTTAACCTCTGACATGCGCGAACCGGAGCATCTAGAATATGCTCATTTATTTGATTTCAAACTCAAATTGATTGTAGCGCCGGACCATGAGTTAGCGAAGAAAGCGTACGTTACGGCCTTGGACTTGAAAGATGAAACCATTATTTCATACCCGATCCCAAGAGAGCGCCAAGATATTTTTAAACATTTCATTCAGAATGCGCGTTTTGATGGAACGTTGAAAACGGTTGACCAAGGTCTACTTATATTCCAATTGGTCAGTGCAGGTATGGGTGTTGCTGCTTTACCAGATTGGTTAGTCACCCCCTATGAAAGCCAAGGGTTAATTAAATCAATTCCTCTTGGCGCGCTAGGTCTTTCTCGTCCAATGTATCTTGCAATGAAAAAGTCAATGAAAGATAACCCTGTTTATCGTCATTTTTTAACCACTTGCAAACAAACCAATAGCAGATAAAGACTCAAAACGTTAGACTCTTCAATCAAAGGATACTTGTAACTAGACGTCTATGTTTGAATTAAAGAAAATCATTGGCAGCTCGCTTATGCCGCTGCCCTTTTTACTCATCACCCTGTTCATATTGCTGTTGTTGAGCAACAAAACGCGAAAAGTGCTTTGGTCTATGTCACTCTTATGCGTGATTTCACTTTGGTTGATTAGCTCACCTTGGTTTGCCCAATTTATAGTGGCACCGCTTGAAGGACACTATGTTGCTTTCAACAATAAAAAGCACCCTGAGATCGATCAAATCGTCGTCCTTGGTTGTGATGTCCGTTCAAATCCTAAAGTACCGCCAAATAGCCAATTGGGTGGCTGTGCATTAAGTCGAATCGTTGAAGGGATCCGCATCTTAAATCTTTACCCTGATGCGAAGCTGATAGTCAGTGGTGCCGGTATTGGAAAAGTGACAAACAGTAGTTTGATGACCAAGGTTGCTGTATCAATGGGTGTATCGAAATCACGTATTTCGCAAAACCCATTGGCCAAAGATACAGCCGAAGAAGCAAAACTATTGGCGCCGAAACTCGTTGACCGCCATGTTGTGCTTGTAACAAGCGTAAGTCATATGAAAAGAGCACAAGACTTATTTGCTAAACAAGGCGTGGAAACGATCGCCGCCCCTACCGAATTCGCCAGCCTATCTATGTGGGCTGACTACAAAATGTTCATCGCCAATGCGGAAGTGCTGAAGATTGTTACAACGCACATTCATGAGTGGATAGGACTTACATGGCTCGGAATCGTTCGATTTGTGGATCCGGAAGCGATGTAATATTGTGTAAAACTCGACGTTTTACGAACCATTTTCTACGCTAATTGAGTAATATTACGCAAAAAATTGAAAATTGGTGTAAAACTAGGTATAAATAGTGTTTATTCTCAATCCCGCGATTTCGCGTACAGAAGACTAGGAACTAGCATGAGTAAACTAGACAAAACTGAAGTGTTGAGCGCTTTCGAAGCGGCTTATGAAGCAAAAAACGGCAAAAAGCCAGATATCGTTGCTAAGTCAGGCTGGTTCAGTGTTGATGGTGGCAAAAATATTCGTTTAGCTGAAGTTGCGGCTCTTACTGAAGAATTAACTTCTGGTTCAGCACCTGCTGCAGAAAAGAAAGCTGCCCCTGCTAAGAAAACGAAAACAACGAAAAAAGCAGAAGCTAAACCAGCTAAAAAAGGTTCTTTCACCGTAATTAAAGCAAACGAAGATGGCGATAAAGCTGAAGAGTTATGGATTGCTATCCTTGCTCGTAAAGACCACGATTGTCGTTTGCCACGTGGTGTTGTATAAGATAGTAATCTCATTAAAAAAGCCGCTTTAATCGCGGCTTTTTTAATGTCTGAACGACATGTCATAAAAGAATAGCGTGTTTTCAACCACCCTATTCTTTCATTTAAATCATCAAACTGACTGGTTTATTCCGTCTCGAAATACAATTTTTCGCGCACTGGTTTGCCGACTTCATTCATTGTTGCGGCATCAAACAAGCGTCCATTTAGCATGGTATACTCGACTTTGTCCGTATCTCGAATATTGGACAGAGGATCACCATCAATAACAATCAAATCTGCCAGCTTTCCAGCCTCAAGCGACCCAATGTGCTTATCAAGTCCGATATATTTTGCGGGGTCAATCGTCGCTGCTCGGATTGCTTCAAGCGGTGTCATACCGCCTTGTGCGAACATCCAGATTTCCCAATGTGCCGCTAACCCTTCACGCTGACCATGTGCACCTAAATTCACTGTTACACCTAAATCTTGGAGCTCTGCCGCAATGCGCGCACTGTTAAAGTGATTGTAGTGGTGTTCAGGCGCTTTAACTCGACGCATAGATCTTGGTAACAACTGGCTTTTTGGCACAAATTTACTTAAGCGCGGATGATTCCAAACATCCGTTTTGTCGTACCAATAGTTTTCACCCCAAATACCCCCATAAGCGACACCAAGCGTTGGTGTATAACCTACATCGGATTGAGACCACAACTGACGAATATCATCATAAATTTTTGCCGGTGGAATGGAGTGTTCAATTCCCGTATGGCCATCAACAATCATGGTTAAATTGTGCTGAAGAAGAGAACCTCCTTCCGGTACAACCATCATGCCAAGTTCGCGGCCAGCTTCAACGATCTGCTGGCGTTGTTCACGGCGCGGTTGATTGTATGATTTTACACTAAATGCACCGACTTTTTGTAAACGTTCAATGTGGAACATCGCGTCTTCAAGTGAATCAACTTGAGAAGTATACCCGGCTAAATTCGCGCCGTACAAAATGGTCCCTGTCGAAAAAATTCGAGGCCCAACAATCGACCCTGATTTTTGCATTTCACTTGCGGTAAAGACTTCACTTGTGTCGTTTGATGGGTCGTGTATCGTCGTCACACCAAGCGCAAGTCCAGCCAAGTTTTTCCAATTTTGCTCGGGGATGATTTCATCACTGCCTTGGTCACCGTGAGCATGCGCATCAACAATACCAGGCATAATTGTTTTACCCTTAACATCAATGACTTTGGCGTCTTTTGGTATGTTAACGTCAGTCACACTTCCAACCGACTTGATGTGCTTTCCATCGGTTATAATGACACCTTGTTCGATGACTTCCTCACCGTTCATCGTGATGATTTTCGCGCCAACCAACGCAATCATTCCTTTGGGTTCATCCATCTTCTGCTTGAACCCAATGTTCGTTCCGTTGGCTACTTTAAAGTCGGTTTTGTCGTCGGCTTTAATATCAAAGATATTTTTCAAATCAGCATGATACAGTTCCGGTCCTAACGTCCAGTAGAGTTGATTCGATGAAGCAGTCCAGCTCAGGCTCTCTCCTGCTCGAACAGAGAGTTGCTCGACAGGAATTTGCTTGTCATCAGGACCAATTTCAATGGGACTACCACGCTCAACCAATGGCGTTACAAAGACTTTAAATCGTTCTGCAAACGCAAGGTACTTACCATCTGGAGAAACCCTAAATTCCGTTGCATGTTTAGATTTATACAGCGTATGTGTTGTTTTTTCTTTTAAATCAACCACGTTTAATTGGGGCGTGGGTGAACTGTCCATCAAGTATAATTTATCATTGCTAGCACCAAATTGAGGCTGAACGCCCTCTTTGGTGACAAGAGTAGATTCCCCTCCTTTGATAGACACTTGATAGATCCCTTCATGCAATGACCAATCTTTTGGCAAAATAGAAGAGCCTCTTACTTTACGGTAAACCACGCTATTGCCATCTGGGCTAAAGGTGGTTTCAACGTATTTACCAGGTTCTCTGGTCAACACGGTACTTTTGCCACCTTTTGCAGAGATAACGCGAACAGTCCCTTGGTTTTTATCATCCCAAGTTACATAGACAATCTTTTTACCATCACGAGAAAACTGAGGGAACAATTCAAAATGTTCGCTTTGCTTAGTCAACCGATTTGCTTTCCCAGATTTTAAGTCACGTACATATAAGTAACCCAACGCTTCAAACACCGCCGTTTTACCATCTGGCGCAATTTGTACGTTGCGCAGCATTTTTACATCGAAATCAGCTGTATCGATATTTTGGGCAAATCGCAGTGCTTTTTGTACTTTCTTTGTCGTTTCAACATTAAACTCGATGGTATCGACTTTTTTGTCTTCAACACTTAGCGTGTGGATCTTGCCGCCCGCCCAAAAAACAAGCTTTTTATTATCCTGACTCCACGCAATTGTCGGGTAGACGCCATGAATTGCCCAGGTTTCTTGCATGTCTCGATCGAGTTTGTCATAAAGTTTTGTTTCTTTACCCGAATGCAGATCATACAAATACAATGTAGACTGGAAATCATCACGCTTTATGTAAACCAGCGATTTTCCATCCGGTGAGGGTGTTGGTCTGATAGCACCACCCGGACCGGATAATATCGTTTCAATTTCACCCGTTTCTCGGTCAAGGCGCTTAATTTTGTAGATACCAGCCGTAGAGTCTTTGGAATAGTGGAATGTTTTTCCTGGTGTATCGTCTTGAGAGAAATAGACATAACGTCCATCAGGTGAAAATACGGGTTCACCTAAATCCTTTTGATCATTCGGTCGTTTTGTAAGTTGAACACCACTGCCACCAGACTTGTGATACATCCAAACTTCGCCAGCTCCTAATGAGCGGGTCGCCGTATAATGTTTACGTGCAACAATAAACTCACCATCTGGACTCCACGATGGGCTATTCAAAAGACGGAAAGTTTCCTTTGTAACGGGGCGTTGATTTGAACCATCTACATCCATTACCCAGATATTATCGCCACCACCTTGATCTGAGGTAAATGCGATGGTTTTACCATCTGGGCTGAATTTTGGCTGCATTTGCCAGCCAATGTCTGAGGTCAGCAATGTAGCCTTCCCGCCACTGATTGGCATGATATAAATATCACCAAGTAAATCAAACGCGATTGTTTTTCCATCTGGACTTAAATCCACGTTCATCCACGTTCCTTGACTCACGTTGATTTTCGCGTCGTGAAAATCACCTTTCGGCGAGTCAACTTGCCACTTCTCTGCGTCCTCTTTTGCATAACTAAAAGAACTGAGCGCAAGGGCAATACTTGTTGCAACAACGGTATGCAGCATTTTTTTCATTCTTCTTACCTTTCAAGTGTGCTTTTCCCTATAAAAGCAAATTAGGCGAAGAATAACTAGAAAAATGCTACGGATACCCGTTTAACAGGGTCTAAAAGGTTGCTGTTGGATGCCAGTTTTCTGGGTCAAAGCGGAAATATTCAACCATGAGATGATAAAGTTCAGGCTCTTCATGCTTAAACTGTCTTGGTTTCTCAATAAAGGTTTCTGTTGCAACGGCGAAAAATTCTGCCTCATTCGTCGCGCCATAGGGGTGGAAAGTATGTGGCATATGATACGCAATCTGTGTTTTCAAGCGTTGATAAGCACGTGTAAACACTGTTCCCCATCGACCGTAAGTAATGCTTTTTGGTAACAGAGGCGTACCATTCGTCTGTCCCGTTTGCTGATCTAATTGATGCGCAAATTCGTGAAATACCAAGTTGTGACCATCTTGCGGAAGGCGATTACCTTCAAGCACATCATGCCAGCTTAGAACGAGCGTTCCTCCAGGCCAAGATTCTCCTTGTCGAATGGTCGTGTGATAACTCACTAAACCGGCACCATCACGACTACTTTCCGGAACGTAGTAACTGCTCGGATAAAGTAAGACTTCTTTAACATTTGGGTATAAAGGCCAAGACTGATTTATCACAAGTAAGCACGCATCAGCTGCCACAATTAACCCCATCGGACGGTTAACCGTCAGACCATCCCTACCCAATATCCGTTTTTCACCAAGAAACCAGACGATATGTGATTCCAATCGAGACTGTTCTTCCTTGGAAAGTTGACGGTAAATAGGCATATATCGACGCAGAATTTCTTTATCTTGGGTAGACAGACGGTGTTGCTGATATTTATGCTGCCAAAAAAAACGTTGAATGTCGTTAATTCGCCAATAGGCGACGACAAATAGAATTAATAAGAAGATCAGAATGACATTGACCATGATTAAACTCTCTGCTGTGTTCAATTTTAACATCCAGCCAAGAGTGCACTTTTTCGCCAAGGCCATGATATTGTCATTAATGGTTATCCTTTTCTTGGTTTTCAAGGATTCTTTGTTAGGATCAGTGAAAAAGAATTGTATCGTCTGAAAATGCAGTTACCCATAGACACATTAAAAACCCCTTTTTTAAACGCGCTTGAGCAAGGCAATGTAGTCGTCAGCGCGGCAACCGGTTCAGGTAAATCAACTCGATTGCCAATTTGGGCGAGATCTAAGGGCTCAGTCCTTGTTGTCCAACCTCGTCGTATTGCCTGCACCGCATTGGCTGAATATTTAGCAGAACAATCAGGGACACCTCTAGGTCATCACATTGGCTATGCCATTCGATTTGAGCAGGCGATAGAAGAAAACTGCAATATTGTTTTTGCCACGCCCGGTGTCGCATTACGCTGGTATTTCGAAGATAGGCTAGAGAAATATACAACGGTGATTTTGGATGAATTTCATGAGCGTCGCTGGGACATGGACTTACTCCTCGCTATATTGCAAAAACGTGCTCAGCACCGTCTTGTATTAACCTCCGCGACATTGCAAGGTGAATTATTTGCACAGAAACTAAACGCCACCCTGCTAAATTCTGAGGGTTCGCTCTTCCCTGTTGAGGAACACTTCATAGCAAGCGACATGCGTGCAATGCCAACTAAAGAGTATTTGGCTGAGCGAGCAAAACAGGCGTGTGAAATTGCACTTGAAGACACAACTGGAGATATCTTGGTGTTTTTACCTGGAAAGGGTGAAATCCAGTTCGTTAAAACGGCACTTTCATCACTTAACACCGAGGTGATCCCTCTCTTCAGTGGCTGTGATAAGCGATTCCAAGAAAATGCCCTAAAAGTCCAAACTCATCGACGCATAATACTCGCGACTAATGTTGCGGAAACCTCTCTGACCATCCCCAACGTCACGTGCGTAATTGACAGTGGGCTTGAACGACGAACTCATCTTCGGCAAGGGCGCACCGTATTAGGGCTTGAAGCAATCGCGAGAGATTCCGCAAAACAGCGAAAAGGCCGAGCCGGCCGTACCCAATCTGGATTGTGTATTCGGCTTTATGGGCAACATGCGCCGCTCATCGAAAAAACACCCCCTGAAATCCATCGTGAATCACTCACTGAATTAGTACTCGCCGCGGCCTGTTTGGACGACGGTGTTGATGGTTTACCGTTTTTTGAGCCTTTACCCGAGAGTGCAAAACAACTGGCGATAAATACATTACAAAACTTAGGTGCCATAGCATCGAGTTCTGGTCAGGCAACTGAGCTCGGAAAAAGTCTCTATCCACTTCCTTTAGACGTCGAGCTTGGGCAGCTTATTATTTCCATGCCCTCTTCAACGCTCAGACAGGCCATTATTGATTTAGTGTCGGTTATTGCAGTTCCAGCAACCGTGTATACGTTACCGACAAGCGTGGATGCAATTAACGCATTGAATAAGCAGTTTCCGGACGCCTGCGACATTACGTTATCTATTGCGGTTCTGCGAGGACTCATCCCTGATATGGCTGTTGACGCAGAAGCGATAAAAGAAGCTAGGCAGTATAGTGAAATGCTCAGAGCACACTTCTCGTTGCCTGAACTGTCAAAAGCGTCTAGTTATGATAAAAGTGCATTATTGACTGCCATTATTCAGGCCCAACCTGAACGATTATTCATTAAACGAAATAACCGCCGAGACACATTTGCCAACGGTAAGATTGAAGTCAGTTTGGCAAAGCAATCCTGCGTGCAAACCACTGCTCAAAGTCTTCTTGTCATGAGTACTTTTACGCTTGCAGGTCGAGGCACAAAAAACGCCATTACATTGGCGACAATTGCCAGTCCCATTGTTGTGAATCGCATATCTGAATTCATTCCTACTCAAGAATCGATAGTCAGTGTTCAATTCATCGACGGTCAGTTAAGTGTTACCATTGAAAAACGTTATGCCGATGTCGTGCTTGCACAGTATCACCGCGCACCTTCGACTGAAGAATTGCCCAGAGTTTTAGCCAAAGCTTTTGAGCTGCAATTGCTAATGCCTCGCCTCTTTGAACAAGTGAAGATGGACATCCACTATCATCAAATTTCAAATCAATTGAAAAAAGATCCGAATCAAGTACCTGAACCTATCGATTACCTAACTCAACAAGTCACTAAGTTAGGTATAGCGTCTTTCGACGACCTTGAACTCGTGACCGAAGCGGATTTTCAATATGATGGCATCGAAGCTTGGGAAATAGAGTCTCTAAAAGAAAAATTTCCACTTAAGTTAGTGCTTGCAAACCAAAACCTGAATGTTCGCTATGCTCTACAAGGCAAAAAGGTGACGATTGAATATGAAAGCGGTAGCAGAAAGGAAGCTCCAAAACGATGGGAGCTTCCCGCATGGAGCGGCTTATCAATTACTTATCAACGGGCTAGCAAGGTCGTTCCTATCAAATAACAATTTCTGACGCCCTGTGCATACAAAAAAAGCCCCGTTTAAAACGAGGCTTTTTCAAATTTTATGCGACAAGCCAATGCGCCATTAAGGTAATGACGGGTAACGTAACAATGGTACGTAAAATGAAGATGAGGAATAACTCCCAAAGATTCACTGGGATTTTACTGCCAAGCAGTAACGCGCCCACTTCTGACATGTAAATCAACTGCGTTACACTCATCGCAGCTACGATAAATCGTGTGACATCACTTTCAATGCTGCTCGCAGCAAGTATCGATGGAATAAACATGTCTGCAAAACCAACAACGATGGTTTCCGCCGCTTTCTCTGCTTCAGGAATTTGCAGCAATTCTAAGAATGGAATAAACGGCTTGCCCAAGTATTGGAAAATCGGTGTGTATTCAGCGATGATGAGTGCGGTTGTACCTACCGCCATAACTACAGGCAATACAGCAAAAACCATATCTAAAGCGTTATGAGTACCTTCTTGCAACGTACCTTTCACGCCGGGAGCTTTTTGTGCTTTCAATAACGCGACATCTAGCGCGTGTTTAAACAAGGTTTTACCCTCAGGCACCGCTTCTGCGTTTTCATCTGCGGGCGAACCATCAATGTAAACTTGCTTTTTGAAGCGAAGAGGTGGAAGACGTGGAACAATAAACGCAGCAACAAAACCGGCTAAACAGACGGTTAGATAAAATGGCGCAAATAAGTATTCTAACTTTACCTGCCCTATTACCACTAGACAGAATGTGATAGACACCGCTGAAAACGTTGTACCTATAATCGCCGCTTCGCGCTCAGTGTAAAATTTTTCTTCATATTGGCGCGCAGTCATCAAAATACCTACACTCCCATCACCTAGCCAGGAGGCAACACAGTTCACCGCACTGCGACCTGGTACGCCAAATAATGGACGCATCACTTTAGTAAAGAGCGTACCAACGAGTTCGAGCAAACCGAAGTTAAGCAGCAAAGGTAACAATAAACCTGCCAAAATAAATACTGAAAAGAGCACCGGTAGCAGATCATGTAGCACTAACGTCCCAGTATTGTCTGAATGAATAGCATGTGGACCGACTTTAAAATAGGTCATCAGAATAAACACCATGCCAGCCAAGCGAGTCACCAGCCAAACAGGGCTCACTTTGAACAGATGCTGGATGATATGTACATTACGAAACAGTTTTACATTAAAAACCGATACCGCAATGCTCATAAGCCCCGTTATACAAACGATAGCGACGATCAGAGGATGAATAAAAGGAGCAACAAATTGTTGAACATTTTTTGCCATTACAGCAATTGGAATAGTAACTACATCGCCAACTGGCACTGGAGTCATAAACAAGAAAACCCCAATCAATGAGGGGACGGTGAACGCAAACAGCGTACGCCAGAAGTCTGGCGAGGTGCGACTGATAGCCATAAAATTTTCCACTTAAGTAAAACGAAGAAAAGAGCTTACGCTCTTTTCTCTACCCTATATTTCTAATTATTTTAGAGTCTTACGTCCTTTTGACGCACAGCATTTAGAAGGCCTTGTTGCAGCGCCTGAATTGCTTGAGCATCGAGTACTTGGTCATTTCCATTTTGCCAAGTTAACACACTTCCACCTTCTTTATTGGAGGAAATCTTAATGGTGTACTTGCCATTTTCCAGAGGTAGTGATGGTACAGAATCACCCCAAATTGAATTCCAAATGCTGTCTTCTGGCTTCTCGTAGGTCACAGCAATCGTTGACTCATCAACGTTCACTTTGTCGACAGTGAAACTTAGTCCTTCCAGTAATCCAGATACTTTATCGAAAACATGTTCAAATGCCGTAGACAAAACGAGTGCCGCATTACCTTCGTCATCAGACCCAATTTCAATGGCTAACTGGCCTTCAGCTTGTCTCATTTCCGCTAATAAACGACGATATTGGTAATCGTATTCTGTAACCACTTCGTTTAACGCACGCACTTCAAGTTGTTGCTTCAACAAGTCAGTTAAGGGAATATCATCACTACGGTAGTCAATTAATTCGACAATTAAACTCGCAGTACGTTTGTGCTCTTGTTGTTCGATGTGAAATTTGAAGCGCTGCTGAGAAGGTAACTTAGCGTCCTCCCAAAACCAGCCATCTTTTGGCTTAATGAGCGTGAACCAGCCACTTTCGATTGTGCCTGTCACTTTATCTGAACGTTCTGCAGCGACGTTATTTGAACTCAGCGCACCTTGAGTAGCCATCCAAATCGAATCCGCTAAATCTTTAATGCCATCATTTTTGTCAAAATAAACGCGAGAAACTTTATCACCCTCTTCTATCCATGTGCCTTGCGCGACAGTTAATACTTGCTGTGGCGGACGAAACCCTTTGGGCTCTTCTTGGCTCTCATATTGAGCGATATCCATTTTAAAATCAGGATCGATTTCTGGAGCTTTTAATGTACTTGGAACTTTGACAGGCGCATTTGCTCGGTAATTACGAGGATGGTGCGCGTCATTGGTAAAAATACTACAACCAGATAGTGTTAATAGAACACCGCAAGCCAATGACGTTTTAACCCAATACTGCACTAAATTTCTCCTTAGCAAACCCTTTATTGTCGTTCTCGTATATGAGTGGGTAATGCCGAAATGGTTCATTTACTTTGATAAATTTTTTACCGCTAACCTGCGGTATTCGCCAATTTACAACGGCGATTAGTAAAATTGAGCCTTATGTTACTTTCAGCCGCATACAAACACAAGTAACTATGCCAATGACGACCGTAAATAGAAAATTTGCTCTAACGCGGCAAAGTTTAGAGATGGCGATAAAGAAAGCATCTATGTTATTCTCGGACGCTTGCCATCTAGAGGGTGGTAAAAATAGCAATTTATAACTAGGCTCTGTCGCAACACTAGGTATTTTTCATGGCAACTTTTGCAAATCAACAATTAGTTTTGACAGCAATTGGCGAGGATCGCCCTGGAATAGTCAGTGAATTAACAAAATTAGTGAGTGACTGTCACTGCAACATCATTGACAGTCGCATTGCAATTTTGGGAAATGAATTCACCTTTATCATGCTTTTATCTGGGGATATGGCGGCATTGTGCCGTGTAGAGCATTTGCTGCCCCTAAAAGGTATGGAAATGGGTTTATTGACGATGATGAAGCGTACTTCTCAGCATATTCCAGGAGAATATAGTGCAGGTTATACGCTCGAATATCACGGTGTGGACACACCGGGTACACTCAGTAAATTCACCGGATTTTTTGCCGAGCAAAACATCAGTATTTGTTCTTTAAAATCGGACACGTATGAAGAAAACGAGCAATTAATGATGCGTTGTGAAATCGAAGTAAATATTCCTGTTGAAGTCGACAGTGACGAATTCAAAATGAAATTTGAAGATCTTTCTCGCAAGCTAAACGTAGATTATATTTTCAGACGCATTCGCTAAGGATATCCAATGAATAGACTTCAAGCGGGCGACAAAGCCCCTCTTTTTACACTACTAGATCAAAACGGTCATGAGGTCAGCCTTGCTGAACTTTTAAAAGACCAACAAGTACTCGTCTATTTTTACCCCAAAGCACTTACCCCAGGTTGTACTGTTCAGGCGGAAAACTTAAGAGATCAGAAAGATGCTTTGGCACAGTTAAACACGATCGCGGTTGGTATTAGCCCCGATGCGGTTAAAAAGCTAAAAAACTTTGAAGATAAAAAAGAACTAAACTTCACCCTTCTTTCAGATGAAGACCACGCAATTGCTGATGCATTCGGTGTATGGGGACCAAAGAAATTTATGGGTAAAGAATACGATGGGATCCACCGAATTTCCTTTCTAATCGGTCAAGATGGCCTTGTGAAACACGTATTCGATAAGTTCAAGACAAAAGACCATCACCAAGTCGTGATTGATTTCTTGTCAGCGTAAACCAGTAAAAAGCCCGCAGATGCGGGCTTTTTTAATTGATACCTAAATACTTGTGTACTTGCACGGAAAGACGCCAATTTTTCGCTTTACATACTTCAATCGCGAGTTTTGTTGCTTTAGCTTTTTGGCTAATGGGCTGCAGATATACAAGCGCTGGACGCGTAGCTGTACGCTCAAATAACGCCTCTAATTCTTCAACGTGCTTGTTCATGGCAATTGGGTGCTTAATTTCGTTTGCTCGCTGCATAGCTGAAGTGAGTACTTCGTACCCACCACGCATATTTATTTTCGGTGATACCGTTACCCACGTTTTCTCTGGGGCAAGTATTTCAAATGTGCCGCTTGTTTCAATTTGAGTGGTATAGCCATGTTCATGTAGCAAATTACATAGCGGATTTAAGTCGTACATACACGGCTCCCCGCCTGTGATTACAACGTGTTTTGCCTGGTAATTACGTTGTTGAAATAACTCAAATATTTGTAGCGCTGATGCATTCGCCCAAAGATCGGAATCTGCTTTTTTTTCTACGGTTTGTTCAAGACTAACTAAATACGTGTCATTCACTTCCCAAGTTTGTTTCGTATCACACCACGCGCATCCAACTGGACAGCCTTGTAGACGAACAAAAATAGAGGGCGTGCCGGTGTAACTCGCTTCTCCTTGGATAGTTTCGAATATTTCGTTAATTTTATACAAAGCAAATCTCTTCTTTACGACTCAATCAGTTTCTTAATGTGCACAGGTAAATTTGTCATTTCTCGTGCGGCCGTGTAGTATATCGCGCCCTGACTTAAACCTCTATCAAAATCGAGGCATTTATCTATGAGTGAAAAAGTTGTCGTAATCTATTCTGGTGGTATGGATTCATTCACCGTATTAAATAAAGCCGTACAGCAAGGATACGAGGTTTACGCGCTGTCGTTTAATTATGGCCAGCGACATGTAAAAGAATTGAATGTTGCGGAAGATGTTTGTCGAAACCTAGGTGTTAATCACAAAATCGTTGATATTTCAGCTATTAATCAACTAATTGGCGGTTCGTCACTGACAGATAATATCGACGTGCCTGAAGGCCACTACGAAGAAGAAAGCATGAAAAGTACGGTTGTTCCAAACCGAAACATGATCTTACTTTCTCTTGCTGTGGGGTACGCCGTTTCGTTAAAAGCGAACAAAGTTTACTACGGTGCGCACTCAGGTGACCACGCTATTTACCCTGATTGTCGCCCTGAATTCGTGAAAAAAATGGATGACGTTTGCCGTATCGCAAACTACGAAGAAATCGAAATTGTGTGTCCATACCTAAATGAAAGCAAAATTGAAATCTTAGCTGATGGGTTAAAAATGGGTCTCGATTACGGTCAAACATGGACATGTTATAACGGTCGCGAAAAAGCGTGTGGCAAATGTGGTGCCTGCCAAGAGCGCCTTGAGGCGTTTGAGATTAATCAAGCTCAAGACCCACTTCCATACGAAGTTCAATAATCGGTTTTTATGAGAATAGCGCAACCTGAGTGCTGTTCTCATCGCCCTGACTGTTGATAGCACCTGCATTCATAGGCGTTAATTGCCTTGCAAATAAATGGTCCTAAAAATCACCAAGAAGTCGAATTGTAACAAATGACTTCTGTCACTATTTCTATAAAGCGTTTCAACCTATACTACTGTTCAAAACAGAAGGAGAAACGTATGGCTTCAACAACAATGGCTTTTCTAATCGCGACCATTGCTATTGTTTTTAGCGTGATAAGCAAAATATTTACTCGGTATTTTGACTATAAGAAAAACTCAGCAAAGAACGCGGAAGACAATGCCCAACTCTCGAATGAAATTATCGCGCTTAAAAAGCGTATTGAAGTACTTGAACAAATCGTGACGGAAGATGGTTACCAGGTAAAGCAACAGTTTAAGAGCTTATAAAAATAAAGCGGTTTTAAACCGCTTTATTGCCTTCCGTATTCAGGTTTTTCGTTTTGTCGAATATCCCTAAGCGAATACGGATAAAATGCAAGATTTCACGCGCAACATCAATATCAAGCGCGTTTTCTAGTCCTTCAAATCCCGGACTTGAATTTGCTTCGCATATTTTGAAATGCTCATCATCAAAGAGTAAGTCTATACCTGCCACATCTAGATTCAGAATATTTGCAGTTTGTGTTGCCAACCACTCTATTTCTGGCGTGATTGGATGTGGTGAGCCCTGTGCACCAGCGCTAATATTGGCTTTGAAATTCTTGCCACCTGAATTTCTTTCCATGCATGCCACCGCACGACCTCCGATGGTAAATACACGTAAATCGCGCCCATGACTGGATTTAACAAACTGCTGTAAGATAATGTTTGCTTTTGGGTTAGTCGCTTCAATGAGTTGCATTAAATCATCAAATTCGCTGCGCGTTTTTGATAAAAACACACCACTCCCCTGAGAACCAGACAACGTCTTAATCACAACAGGAAAGCCAATCTGTGATTCAACTAAATCAATGTTCACGGGAAACTTGACCAACATCGTCGTTGGCGTAGGCAAATTTTGCTGCGCAAGGATTTGCTGTGCATAAAGCTTATCTTTTACCACTTCGATAGAATGCGAACTGTTAAAACAATGCACGCCTAATCGTTCTAAATGACGAATAATAGCTAGCGCAAAGTATGTTGTTCCAGCCCCCATTCGAGGTAATACGAAATCAGGAAGCTCCACTGGCGTGCCATCGATAAGTACGCTCTTCTCGTCTTCTCTGGTAACCATCAAATCAAATTGATCGGGTGAATAGACTTTCAGATCGATGTTTTCTTCTTTGGCTACTTGCATCAATCTATCAATTTCATAGGTCTCTTGTTTGATTAGATTGGCAACATCTTTATAGATTATCCATCCACGCATGTCATGCTCACTTAAATTTGATGTGTATACTGGAATAAACTTATTGTTCGCATTAAGAAAGTAGCTTTTTTTAAAAATCAAGCTACTAAATGCACAAATTTGAGTTTATCTAGCATAAATTTTTGCAAAGACGCGAATTATCTGAGTAATTTGACACCCTGTACAACAAAAATATTTTATCTTTTCGATATATCAATCAAATCAGAATGGTCACACATATAAGCTGAAATCACACTCTCGCTCAGCAAGTATAGCGCGAGGTCGAGTACCAGTTATGACAATTCGGCGATAAAATCACTTGGATTTGATTTATCGTAAATAAGAAATACCTGCTTTTTGGCACGCGTTAATGCCACATAGAATAGTCGCCGTTCTTCAGCATCAAGAAATGGATCCTGCGGTGGTAATAGTTTATCGAGCAAGCTGGGTAATTTTCGTCTACTCGGAAAGCCATCAGAACCATTTCGGAGCCCTAGCACTATCGTGTAGTCGGCCTCTTTACCCTTTGCAGCGTGAACCGTCATAGAGGTGATAGACGTATTTGGAAAGTGTACTCGCAGTGTTGTCAGCATTTCCTGAGATGGTAAATCTTTTGAAAAGCGCGCGAGTACAAGCAGTGAGTTTTCTGTATTAGGTTGGTCTTTTGCTATTTGCTCAAGGGTTGCGTGGATCAATGCAGCCAAATCGTTCAATTCACGATCCTGTGGGATTAAGCTAAATGGCGCATGCAGTGATGTGTCGAACGCACTCAGCGCTTTAACACATTGATTCGGGTTTCGGCAGATGAAATCACTCGATACTGATAGTAAGTTCTTATGGAATCGGAAGGTTTTATCTAACGCTTGTACTGTCGATGGGGAGAAGTAGGCTGAGAAATTAGTGGTTAAACGAATGTCCGAACCGCTAAAACGGTATATTGCTTGCCAATCATCGCCAACCGCAAACAGTTGAACGTGTCGACCACGTTGCTGAATGACTTGCAGCAGCTTGGCGCGACTTCTTGAAATATCTTGAAATTCATCGACTAAAATGTGTGTCCACGAAGGAACAAATTGCCCTTTTTGAACGTAGCCAATGGCTTTCGCAATCATGTCTGAGAAATCAATTTCGTTTCTAGACTTTAAGTGCATCGTGTACTCAGAGAGTAATTTGAGCACGACATCTAATTCATCCGAATGGTTAACGCGCAATGCATCCAACGATTCCGTGATTTGATATTCTTTAAAGGCCTGTAACAAGTCAGTTAGGAGTTTAATGGTCCGCTTACCCGCGAGAGTGCCTAAAAACACTTTTAGATCCGCAAATTGTTCTTGTTGAATTGGGTTAAGAAAGTCACTATTCAGCTCAACAAATTTCATAAACTGAAGCTTAAACGCATTTTCATCAAGCAAGGTAAGTAATGTGCGGTACACAAATTGATGAAATGCATTAAGGTCTGTGGCGAGCACACTTAATCTCGGCGTTTCACCTTCAACTTTTCTGAGGATGGACAAACCTAAGCCGTGAAAAGTTTGTGCCTTGACACCGTCTGCTGATGACGTTTTAGATAGACGCTCTTGCATTTCTTTTGCCGCATCGTTGCCGTAAGCGAGCAGGAGTATTTGCGATGGCAAAGCATATCCCGCTTTAACTAAATACCCTGAACGGGCCACCATGACACTGGTTTTTCCACTTCCCGCGGCTGCAAGCAACAATTGATTCTGTTCTTGCCGAATACAGGCTAATCGCTGTTTTTCCGTTAATGGATTACGCTCGATGGTATCGAAGTAAGACTGATATTTTTCAAGATAATAAGCTTCAAAAGACGCTTTAAACTCCTCGGCGTCTTGAAGGGACCACTGTGCAATTTCTTCTAATGTGCAAAGTGCTTGAGTGAGTTCACTTTCAAGTTTTGCTGTTTTCCACCAGTGTTGCCAAGGCTTAAGTGTGGCTTTTGCCTTCGTTTGAATTTCGTTCAAAATCGCCTCGGACAAATAGCGACGAGAAAGGAATGATTCCAGCTTAGCGACTTGCATTTTGACTCTAGATCCATGTGCTTGAGCCCACAACGTTTGACAAGACAGGATGAACGGTTTGCTGTTATTCGCCAAACCTGAAATTCGACTTTCATGAGTTTGCTCTGACAAACCTAATGTACACCAAGGAAAGCGTCGAGCTAGACTGGGAGGCGTTTTAATTTGTGTCCATGAATAGGATTCGCTGCTTGTAAGGCGAGTTATTACTAGACCCTCGTCGGTTGCAACAAGGCGTTTCCATCGGACAAACGGGCGAAAAATACGACTGGGGAACTGAGAAAAAGCGGCCAAAGCGACAGTCCATTGAAACTTTGTGCCATGATAGCAGATTCAAAAAAGGGAGCAAACGAGAACGTTGCTCCCTATCGTCTTAGGCTAGTGTGAAATTACAGTTCAAATTCTTTCTTGAATTTGATACCAAATTCGCTGCGATCATTACTGCGCATTACGCCAACAAAACCACTTTGTTGTAAACGACCAACGTCATACACTTCATTAAAGATATTCTCACCGTATAATGTGACTTCCATATCGCCATATGGGTTTGTGTACGACAAGTTGAAGCCGAATAACTCACGCGATTTAATTTTCTCGCTAGGGCGAGATACTGACTGACCTTGCATATCACTGCGATACGAGTAGTTTGCGTTAAACGCAATCGTTGCGCCGCTATCCAAATCATAGAAATAAGATGGGGCAATCATCACTGTCCAACGAGGCGTTAACGCTGGTGAATCACCTTTGCCAATACCAAGAACACCGTCGTCTACTTTTGTGATTTCAGAATCTAAGTAGCCTACCGCTGAGCGAATTGAAAAATCATCTGTAATTGCGACGGTAGTCTCAAGTTCAATACCTTGAGCTTTTGATTCACCTGCGTTTTCCACGATTGTAACAAAACCACCACCCGCTGTTGGGTCATTAAATGGCAGTGCCAAATCGGTGTAATCAGTAACAAACATCGCCAACATCATTGAAACACGCTCGTGTACTTGACCTTTGAAACCAACTTCGTAGTTAATTGCTTTCGTTTCTTCAAACGACACGAATTGAGCTGGGCCACCAAATGGACGTGGTGGGAAGCCACCACTTTGATAACCTTTTTGGACTTGAGCATACACGTTCATATCATTATTTAGTTGATACGACGCGTTCATGTCCCACGTAACTTCATTGAAGTTAGCCGTTTCGTATTTGCGTGCAGGAAAACTCGGGAACAATGCGTTCGCCGCTTTTTTGTCTTCCGAATAGCGAAGACCACCACCGACTTTAAGTGCATCACTTAAGCTATAACTTACGTTAACGTACGCCGCATAAGCATCAGTTTCTTGATTTACGTCGAAATAGCCATAGTCACCAAACGAGGCTGTTGTACCATCGTTTAGTAGGCCGTTAGGCGTGTTCCATGGGCTGAATACGAATGGACCAGATTTAGTAAATCCGTCTTCGTTAAAGTAATAAAGACCAGATACAAAATCCATGTTATCGAAAGAACCGTTAAGTTGAAGTTCAAACGAGTATTGGTCTGCGCCACCCTCTTCTGGAAATTCAGATAGATTTAATGCAACGGCATCATCATCCAAACCACCTGTGTAATCAGACGTACGGTAGCTGGTAATAAATTTCGCGGTGTAATTATCATCTAGCTGCCACTCTGCAGTAATCGCAGAACCCCAGCCAGAAAAATCTGTACTTTCGATACCCGCAACGGTTGTAGCTAGGTCGTCTGGGTTACTTGGTAGCATATCCGGTGTTAGTAGCGGGAAATCACCATTAAACGGGTCATTTGCATCAAGTGGAGCCGTAAATTCGATTGTGTATGGAGATTGGCCTGACTCATTGTTTACCGCATCAAACGAAGCAGTCAAAGAGAAATCTGAGGTTGGTTGCCATTTGAATGCAACACGTCCGCTCACTTCTTGCTCTTCACCAATTTCTTTTTCAGGATTCGCTAGATTGATAGCTGTACCAACGCCATCACGTTGTTTGTAAGACAAGCTACCAGAGAAGCTAAGCTCATCATTTAAACGCGTGTTTGCGTACAAGTCCGTTGCAAGACGGCCACGTGAACCAACTTTTGCTTGTACGGTTGCAATGTCTTCATCACCAGGTTGTTTTGTGATGACATTTACCGCACCACCTAGCGTATTACGGCCATACAGTGTGCCCTGTGGACCACGTAGTACTTCTACACGCGCAATGTTAGGTAATGAAAGGTTAGAACCCATCTGACGACCTAAGTAAACGCCGTCTACGTATACACCAACGCCTGGATCCGTCGTGATGATGTGGTCCTGAAGACCAATACCACGGATGAATACAGATGCGTGCGCCGCATTACCCACACCGTAACGTGTAATATTTAGATTTGGAACATACTTGCCAATGTCATCAAGATTACCGATATTGGCTTTCTCAATGGTGTTTTCACTGATTGAAGTAATGGCTGTTGGGGTTTCGAACAGGCTTTCTGTACGTTTACGCGCGGTAACTTCGATTTTTTCGAATACGTTATTTTTTGCTTCTGCGTTGTCAGCAGCAAGTACTGAAGCAGGCATAGTAAGCGCGGTTAAAATGGCAGCCGAAATGGCAGTTAGGCCTCGACGAGGGAAAACTGAATTCATACTATCTCCAAAGGAAAAATCACCGTGTGTTCATGCAAAAGCATGTTGAAACAAATTGCACTTTGTTTCAGGCATAAAAAAAGATGCTGACGCATCTTTCCTCTGGAAGGGTATTATAATCATCTTTTCTACAAATTTGAATAAATAAATTATAATTTCCCATTTTGTCGACTAATCGTTTCAATTCACGAGACAAAAACAAAAAAGCCAGCAATTAGCTGGCCTTTTTTTAATTGGTGCGAATGGAGGGACTTGAACCCTCACGCCCGAAAGCACTACCCCCTCAAGATAGCGTGTCTACCAATTCCACCACATTCGCAAATCTCAATAAAACAACTTGGTGCAGATGGAGGGACTTGAACCCTCACGCCCGAAAGCACTACCCCCTCAAGATAGCGTGTCTACCAATTCCACCACATCTGCGTAATTAGTTGTTTTTTAACGTTCTCTTTCTTAGTTAGGAACGTCTGTAGCTGGTTTCTCTTCGCTAACCGGTACGTCAGAAGCTGGCGCTGCCTGCTCTGTCGAAACTGGTGCTTGTAGGTTTTCCCACTCGTCAGTCTTTTTAATTTGACCGGCAGTTAGGTTACCAAGAACAATGCTAAGTACGAAAAACACTGTCGCTAAAATCGTTGTTGTTTTCGTCATGAAGTTGCCAGCACCTGATGAACCGAACACGGTTGCTGAAGCGCCCGCGCCGAATGACGAACCCATGTCTGCGCCTTTACCTTGCTGAATTAACACCATTCCGATCAGGGCTAAAGCAACAATTAAATAGACGACTAATAATACTTCGTACATCTACACATTCCCTACTGCACTTTCACAGATACGTTTGAAAGCCTCTGGTTTTAGGCTTGCGCCACCAATTAGGCCACCATCAATATCTGGTTGTGCGAATAATAAATCACAATTTTCGTCGTTTACACTACCACCATAAAGTAGCGGTAGTTTAGCCGCGAGAGACGCATCAGATTGCGCAATCAACTCACGAATAAATTTATGCACTTGTTGTGCTTGCTCAGGCGTGGCAGTTTTACCTGTCCCAATAGCCCAAACGGGCTCGTATGCTACCACAGAGTTTTCGAGCGACGCTACACCTAATTGGTTTATTACCGCATTTAGCTGCACAGCAATGACCTCTTCGGTCAAACCTGCTTCGCGCTCTGACTCTGTTTCACCAACACACAAAACGGGTGTTAATCCAGCTTCCTGTGCTTTGGCAAATTTTGCCACGAGTACTTCATTTGATTCTTTGTATAACGTTCTGCGCTCAGAGTGACCAACAAGACAGTACTCACCGCCAAGCTCTGCGACTAACTTCGCTTCGACTTCACCAGTGTAGGCTCCAGCATCATGTTCTGAAACAGTCTGACTGCCTGTTTTAAGTCCTTTCGCTGCTACGTTCAATAGCAGTGGAAATGGAGGAAAAACAACAACTTCTACACCTGGAAATTCTTTTGGTTGAATTGTGCTAGAAAATGTCTCTATTAGGCTTAAATTGCCATTCATTTTCCAATTACCAGCGACAATTCGCTTTCTCTGCGTCATAGTTAGCTCCGCACGTTAAGCGGACGAGATACTAGCTAAACTCGTCCTAAGTTACAAGAAGATTTTTATAGTTTTCAATTAGCTGCTCACAGATTCAACAACTTTAGCAATTTCCGTTGCAAAATCGATCACCTGTTTCTCTTGAAGCGCTTCAACCATTACTCGGACCACCGGTTCAGTCCCCGATTTACGCAGTAATACACGCCCTTTTCCGGCCAACTTTTGCTCCACATTTGCCACTGCGGCAAGAACTGCTTCGTGTGTTGTCGGATCCGTTCCTTGAGGGTAACGAACATTAATCATTTTCATTGGGTATTTAGTAAAGCCGTCACGAAGATCATGAAGTGTCTTGTTTTGTGCGACCATTGCAGCGAGTACTTGCAAGCTTGATACAATACCGTCACCTGTAGCAATCAAATCCAAATTCAGTACGTGACCTGAACTCTCGCCACCGATTTTCCATCCTTTTTCTTTTAACAGTTCAAGAACATAGCGATCACCCACTTTTGAACGAGCAAACTCAATACCGCGCTCTTTCAACGCATTTTCAAGACCCATGTTCGACATCACGGTACCGACCACACCACCACCTAGTTGGCCAGTCTCGTTGGCTTGATTTGCGATAATGTAAACAATGTCATCACCGTCAAATACGCGACCTTGATGATCAACCATCATCACACGGTCACCGTCACCGTCATACGCAATACCAACATCAGCATTGTGTTCTAGTACCTTGCGTTTCAGCGAATCTACGTGAGTCGCGCCGCATTCTAAATTGATGTTTACGCCATCAGGAGTACAAGCATGACAAATTACTTCTGCTCCCAACTCACGCATAACAGCAGGTGCGATGTGATACGTCGCGCCGTTCGCGCAGTCTAAAACAATTTTTAAACCTTCTAGCGACAGCTCTTTGGGAAATTGGCCTTTACAGAATTCGATATAGCGGCCATCAGCATTTTCTAATCGACGCGCTTTGCCCAATTTGTCTGAAGCTACGCATGTCATAGTCTGTTCAATCATAGCCTCAATTTGCAGCTCAACTTCATCAGGTAATTTAGTCCCTTTACCGCTAAAAAATTTTATCCCGTTGTCATGATAAGGATTATGAGAGGCACTAATAACAATGCCTGCTTCGGCGCGGAAAGTTTGGGTTAAATAGGCAACGGCAGGCGTCGGCATAGGGCCTAACAAGACAACGTCTATACCTGCAGCAATGAGCCCAGCTTCTAACGACGTTTCTAGCAAGTAACCCGAAATACGCGTGTCTTTTCCAATAATGACCTTTTTGGTACCTTGTTTTGAAAGTACTTTTCCTGCAGCCCAACCTAATTTGAGGGCAAATTCAGGGGTAATTGGGAATTCCCCAACAAGGCCACGAACACCGTCCGTACCAAAATATTTTCTATTACTCATGCTCTACTCCGTTGCACGCGGCATGTAATACATCTAAAACATCAACTGTTTCTTTCACATCATGGACTCGAATGATGTGCGCGCCTTTCTGGGCACACAACATGGCGCCAGCAAGGCTTGCTGCCAATCGCTCATTCGCGTCACGATTTAATAATTGGCCAAACATTGACTTGCGAGACAATCCCGCCAATAAAGGGAGTTTGTGACGCTCGAAAGCATCAAATTCACCAAGCAGACCAAAGTTATGGGTAAGGGTTTTGCCAAAGCCAAAACCAGGGTCAAGAATAATTCGCTCTCGTTGAATACCAGCTGAAATACAGGCTTCTATTCGCACTTCCAAGAATGCATGGATCTCAGCCAATAAATTGTCGTAATGAGGAGCGGCTTGCATCGTTCTTGGAGCTCCTTTCATATGCATCAAGCAAACTGGTACATCAGGATACCTAGCCAACACCGCTAAAGCGCCTACTTCTTGGAGTGCACGAACATCATTAATGATATCAGCGCCAGCTTCAATTGCCTGCTCCATGACTTCAGGTTTACTCGTGTCTATTGAGATAACACAATCTGAAACCGCTCTAATTGCGTTGACAACTGGAATGACACGTTGCAATTCATCTTGTAAGGAAACATCAGGTGCACCTGGTCGCGTACTTTCGCCACCAATGTCAATAATCTGTGCCCCTTCCTCGAGCAAAGTAAGTGCCTGTTTGACAGCGTTGTCGATTTGATTGAACTTGCCACCGTCTGAGAACGAATCAGGAGTCACATTCAGTATGCCCATCACAATAGGGCGTGCGAGGCTAAGTGTTCTACCTCTGGGTAATTGCAAAGTAAACATAATCACCTAAAAATCTAAAGTGTAAACATCCTGTTTAGGTACCTATCAAAAACTCGGCACTGTCGCCACTTGACGAAGACACTGTCGCTAAGTAATAGAATAAGAATATGCAACATCTTACCTCTTTGTTTAATGTCGCTCTCTTCGTTTACTCGATTTCACTGTGTCAATGAAAAATGACCTAACTCATTCCATTAAACGCTTTGCTATAAAAAAGCCCCTGAGCGGGGCTTTTGAAGATTGCTTATTCTAACGCTTGTTACAGGTTATCATCAAGCTTGGTTTCCGTATTTTCTGAAACAGGCTTTGCATTTTCGCTGCTTGACGAAGGCTTATTTGTCGTGCGTTTATCGTGGGCGTCACGAGGCTCGCGGACTTCAACTCGCGCCATTAAGTCATCAATTTGAGCCGCATCGATCGTTTCATATTTCATCAATGCGTCTTTCATTGCGTGCAGAATATCCATGTTGTCTTTTAGAATTTGCTCTGCGCGTGAATAGTTACGATCAATAACTGATTTGATTTCTTCATCAATAAGTTTAGCCGTTTCATCTGACATCGCCGAAGCTCTTGAAGAACCACCGCCCATGTACATTTCACCGCTTTCTTCGATGTAAAGCTGTGGACCTAACTTCGTGCTTAAACCCCACTGAGTGACCATCTTACGGGCAATTTCTGTCGCACGTTCGATGTCATTGCTCGCACCCGTCGTCACTTTGTCTTCACCGTAAATAATCGCTTCAGCTAAACGGCCACCATAAAGACTTGAAATCATTGACTCTAAGTGTTGTTTAGAGTGACTTACGCGGTCTTGTTCTGGCAAATACATAGTGACACCAAGTGCACGGCCTCGAGGAATAATTGACACTTTATAAACAGGATCGTGCTCAGGAACCAAACGACCAACAATAGCGTGACCTGCTTCGTGGTAGGCTGTCATTTCTTTTTCTTGCTCGCTCATTACCATTGAACGACGCTCTGCACCCATCATTATTTTGTCTTTTGCCGCATCAAACTCTGCCATGCTGACGAGTCGCTTGTTGCCACGAGCAGCAAACAATGCAGCTTCGTTAACTAGGTTTGCAAGGTCTGCACCTGAGAACCCAGGTGTACCGCGTGCAATCGTTGCCGCATCAACATTTTCGTTCAACGGCACTTTACGCATATGCACTTTCAGAATTTGCTCACGACCACGGACATCCGGTAGACCAACAACGACCTGACGGTCAAAACGACCTGGACGTAATAATGCTGGGTCAAGTACATCAGGGCGGTTTGTCGCAGCAATAACGATAATGCCTTCATTACCTTCGAAACCATCCATTTCTACAAGCATCTGGTTGAGCGTTTGTTCACGCTCATCGTGACCGCCACCCATGCCAGCACCACGTTTGCGGCCTACTGCATCAATCTCATCGATAAAGATGATACATGGAGCAGCTTTCTTAGCTTGCTCGAACATATCACGAACACGTGATGCGCCAACACCAACGAACATTTCAACGAAGTCAGAACCTGAAATCGTAAAAAATGGGACTTTTGCTTCGCCTGCAACCGCTTTCGCAAGTAATGTTTTACCCGTACCAGGTGGACCCACCATCAACACGCCTTTCGGAATTTTACCGCCAAGCTTTTGGAACTTTGATGGGTCACGAAGGAAGTCAACTAGCTCCGTAACGTCTTCCTTCGCTTCATCACAACCAGCAACATCAGCAAAAGTCGTTTTGACTTGGTCTTCACTCATTAGACGCGCTTTACTCTTACCGAAAGACATCGCGCCTTTACCACCGCCGCCTTGCATTTGACGCATGAAGAAAATCCATACACCAATAAGCAGTAACATTGGGAACCATGAAATGAAGATATTCGCGAGTAGCGATTGTTCTTCAGGTTGAACACCTTTGACGTTAACGTCATTACGTAACAGATCGTTAAGCAGATCTGGATCATACATTGGCATTGTTGTTTGGAAACGTTCGCCGTTGCTCTTTACACCGGTAACACTTAACGTACCACGGTCAATGACCACTTCACGGATTGCCCCGCTGCGTGCTTCTTTGACAAATTGAGTGTAACTAGTTTGACGATCGATTTGATCGCCACCGTTAAAACTCTGAAACACTGACATTAGCACGACCGCTATTACCAGCCAGAGTATGAGATTTTTCGCCATATCGCTCAAGGAGTTAACCTCTTTAATCCAATTATAATGAAATCTGCTTGAAACTCTTGTTCACTGTACTACAGTTTATAGCCCGTCGCCACTATATACACCTCACGTGAACGTGGTCTTGACGCTTTTGGCTTGCGGATTTTTACTGTTTTAAAACAATCGCGCACACTTTGTACAAATTGGTCAAAACCTTCACCTTGGAAAACTTTAACCGCAAATGCACCCTCTTTTTTCAAAACTTGGTGACACATGTCGAGCGCCAGTTCGACCAAATACATGCTACCCGCTTGATCTATTGACATGTTTCCACTCATATTCGGTGCCATATCTGAAAACACCACATCAATGTTTTTGCCATCGATGCGTTTTAAAAGCGCATTAAGCACGGCTTCTTCACGGAAATCACCTTGTAAAAATGCAACTCCGGCGAGTGGATCCATTGGCAATATATCGCAGGCGATGACTTCACCTCGCTCACCAATTTGCTCTGCCAAGTACTGTGACCAACTTCCCGGTGCAGCACCAAGGTCAACCACATTCATACCTGATTTAATTAGTTTGTCTTTGATTTGAATTTCTTCAAGCTTAAAAACCGCTCTAGAACGGTAGCCTCTACGCTGCGCTTCGTGTACGTAAGGATCATCAAAATGCTCTTTTAACCAACGTTTCGAGCTTGCAGAGTGCTTTTTATTAGCCATATTTACGTTTAACTCATTAGTAATATTGTTTAGATGGCGGTAGAATAACGATTATTCAAGCCTATTTATAAAGTAAATTGTACCAATATGACATTATCAAATAAACAAAAGCAGTTCCTTAAAGGGTTAGCACACGATCTTAAACCTGTGGTATTGCTCGGTGCGAATGGACTCACTGAAGGTGTACTAGCTGAAATTGACAGCGCTTTAGACATTCACGAACTGGTAAAAGTAAAAGTACCAAGCGAAGATCGCGAAATGAAAAAACTCGTTATCGAAGCGATTGTACGTGAATCAAAAGCCGTGAAAATTCAGACTATCGGCCACATTGTAGTACTTTTCCGCCAAACACCAGATAAGAAAATTCAGCTACCACGCTAATCTTCTTCTGCTACGAGTTGAGCCGAATTTCGGTTCAACTCTTGTTCTCGTTTGAGCACCTGCTCAACAAAATCTGTCGTCAACTCGTTCAGCACAGCAGCTTCTGCATTCAGCAATAAGCTAAACCCAATCTGTAAACGTGGCATAATCACCACATCCGTACGGTATCCTTGAACCCATCCGCTGTGATAATAAATAGTTTCTTGGTCAAAATCATAAATCCGCCACCCCAAACCATAATGTGCGTCATTCACATAGTTTCGCCATGTACGACGTCGTAATTCTCGTTTAGTCAACGTATACGGACGACGTTGATTGACCAGGCCATCAAGTGGTAACACCGCTGGTTGTAACCCTAACTGCGCTTCAAGCCATTTTTCCATATCGGCAGCACTTGCATTGACCCCTGCGGCAGGTAACACCTTGTAGTAGTTCGCTTTGAGTTTAGCCGTATGCCATCGCTTGCGACCCTTAACATGAGGGAGCGCATAATTTCCATCTCGTACCATGTTATCGTAACCAATCCCTCCATCTTTCATGGATAAGGGGGCAAAAATGAAATCTCGGATCCATGTTTCATAACTAATGCCCGTTGCTGCAGCAATCACATCTCCAACAAGGCTAAACATCACATTTTGATAGCCATAACATTTGCCCGGCTCACAAATGGCCTCAACATTTAACAATCGCGCCTTAATGTCTTCATAAGGCATTCTAGACTCAATTAAATTGTCATAAGCATTCGGGACTAACCCGCTTGAATGGCTAAGTAAATGGTAAACACGCAAGGTTTGATAATTGGAACCATGAAAGTATGGCAAATAGTCGGATACTAAAGCATCAAGTTTCAATTTTCCTTCCGCCGCAAGTTTTGCTGAAAGCGAGCCGGCAAAGGTTTTAGAGACGGAAGCAAGACGAAATCGAGTGTGAATATCAACTTTCGAACCGTTTTTAATTTGTGTAACGCCTATCCCTTTCACTAAGTTTTGATTGCTCACACTCACGATTGTCAAAGCAGCCCCAGGCACCGATTTTGCTTTAAGTTTGCTCTCGACCTGCTTAGAATAGTCGCTTAGAAATTGTTTCCAACTGGTCGCAGGCGCTATATTCGTTGCTGCGAAGAGTGGAGTCGAGAATAGTAAAGTTATAAAAATCAGATACTTCATGTTCGGATACAGTAAACAAATCGACACAATAGTAACATGAACTTTGCTCACTTCTCACGTACAATGACATTTTTTCAACTCATAGGCGGACGTGCATGACCTTTCGGTTTAGTTTAATTTTAGCGATGCTTTTGCTTTCTGGCTGTCAATTAACTCAAAAGCCGGCTCCATTAATGGCTATTCCAAAAAAACCGCCTTTGGCTAAGCGCGTATACGAAGTCGCTTACAACACTCCCGTTGAAAGTGCGCGCGTAAAATCCGTACAATTGCCTGCACACCCTATTGCGCGTGGTGATACCGTTAGTTTAAGTGCAAGTAAAGTCAGCTTAACGGATACATTAAAGGACTTTATCGTTTCAAACTTAACCGCCAAAGGGTTGAAAATCGTTGATGGTAACCAAGGCCATTACGTGCTCACAATTCATCAACTTGATTTGGAGTTTGCAAAAGACCGCCTGTATCAGTTGCAAGTTTCGGGTAACGCTGAGCGCTTAGAAGTATTAAGCTCCATACCACAACAAAAGGAATGTAAGTCTATTCTGGCGTCTGTTAGCATGCGCTTAACACACCAAACATCTTCGGATGTCGTTTGGTTTGCAAAAGCATCCATTGACTCGGCAAGCTTCCAAGCCCAACCCTTACGCTTCCAAATTAGTAAAGAACAACAAGTATCGAACGAGCAACAAGTTATTGAATTTGTTGAGTCGCAAAATACAGAAGAAGCCCGCAAGTCGAGAAGCTCAACTCAAGTAAAAGTACCAAAGTATGTAGTTAAAGAAATCATTTCACCACTTCAAAAGCAAAGTGGCGCGTGTAATGAAACAGAAGTGAGTGCTCTCACTGCGGATATGCAAAAGCAGCTCTCAAAATTACTTATTGATAAAATCAACGTTAAGTAACCTCGATGCATAAAAGAGGAGAAGGTCATTCTCCTCTTTAAAATTGCATCTCTCGTTTAAACGTCTACTTAAATCTTTGTTCACTTACCGAGTGACACGACCTCTTACATTTTTTTACAACCCAAAAACAAGACATTGTTTACAATGGACAAGTCAAATCGCTCGACCTATAGGCCAGTTCATTTTGCTCCGTTTTTTTAGTCTTTTAATGCTACTCATGGCATTCACTAGCCAAGCTTCCAATCGCTTGTACGCCGACAATAATTTAGACTCTAGCGATGGCTTTTTGTGGGACTGGACGTTTGGCGCAGAGTACTACCACGAAGCTCCATTTCTCGTTGGTTTGAATAGCGACAACAATGGTCTTGAATTTAACGTCAACCTAGCCCTTTCTTATAACGATTTCTATCTCGATTTTGATCAAAGCCAACTGACTGGCGGCGCGGTATTGGGCTACAAACTATTGGACTCAGAGCCATGGTCTTTGGACATTATTGCGGTGCAATTGCAGTCCGGTTTTGATGAATACGGTGGTGCAATTTATTCTGGACCACTGATTAAAGAATTAGAGGGGATAACGCCACGACAAGCCGATTACGACGCAGGCCTTCGCCTTACTCGGACGAATGGAGATACTCAACTTAACCTTGAAATATTGCACGACATTGCGGGTGCGCATCAAAGTTTAATTGTTTCAACGTTTATAAGTCACATTAGACCATGGAAAAACTGGGAGTTTCGAAGTGGTGTAGGTCTGAGTTACTACCCTAAAACGTATACAAATTACTATTTTGGTGTCACTCCAGAAGAAGCTCGGGCGTTTCGTCCCGTCTTTGAAGCATCAAATGCCTTTGCGATGCAATTTGAGTTTCACGCAGAGTATCCGATCAGTCGACATTGGGTCTTTTTAGGCGGCTGGCTTACAACTTGGTTTTCAAGTGGGATTGGAGACAGTCCGCTTGTAGAACAACCTTATCAGCATAAAGCCAAGGTAGGCATCCGATATGTCTTTTAAGTGGATCCCGACAAAAATTTGGGTCTTGTCCCTGTTTATTCTTCCACAAACAAAAGCGGATAATACTTCGTTGCCTGATTCCGATCCGCTTTTCGAAGTACAACCAAACATCTGCGTTGCACTTCGCGAAGGACGGCCATGCTACACTGAGGTGACATTCCAATGGCAATCGCCAGAAGCAAGCTCATACTGTATTCGTAACACAGAAACGGAACAACTCATTGGCTGTTGGGAAAATCAATTAAAAACACTGATTTGGTTTGAATTTAATGAAACTGAAACGCAATCCTATGAACTCATAAATCAACAGTCTGGTCACACTGTCGCAACTGCAGAAATTCAGGTACAGTGGGTTTATACGAACCGACAAAAGAAACGTCGATGGAGACTTTTTTAATGGAAAACTACGGCACGATTTTACTTGTAGAAGACGACGCTTCGCTCGCTCAGTGGGTTGCTGAGTATCTCACCAATCAAGGCTATCAGACCTTTTGTTGCCCAAGAGGTGACCTTGCAGTCGAAGAAGTGAAGAAACTAAATCCAGATATTGTACTGCTTGATGTCATGTTGCCAGGTCAAGATGGAATTAGTGTGTGCCGTTCACTGCGTCAGTTTTATCACAAACCAATATTAATGATGACCGCTAAAGACGAAGAAATGGACGAAGTAATCGGCCTTGAAGTGGGTGCCAGTGATTACATTATCAAACCTGTAAGACCTCGAGCTTTGCTCGCCCGAATTAAATCGTCTATGCGTCCAGCAGCTGAAAATGAACCACTTAAAAGCAACAATAAAACCATTGCCATTGGCGGGCTTATTATTGATACTGAGGCTCGTAAGGTGCTTTTAAAAGGTGAGGAAATCAATATTTCCACGTCAGAATACCTACTCCTTTCATTTTTAGCCTCTAATGCAGGTGAAGTACTTTCTCGTGATGCGGTGTTCAAAGCCACTAAAGGTCGAGAATACGATGGTCTGGATCGAAGCGTTGATGTTCTTATTTCAGCACTGCGCAAAAAGTTTAATGACGACCCGCAAAACCCCGAAAAAATTAAAACCATTTGGGGTAAGGGCTATTTGTTTGTTCCGAGTGCATGGTAACGGTGTGGAGCAGTTGATTGCGTAAGCTCTATCTTTATTTGCTTGCTAGCGCGATATTGTCGCTCGTGATTTTAGGCTGGCTTATCGACAGTTTTAGCCAGACTACATTAGAAGTTGAAGACCGTTTCGCTTGGGAAAGCAAAATTGCGGCAGGTGTTGCCGCGCATGTTTCCACTCTTCCAAATACGCTTCGTGCGAAAACAGCAGCAACCTTAGCGAATGAATTCGACATAGACATACGTTTGAAAGAAGGTACAACTCTCGCGCTACCTAAAGAGCTCAAAACGGCAATGCTCGACCCTGAAGGACTTATCCTTGAAGATCAAGCTGGTTTCTACCTATTGAAAAGTACACCAGATTTATTACCCGATTACCTTGAATTTCGTTTGGATAAAGTAGAAGACACAAGTGAACGCAGCGACATGGCACTCACCCTCCTGTTCTACTCAGGTGTCTGCCTGTTTATGTGGTTTATCCTCTCACCACTTGCTAAGCGACTCACGGCTTTGACCAACGTAGCCAAACGATTTGCATCTGGTGACCTCTCTGCACGTATCGAAGTAAACCATTTTACGTACATTAAGGATGTTGAACTCACATTCAATCGCATGGCAAATCAAATCGAAAAACTTCTGGCGGAAAACAAGTTGATGGCATCTAGTCTCTCTCATGACATCCGCACTCCCGTTGCTTGTTTACGTTTTGGTGTCGATGCGGCGCAAGACGCGGAAAGTTTAGACGAGGCACAATCGTATCTAACACGAATGGAGAACGATTTAGACCAAATGGAAGCAATGCTAAAAAGTTACCTTTCATTCGCAACACTTGAACAAAAGGCACAAGCATTAAATTTCGAAGAAACGGCGCTCCGCCCCTACCTTACTTCATTGGCAGACCAGCTCATGCCAAAAGCGAAAGACCGCAACGTACAAATAAAAGTGAGCTGTCCGGTCAACTTTCCTATTGTCGCAGATTTACATTGGCTTGCTCGAGCAATTGGTAACTTAATCAGTAACGCTTGTGATTTCGCCAAAGAGCATATTTTGCTTAGCGCTTTTATTAAAGATAACCAGATTTTTATTACCGTTGAAGATGACGGACAAGGGATCGCGAAAGAAAATTGGGCGCAAGTATTTAAGCCGTTTTATCGAGAACAAACTCATCGAAATCGCGAGGGACAAAGTTATGGCCTTGGCCTTGCCATCGTCGCCAAGGTCGCAGATTGGCATCATGGCGATGTGTCGGTAGGACAAAGCGATGAATTACTCGGAGCTAAGTTTGTTTTTTCATTTCCATTGAAGCCTGTTCGAAAACTGTAAAATTCGCAATACACGCATACAATCGACACTAACGTAATGATTTTTAAAAGTTAAAATATACATTGAGTCAAATTGGCGTTAAAGCTTGCTTTACAGTGATTTTTTGTATGTCGCGTTGCTTTAGATCAAACAAAATAAGCCTTTTTATTTGCGTTTTTTTCCAGTAGATTGTGGGCGCAGTTAGGAATTTGAGAAATATAATAATATGAGTAGTGTACGCGGAGAGTTCAGCTCTCGCTTTGGGTTTATTATGGCAGCAGCGGGGTCCGCTGTTGGTCTTGGCAATATTTGGGGCTTCCCAACGCAAACAGCGAGTAACGGTGGTGCTGCGTTTGTTTTGGTGTATCTCGTCCTTGCATTCTGTCTTGCCTATCCCGCTTTAATGGCAGAGTTAGTAATTGGTCGTCATGGACAGGCTAATGCAGTATCATCTTTGAAAAAAATCGCGCCAAATCAACCTAAAGCCGCTTTTGTTGTCGGCTTCGGCGGTATCATTTGTGCAGGCTTGATTTTAAGTTTTTATGCGATTGTTGCAGGCTGGATGTTGTCTGCCACACTTTCCCCAATTGCCGAAATTTCACAATTATCAGCGACTGCAACGTGGCTAAATACCCAATCTTTAGGTCGTGACCTCATTTTCACTGCAATCTTTATCATGATGACCATCGCCATTATCAGTAAAGGTGTTGAAAACGGTATTGAAAAATGGTCTAAGCGCTTGATGCCGGCACTCCTCGGTATTTTGGCCGCACTCATCGCTTACGTGCTTACACAAGATGGTGCAGAGGCGGGCCTTAAAGCGTATTTGGTGCCAGACTTTTCGCAAATTTTGAATCCGGATCTACTCGTAAGCGCATTAGGGCAAGCGTTTTTCTCACTGTCGCTTGGTACGTCAGTGATGATCATTTATGGTTCATATATTTCAAAGCAAGAAAACCTCGTTTCACTTGGTGCCTATGTCACCTTAATCGATGTGTTAATTGCTTTTGTTGCAGGTTTGCTTATTATTCCTGCGATGTATGTTGCCCAAGAGCAAGGCGTGCAAATCTTCTCAGAAACTGGCGCGTTGCTTTCAGAAGATACGCTTGTTTTCCAAGTATTGCCTGCCCTTTTCAATAGCATGGGCGATATCGGCTACCTCGTGGCATTGGCATTCTTTGCCTTGATGAGCATCGCAGCCCTCACGTCATCGATTTCCATGTTAGAAGCACCTGTGAGCTATACGGTTGAAAACTTTGGTATGAATAGACTGCAAGCCACTTGGATTATTGGTGGCCTCATCTCCATTATCAGCTTTGTCATTGTTTTTAACTTCAGTGCGTTATTTGGTTTTGTCATTTCGCTTACGACACAATTCGGTCAGCCGTTAATTGGCATGCTGTGCTGTATATTTGTTGGTTGGATGTGGAGCCGCCATAAACTCCTGACTGAAATCCAAATGGGCTATGGCGATGTTGAACACAGTGTGTTTTGGAAAATATGGCCATGGTACATTAAGTTTGTATGTCCAATTGCCATTGCGTTGGTGTTTTTCAACTCACTGTAAGTGACATGTCTTGGTGAGGAATACCATCCTCTAAGTATTCCTCGCCAACTTCCATAAATCCATACGATGCATAAAATCCCTTTAAATACACCTGCGCACTTAAATAGCAGCGAGTAACACCCTGTTGGTTTTTGCTCACTGATAACGCCTCATCCATAATCTTTTGAGCGAATCCTCGTCCACGAGCTTCAACGGCAACAACAACTCTGCCTATAGCAAAGGTGTTGTCTTTTTTACGATAGCAGCGCGCATATGCACAAAGCTTGCTATTTTCCCATATCATTACATGTTGAGTTTCTGTCTCTCTATCTACAGAGTCGAGCTCAGGATATGGGCAGTTTTGTTCGACAACAAAAACATCCACGCGCAGCTTTAACACTTCATAGAGTTCATCGAGTGATAGTTCACAAAAGGATTTCGTTATTATAGTTTGCATGTCAACTCCAAGAAGAAGCCCAGCTAATGCTGGGCTTGAAGATATTAGGCGAAAAGCCGTTCTAGCTGGTCACATAACTGCGACAAATTGACCTGATCATGTTCTATGGTGAGATCAACATATCCATCGCCACGAAATGCTCTATCCAGTTCAATCAGAACATGGGTTTGATGTGTTTCGGGAACAAATGATAATTCCACTTCTTGAATCCCAAACATTGAGCGCGTTTGAGGCCTAAACTCAAGTTCTTGATAACAACCTGAGACAGAGTGAAAGTTACTAGCGTTAAGAAAACCTTTTTCAACGTCGGCTTTTACCAAGGCAAAACCCAACTTCTCCATTGCCATTAAACACGTTTTGACCGCATCATTTGGATAAATATGAAGGTAGTCTCTATCTGATGGGTCCATTGCCAAATCAATATCAAGTCCGGTTTCTAACCATACATGCGTTTGGTTAAAACCCGTGGGTAATTCAGTAATAGGTGTTTCTGAGTGTAAACGAGCTTCGAATGGGACAATTTTCGTTTCACCAGGTGCAATCGTAAATTGTTCTGCAATGCGCCATTTATCAATGACGTGGTTTATAAAATAACTGCCATCATCGCCCTCTACTTTCACTTTTGTCATCAGGGCTAACTGTAGACCGGAAATATCTTGTGCTACGTTTCCACCAATGATGTGGATTTTCGCTTGAAACTTTTGACCTGGGTGTAAATGTTCCGTTTCTAATATCGTATCTACTTTCGCCGCACCGATACCAACTGATGCGAGTACTTTTCTAAACATCGTCTCTCCTATCGAGAATGTTCCTTTCTCTGCATCTTAACCACATTTTTTCTGGCTTGTCAGCGAAAATTTGCTGTTCATGACATCAAAGTAAATATTCTGAACAAATGCTCATCAATTAAGACGAGAATATAATTTATATATCAAATAGTTTTGGTACACTGACCCTAGGAATATTTACTTTGGAAGGCTTATGGAACTCTTGTTCTTCGCTGTCGCGTTCCTCTGCGGCTTCTCAGTTTACCAGCTAAAACTACCCCCTCTTATCGGGTTTCTTATCGCCGGTTTTTTATTAAACGGCTTAGGGTATAGCTCAACCCCTCTGCTGTCGCAACTCGCTGACCTTGGCGTCACGTTGCTGTTATTCAGTATCGGCCTCAAATTGAAGGTCGGCACCTTGACCAAATTACAAGTCTGGGCACCTGCGACATTGCACATTATCGTGAGTACCGTCCTGTTCACGAGCCTCAGCTTAATGCTCGCGTCTTTGAGTTTGCCTTTATTTACTGAATTGAGCTGGCAAAGTGCAGCATTGATCGGGTTCGCATTTAGTTTTTCTAGCACCGTGTTTGCCGTAAAGGTTTTAGAAGAACGTGGTGAAATGAATAGTTTCCACGGCAAAATTGCAATTGGTATTCTTGTTATGCAGGATATTTTTGCGGTGATTTTCCTTGCTGTAAGTACCGGTAAAACCCCCAATATTTGGGCTCTCGCGCTTTTGATCGGATTGCCACTCGTACGCCCAATCATGTTTTGGATCTTAAATCGCTCAAAGCACGGTGAATTACTTCCGCTTTTCGGCTTCTTCTTTGCGCTTGTACTTGGTTACCATGCCTTCGAATTTGCCGGACTCAAAGGCGATTTAGGTGCGCTCATTATTGGTATGATATTCGCTCCGCATAAGAAAGCGGGTGAACTCTCAAAATCTTTACTCAATGTAAAAGATATTTTACTTGTGGGCTTTTTCTTAAACATTGGTTTGAATGCCCACATGAGTTGGGAAGCGCTGATGGTAGCCGTGTTGTTAGTCCTTGTATTACCAATCAAAGTCGCGATTTATTATGGCTTCATGAATATCTTTAATCTTCGTGCTCGTACTTCTCTACTCAGTTCATTTTCGCTTGCCAATTACTCTGAATTCGGACTCATTGTGTGCGCCGTAGCGGCAACTGGAAATCTGATTACAAGCGAGTGGCTTGCCGTTGTTGCAATCGCCGTCTCCATTACTTTTATTATTGCTTCTCCGCTAAACAAACGTTCCAACGATATATATGTCAAAATTGAAAACTGGTTACTTAAGTTTGAGTCAGACTCTCGATTAGAAGAAGAAATGAACGTTAGTTTACCAAAAGCAAAGGTACTGATTTTCGGTATGGGTCGTGTGGGCACTGGTGCGTACGAAACCATAGAGCAAAGCCATCCCGGCCTGATAACGGGCGTAGACATAAGTGCAGAAGTCGTAAGTAAACATGCCGAGCGTGGTCGCCGCGTTATCGTAGCCGATGCAACGGATCCTGACTTTTGGCAACGAATTAATCACTCAAGTGTAGAAATGGTCATGTTGGCTATGCCCAAACATAACCAGAACTTGTTTGCCCTAGAACAGCTCAAAGCGTCAGGGTTTGCAGGTCAAGTAACCGCTATCGCAAACTATCCAGATCAACAAAAAGAGCTTGAAGATTTGGGCGTTGATTCGACTTACAACTTCTACCTAGAAGCAGGTAGTGGTTTCGCCGAACACGTTAAACAAAAACTTTTTAGTTAACGTAAACAATTGTTCTCAGACCCACCATGGGTACTGAGAACAATTTTCATTTCATGCTCAACACGTTACATCTGCCCGCCTAAAAAAGCAGCGTTTCTAAAACAGAAAATGATTGCAAGTTGATTTACAAACCTTTACATCGAAATTGGCAATTCTCAGACTAAACAGAGTAAACTAAACTTATTGAAGGCATGTAAGTCTCGATTTTTAAAACAGAAATCAATTTTTTCTTATCGGAACTCATTCCTACGTATTCAGTCGAATTCACATGTAAGGGGGCAGCAATGTTTAAAAGTAAATCAACTTTATCATTGACCGCAGTTGTAGATGATGTAAAAGCAAGTCCGTTCACGGATATTCAAAAGCAGCTAGACCTTCTTCAGGATAATGGAATGACAGCGTTAGACATCCGTAACGTGTTATTCCACAAAATGCTCGACTTACATGCGGTTCCGAAAGACCACTTTTTAAGAGACGCTGATACGCCAGAAAGGTTGGATGATCCTGCGATTCTTACAACGCTAAACGAACTTGGTTTTCATCGTAAAGCACGTTACCCAGTTCACTAGTTTTTAAAATTGGGAGCCTACTCTCCCTTTATAGGCTGGCAATGCCCGTCGCCAGCCTATTTCCTCCTCCAAATCCAAATTTTTTCCAGCGTGCTCTTGCATAATCTTGATCTCTTTGCCCGAAATCGTTAAAAATTGTAAAAAAGGCGCGAGATGCGACTCGGTGTGTTTGCGACCAAAGCAAAGCGTTCTTTTCTCTACTTTCCATTTATTCTTTTTAAGAATTTAAAGTGACTTTTGCACAACAATGACAGGTAGTCAGAGAGAGGAAAGGAACCTCTTGAGCGCTGTTCCTTTTGCGATTGAATAATAACGACTAGAAAGCGTCTGGGATCAGACAATAGCCTTGTTTCCAAACCGTTTTAATCATTTCAGGACTGGCTTCATTGTCCCCTAATTTTTTACGCAGCTTCGACACTCGAACGTCAATACTGCGGCCAAGTCCATCATATGGACGACCTAAGATCTGTTCAAACAGTGTATTTCTATCAACGACACGTCCTGCGTTTTGAGCAAGCATCACGAGCAATTCAAATTCGTGACTGGTGAGCCCCACTCGCAATCCATTTAGCTCTACTTTGCGGCTGATTTTATTGACGACTAGACCACCAATATGGATAGTTTCATTGCTCGAGTCGATGGTTGTTTCAGAAGATTTTATGCGACGTAAGAGCGCGTTCAATTTTGCAGCCACCATACGCGGCTTAGCACTGCGAGCGACAACGTCATCGGCCCCCAGTTCTAGACTAATTATTTGCGTTGCATCGTCACTTTCTTTTGTTGATACAACAATCACGCCTTGGTAATGACCACGTATTTCTGGCAAACATTTAGTGAGATCTTTAATTTCACCGTCGATGATTACAATAGATGCGTTGGAGTATTGCTGCCAATCTTGCAGGTCCACAAGCTGAGATGTTTCAAACCCATAACGTGCTAAATACGCACTGTATTGATTAAACACATCAGTGTTGTTTTCATTAAACAAAATTTTGGTCATAACGCACACTCATTTGAATTATTTTCAACTCAGTGTACTTTCGTTGACTGAATACTGGCTTTATGAACCAAATATTTCCTCGCTACAGGACCAAAATGCCGCCATGATGGATTCGTTCACTCGTCGCTTCTGTGCAACCAAGCCAATATCAATGTGCTCTAAATCCTCAACCGGCAAAATGCTCACTTTCTCTTTGAAAGGGCTTTGCTCCAACACAACTTCCGGCACAACGGCCAGTCCAAACCCTAAACTGACGAGTGACACCAGCGCTTCATGACCGGCGACGTACGCGTAAACAGTGGGAACAAATTGACGCTTTTTAGCCCATGCCTCGAACCGCGTTTTAAGCACGCCTTGTTCGGAAACAATAAATGCTAATTCATTGACCGGCGCACCTTCTTCAAGTCGTTGTTGTACAGGACAACTCACCTTTGGCGCTATTAGCCTAAGTGGAGAGCGACCTAGACTTTGAAAACTTAAATTTTCGGCTAACGTGGCAGGCTTGACCGCTACCGCGATATCCGTCTTGTCTTCTTGAACTCGTGTTATCGATTGTGCCGGGTCTCCTGTTGTTAGATGCAACTCAACTTCGGTGTGTTTAGCTCTAAACTTAGAAACGAGTTCATAAACGAAACTGTAGGTCGCCGTTACCGAGCAGAACAAATGGAGTTCACCAGTCAAAGGGGCTGACTCGTCCAAACATTCATTCTTAAAGTGTTGCCAATTTGAAAGTGTCGATTTTGCGTACCCAACAAATGCTTTACCCATCGCGGTAAGCTTTACGCTTCGGTTATCACGATAGAAAAGCGCCCCGCCCACCTCTTCTTCGAGCTGTTTTATCTGTCGACTTAAAGTTGGTGCACTGACAAAACAACGCTCACTCGCTCGTCCAAAGTGAAGGGTTTCAGCTAACACCAGGAAGTTCTGTAAATGCTTATGATCCATCGCTACGTTTCACAAAATGTAATATTATATTTTAAATATATCATTTTACGTAAGAAAAGAAGACTTATATGCTCAGAGTCGTTCAAATTCTTCTTTTGTGAAATAGGATCTAACATGGCGAACTACTTTAATTCTCTACCTTTGCGCGAACAGTTAGCGCAATTGCAGCAGTGCGAATTTATGGACCCACAAGAATTTAATAACGGCGTAGAGGCGTTGCTTGGTAAAAAACTTGTGATTGTGGGTTGTGGCGCTCAAGGCCTTAACCAAGGCCTAAATCTGCGTGATTCTGGTTTAGATGTTAGCTATGCGCTACGTCAATCTGCGATTGATGAAAAGCGTCAATCTTATCTTAATGCTTCTGAAAATGGTTTTACCGTTGGAACGTATGAAGAACTCATTCCATCGGCAGATCTTGTCCTTAATCTAACGCCGGACAAACAACATACTTCTGTGGTGAGCGCTATCATGCCACTGATGAAACAAGGTGCAACGCTTGCCTATTCTCATGGCTTCAACATTGTTGAAGAAGGCATGCAAGTGCGTCCTGATCTTACCGTAATTATGGTTGCGCCAAAGTGTCCAGGTACCGAAGTACGTGAGGAATACAAACGCGGTTTTGGCGTACCTACGCTTATTGCTGTTCACCCTGAAAATGACCCAGAAGGGAAAGGCCTTGAACAAGCTAAAGCGTATGCCGCAGGCACTGGTGGCCACCGCGCAGGTGTACTTAAATCGTCTTTTATCGCGGAAGTAAAATCTGACCTGATGGGCGAGCAAACCATTCTATGTGGTATGTTACAAACAGGTTCTATTCTTTGTTTTGACAAAATGGTCGAAGAAGGGATTGATGCAGGCTACGCGTCAAAATTTATTCAATATGGCTGGGAAGTGATCACTGAAGCACTGAAGCATGGTGGCATTACTCACATGTTAGACCGCCTAGATAATCCTTCTAAAATTAAAGCGTTTGACTTAAGTGAAGAACTTAAGGGCATTATGCGTCCTTTGTATAACAAACACATGGATGACATCATCAGTGGTGATTTTTCTGAAGGTATGATGGCCGATTGGGCTGAAGGCGATGCAAAACTCCTCGCTTGGCGCGCTGAAACGGCGGAAACTGCCTTCGAAAAGCAAGAAAATGCTACAGTGGCTATTACTGAACAAGAGTTTTTCGACAAAGGTATCTTGATGGTGGCAATGGTTAAAGCGGGTGTAGAACTGGCCTTTGAAACCATGACAGCAGCAGGTATCGTTGAAGAGTCTGCATACTACGAATCGCTGCACGAAACGCCACTGATTGCCAACACGATTGCGCGTAAAAAGCTGTATGAAATGAACCGTACTATTTCGGATACTGCGGAATACGGCTGTTACTTATACAACCATGCGTGTTTACCTTTACTTAAGCCGTTTATGGCAACTATCAAATCAGACGTCATTGGTAAAGGCTTAGAAAATTCAACGAATCAAGTTGATAACCAAAAATTAATTCGCGTAAACCTAGCGCTTCGCAGTCACCCTGTGGAAGTAATTGGTACAACGCTTAGAGGCTATATGTCAGCAATGAAAAGCATTGTTTAACATTCGGTTCGCTTGTTAGAAACCAAGCCCACTTGCTTTATGCAGTGGGCTTTTTTTTACAATTTGGTGACAAATGGGATTGACGAGATGCGCAACAATCCGACACTATGCTAGAATGAAATTTCCAGAAGTAACTATATAGACGCCAATGCTAATCACGCGTTTTACGATAACACAAAAAATTACCCTTTTAGGGAGCCTCATTGCATTATCTGTTTCAATCTTAATCGGAGCGACTGCACTTTATCGCTCAGAAAATATGATTGCGCAGCGAATGATGCAGTCTGAATTGCCAAGCAAAGTTGAAAATATCAATCGAGCACTGGGCGAGCAAATTAATGAACTGAAGAATGCTGCAGAGCAACTGTCGAGCAATGAACTTATTTTGGCGGCTGCGCGAAATAATACGTTGGACGAATCGGTGCTTATATCCGAGTTGACACGTTTAACTAAGCAATACGACCTAGTTACAGCATCTTGGGCAAACAGAAAAACAGCACAATATTGGAACCAAAAAGGCTTTTTACGTGTGCTAAACCAAAACCAAGACGGTTGGTTTTTTGGTTTTACCCAATCTTCAGAACCTTTTTCCATCAGTATCTACCAAGAGTCGCCTGGCGACGTGAAGATGTTTGTTAATCATCAACAAACCAATGGCATTGGACTTGCTGGGCTTGCCAAAAGCATCGATGACATGCAAGCAATGTTGTCTAAAATGACAATTGAGAAAACCGGCTTTGTCTTCGTTGTTGATAGCCGAGGGCAAGTACAATTGCATCGTGACGCGAGTAAAGTGGCTAAAGCAACCCTTAGCGACTTTTACGGTGCTTCTGCTTCACGATTACTGAATGGCCAAACCTTTACCGTTGAAGAAATTAAACTCAATGGCGAACAAACCATCGTTGCATCAAGCCCAATTAAAGGCACCGCACTTTACGTTATTGCTCAAGTGCCAAGTAAAGAAGTATTCGCAGGGATCACCACGCTGCAATGGCAGATTGTTAGCTTTTCAATCGTAATTGCTGTGATAGCCTCGCTATTAAGTTTTTTCCTTGCAAGAACCTTAAGCGCCCCACTGTCCACGATGGCGAATACGTTTAGTCGTTTAGGCAGCGGTGAAGCGAAACTGAATTACCGCGTGCCAGAGTCCCCTCAACCGGAGCTGCAAGCGCTTGCAACCGGGTTCAACCAATTTATCTCGAAGATAGAACAAGCGATTGCTCAAGTTGCTTGTGAAAGCAGTGATATTCGCCAAGCCAGTGAAGAAGTATTCAAGCAGAGTAAACGAAATTCACAGCAATTGGATGAACAGAAATCACAAACCATTTCTGTCGCCGCTGCTATCAATGAAATGGGAGCCACTGTTCAAGAAATAGCTGGTAGTGCAAATAACACAGCCAAACTTACTGAAGACAGTAAACTCAAGTCAAACCAAACTCATGAGCATGTTCTGTCGAGCCAAAAAACCTTATTAGTGCTTGCAACCGACATTGAGGCAATGGCTGAACAAGTAGGCATGCTGGCGACGAAAACACAGGCAATAGCGAATATTGTCGATGTTATCCGCGGAATTTCAGAGCAAACCAACCTGCTTGCGTTGAACGCTGCAATTGAGTCTGCTCGTGCAGGTGAACATGGTCGTGGTTTCGCAGTGGTTGCTGATGAAGTTCGCGCACTTGCAAGTCGCACATCGAAGTCAACAGATGAAATTCAGTCGATGATTTCAGAATTAACGTTGGCCTCCGATTCAATTGTTGCACGCATTGAGCAAGGTAAACGCCAAGCAGATAACAGTGTTTCAACTATGCAAACGTCTGTTGAACTGATTAAAATTATTAGTGATACCGCCGATCAAATTAACGACATGACCACGTTAATCGCTGCTGCAACGGAAGAGCAAAGCAATGTTGTGGCGGATGTTGGAAGAACGATTGAACAAATTAGTGGTATTAGTGACGATGTCATGAGCGATCAGCTTGCTACTGAAAAATCAATTCAAGCTCTTGCCGATTCCGCACGTGCATTGGATACACTTGTTGCCACGTTCGAACGATAACATTACGTTACAATCTAACATAGTCTGTCCTCAATTTTCGTACTACACTGAAACGAACAGTAGTAAAAAGTTGAGGACAGTGCCATGCGCCAAACAACTTTTAGAGTTACCTCCGTTTTCATCATTTTATTGTCGCTCGCGGGATGCCAAACAACGAATCAAACAACCGCTTCGCACCCTTATGAGCTTCTAAAACAACCTCAATTTCGGTCTATGCCCGTGGAGTCTCAAAAGGAAATTTTTGCTTTAGATGCCGATATTCGAAGTAATTTAGACCGATTATTTGGCGATGAAGATGGCAGTGTGATGCGCGCTAAACAATTGATGGCCTTTTTGATGAAAAATGGTGATAACGCCATGTCGTATCAATCTGGTGCCAACTTGACGGCAAGCGAGACCTTTAGAAATCTCAATGCAAACTGCTTGTCCTTGTCTATTCTCGCGCACAGCATGTCTGAATACGTTGGCTTAAAGTCGCAATTTCAACGTGTCATGATCCCTGAATTTTGGGATCAAAGTCATGGCTATAGCTTGTTAACTGGTCATGTAAATTTGAAGGTCTCACAAAAACGTCTTCGCAACAATGGCTACTATTCTTACTCACTCACCGAACCGGATTCGTTGATTGTTGACTTTGATCCAAACAGTAGACAACAGCACTTCAAAACCGAATACATTACCAAAGATCGAATCACCGCAATGTTTTACAACAATAAAGGCGCAATTGCGTTAATTGAAAGAGATTACGACCAAGCGTTTAGTTACATGAAGGCGGCGATTGAACTCGATCCTGAATACTCTTCATCATGGGGTAATTTGGGAGTGCTGCTACGAGCAAGCGGCGCAATAGAGTCTGCAGAGAGGGCTTACGATCACGCCTATGAACTCGATAACAATGTTACCGCTCTTGGTAATTTAGCCATTCTCTATCGCATGACAGCAAGAGAAAACAAAGCCGCCAACATAGAAAGTCGATTAGAGCAACGTCGAGCTGCAAACCCCTACTACCAAATCATGCTAGGGAATGAGGCATTTGAGAGCCATGATCTCTATGGAGCACTTGCACACTATCGAAAAGCACGTACTTTAGACCCTCAACTACATTTCAGCTATTTTGGTATCGCAAAGGTTTACTACATGTTAGGTGATAGCTCAAAAGCCCGAGCAAATCTGGAGGCGGCTTATAAACTCGCGGATTACGATCACGACAAGCTAAAATATACCAATAAATTACGGTGGTTGAATGCGGTTGTTAAGAATTAGCCTTATTGCACTTAGCCTTTCGAGTGGAACCTCTATTGCAAATCCTCAATTAATTGGGGATTTGCAAACCTTAACAAGTCCTCAGTATCTAGGTCGAGAATCGGGGTCGTTAGAACCGAACCAGAGTGCGCAGTATTTGTATACTCGTCTGCGGGCATCCGGTTATAAGCCTCAAATTCAATCATTCGATTTTCACACTGGATGGTCCGCCAGTCAACGAGGTCACAATGTCCTCGCTGTTTTACCCTGCAAGAGAAATCCATGTCTACCGAGCATCATCATCACCGCACACTATGACCATTTAGGTGGTGTAGAAAGTAGATATTATCCAGGTGCAAACGATAATGCGTCAGGCGTGGCTGCGCTGCTCTTTCTTGCAGATAGACTGAAACAACAGCAAACTAATCGAGACATCGTATTTCTCGCGACTGATGCTGAAGAAAAAGGCTTATTCGGTTCACATTATTACGCAAGCAATACACCGCTAGAGAACATTGGGCTAAACATCAATCTCGATATGCTGGCGGTCAATAAAAAACGAACGTTGTATGTTTTATCAAGCAGACACTCAGGCTATGAACAAATCGTGCAACAGTTAGCACCTCTAAATATTAAATTCCGCTACACGGAGTCGGTAAAACGATTGGGAAAATGGACTGACACACCAAGAACTGACTGGCTCCGTGCATCCGATCATTACCCTTTCTTTAAACAAGGGATCCCGTTTCTTTACATTGGTATGGGTGAGGATGAAAAACATCATTCAGTTAGAGATACATTTCAAAACGTCGATGTCGACGCCTATCAAGATGCTGTCTACGCAGTTTCAGAACTGATCGATTCAATTGTCGCGCCACAAGTTGATACATAGAGGCGTTTTTTCGCTTTAGTTAATCGTTTTACTTTATATTCAAGTATTGCAGCTTCGCTTTTACTGCCAACCGCTATTTGAAAAATAAGCTTTAAAGGTCCCTTCCCTCGTAAGCTTTTCGCACCTTTGCCAGACTCGTGTTTTGCGATACGCATTTCCACGTCTGGCGTGATGCCGGTGTACCAAATACCTGTTGCTGTTTCAACGATGTACAATGACCAAATTACCGCTTTTTCTTCACTCACAATAAACTTTCTTCAATTTGAATGGTCGAACTTAGCCAAAAGAGTATTTAATCTTCTTAGCCACTACAGTATGATGCTCGCTATAAAAAATAAGGATACACCAAATCATGTTGTCTTATAAAACGCTTCTAGCGCGACTTTTTTCAGCGCTACTCATTGTTTCTTTGTCTGGTTGTGCAAACTGGGTTTATCGTATCAACATTCCTCAGGGTAACTATTTGGAACAAAGCGATATAGATAAGCTACGGATCAATATGACGCGTGAGCAAGTGTTGTTTGTACTTGGTAATCCTGTTGCAAAAGACGCCTTTGGTAACGACTCATGGCATTATGCCTATACCCTGAATTTGGGTCGTGACACTGAAGAACGCCAAAAGCTCACCGTGTATTTCGATAACGACAAGTTGACCAAAATTGAAGGTGATTTTGAAACACCTAAAGATTTTAATGTACCTCTTGAGAAATAAGTAAACTCGGCGTGGACATTGGACTTACGCACAGTCAGTCTAAACAAAACAGGCACCTTATGGTGCCTGTTTTGTTTAGCGTTATTTAAGCGGTCTTCCGCCTGTCACCGGGTTTGCTCGACCTTCTTGCTTGGCTTTTTCTGCTCGATTTCTGCGAGCAGCTTTAGGGTCTGCAATCAAAGGGCGATAAATTTCTATTCTGTCCCCTTCGCGAACAACTTGATGACCTTTACAGGTTCGATTCCAAATGCCCAACGTTAAGTTAGTTGGATCAATTTCTGGACATTTTTCCAAAATACCGGACTGTAAAACCACCTGCTCAGCTGTTGAACCTTCAGCCACATCAACAGACAAACACGTGGCCTGCTGTGGTAATGCATAAACAACTTCCACTTTGATCACTATCGGACTCCGTATACCTGTTTAGCTCGCTGTGTAAAAGCCGCCACCATGTTTTTAGCAACCTCGTTAAACACTTTACCAAAAGCAAGCTCTACCAACTTATTTGAAAACTCAAAGTCTAATTTAAGCGCTACTTTACAAGCGTGTTCATCCAACGCGATAAATTGCCAACGCCCTTTTAAAAATTTAAAAGGGCCGTCTACTAACTGCATAGCAACTTCGTGATTTTCTACCAGCTGATTTTCAGTGGTAAACCATTTACTCATACCTGCCTTGGAAATTTCCAAACTCGCCGTCATTTTTTGACCTTCTACGGCAATGACTTTTGCACCAGAACAATGCGGTAAAAACTCAGGGTATGCATTCACTTCATTGACTAAGTCGAACATCTCTTTGGTGCTATACATGACCAATGCACTTTTTTCTATCTGCGGCATAGTTACTCCAAATACTTTGCGGTATTCTATCAGCCTTTCTCGTTGATATGCCATGTTTTAGTCGCTTACGACATTTTTGAACGGAAAAGAAAAAGCACTGTCAAGTTTTCAGCTTTAAAGGTAAACTACGTCATTATGACAAAGAAAAAATCTCCTAAATCAACCAGTAATACCATCGCGTTAAACAAAAAAGCACGCCATGAGTATGCACTGCACGACAAATACGAAGCTGGCCTTGAGTTACAAGGTTGGGAAGTAAAAAGTATTCGCGCAGGTAAAGTAAATATCTCAGATACCTATATCCATTTAAAAGATGGCGAAGCATTCCTGTTAGGTAGCCAAATCCAACCTCTCAACAGTGCATCGACTCATGTTATCTGCGATCCAATGCGCTATCGTAAACTATTGTTGAGTCGCCGAGAATTAGACCGTTTAGTCGGTGCTGTCGAACGTGAAGGTTTCTCGCTCATTGCTACGGCAATGTACTGGCGAAAATGTTGGGTGAAACTTGAATTCCATCTTGCCAAAGGTAAGAAAACTCACGATAAGCGAGCAGACATTAAAGACCGTGACTGGGCTCGAGATAAAGACAGATTAATGAAACATAAGGCAAGGTAACTTGCCTTTTTTATATAAATCCCCCCTCAGGCTTATCAATTTTTCTGCATTCTTAATTCAACACGTTTTTCTGTGGATTCACCTTACCGATACATGTTTTGTTGCAATTTATGCGTTATCTAGACGTTCATTTATCACTACACTACAGTCAAGCAGTGGTATACAAAAAATAGAATTATGAACTTAACCAAAATTGCACTCAAAAACCCAGCTGGCGTAATCGTTGTGCTGGTGTTAGTTGCCTTGTTTGGCACACTCAGTATTTTTAAGCTCCCTATTCAACTCACACCAGATATCGAGGAGCCTCAAATTACCATTATTTCCGGATGGCGGCAGGCTGCACCGGAAGAGATGGAATCCATGATCATTGAGCCCCTTGAAAACGCGGTGAAAAACACCCCTGGGGCACTCGAAGTAAACACCAATATTAGCCAGGGATTTGGTTCAATCAATTTGACCTTTGCTGTAGGTACCGATATGCAGCAAGCGACACTCGATGTTCTGACAAATTTAAACCAAGCTCCACCTTTACCACTTGATGCAATGGATCCAATTGTGAGTGCCGGTGGCAGTGGTCAGGCGGGCGGCCCCAATGTCGCTACGTTACTTGTCGTGCCATTGGTGTATGGCGAACACACGGACATGGCCCAGTACCAAAAAGCCATCGATGACTTAATTGAACCACGTCTTGCACGTATCCCTGGTATTTCTCGAGTTAACTTAGCCTCCGAACGTCCCAAAGAGCTTCGTGTTACATTCGATCCTCACAAAGCGGCTGCGCTGGGCATAAGTATTAACGATATTCGTCGTACTCTTGCTTCCGCAAACGACACCTCAGGTGGTGTCGCTGACGTAGGAAGACGTCAATATACTGTACGATTTACGGGAAAGTACGATATCAATAATCTCGCACAAATGCGCATTGGCTATTCTCAAGAAAGACCTATTTACTTGGGGGACATCGCAGAAGTCTCTGAAACGACGACAGACCGTAGAGCACTTACATTAAGAAATGGCAAGCCCGCATATTACATTACACTGTCGCGAAGCAACGGGGCTAATACCGTTGCTGTTCTCGACGAATTGAACCAAACACTTAAAGAGCTTAATGAAGGTGTGTTGAAAGAAGCCGGTCTATCAATCGAGCTCAGCTACGATGCTTCCGTTCATATCCGTAATGCTCTGCAATTGGTGAAAAGCAACCTAGGTCTCGGTGTACTGCTCGCGCTCAGTATCTTATGGTTATTTTTACGTGGTATCCGAACCACGTTGATTATTGCCTCGACGATACCCGTTTCACTGTGTGTCGCATTTCTTGCATTAGCGGCATTTGACCGCAGTTTGAACGTTGTGTCTCTTGCCGGACTCGCCTTTGCTGTTGGCTTAGTGTTGGATGCGGCCATCATCGTTCAAGAAAACATAAGCCGTCTTAAATCGGAGGGGCTCGAAAACAATAAAGCGGCGCTTCGCGGGGCAACACAAGTTGCAGGAGCCTTATTTGCATCAACAGCAACCAGCGTCGCTATCTTCCTGCCCATCTTATTTATGGCAGGTATCGAAGGCCAGCTTTTCTCCGATCTAGCACTAACCTTATCCATTGCAGTGGTTGCCTCGCTGATTAGCGCAGTCACATTAATCCCTATTGCAAACCGTTATTGGCCAGAAACGCCTAAAGCCGACCCTTTTTCGAAGTATTGGCATCGCTTAACCGCAACAATTATGAAATCGACCAACACCAAGGTAAAACAACTTACTTGGATTGGTGCGCTTTTGGGCGGTTCTGCCGCCATTACCATTTTAATGTTGCCACAGACAGACTTTATGCCAAGAGCGCCAACTGACGGATTCTTTTATTCACTTATTACCCCTCCAGGTGGCAACATTGGTTACATGGAGGATGAACTCGCAAAACGCGTCAAAGCAAGGCTTGACCCGCATTACCATAAAGAGAAAGCACCCTATATTAAAGACTACAACTTCTATGTTTTCGGTTCAAATGCAGGAGGCTTTGTCTACTCCGCTGACCCACAACGTGTAGAAGAATTGATGAAAGTCGCACGTGAAGAAATTTTCACGGACCTACCTGATACACAAGTATTTCTGTTCCGTGGCTCGATGATCCAAGTAGCAAATGGCGGAGATGGTCGCACCATAAACTTGGATTTGAGTGGCCCAGACATGCCCGCATTGTTGGATGCGGCAAAAACAGCCCTTGCCGCTGTAACGGAGGCCATGCCTGATGCAACGGCTCAGCCACAGCCCAGTCTCGACTTGTCAGAACCAGAATTGCGTCTAGCACCAAACGATCGTCGAATCACACAAGCGGGATTAACACGTCAAGACGTAGCTCAAGCAGTGCAAGCGTTTACCAATGGTATGTTTATCAGTGAGTACTTTAACGGTAATGAACGCATGAACGTCATTTTACGTTCAAAACCATGGCAGAATCCGGAAGAGTTGTCCGAACTCCCTATTTCAACACCGTTGTCCGGAATTCAAACACTTGGTGAATTGACGTCGATTGAACGCACTGTGGGCCCAACACAACTTCGTCGGATTAATGGAAAACGTACTGTCAGTGTCCTAATAACACCACCCGCAAGTATGAGCTTACAAGAAGCACAAACAATCCTTCAAACCCAAGTATTACCTAAAGTGAAAGCCGTGCTCCCCGCAAGTTCCAGTGCTATATTGGCTGGCAATGCGCAAAAGATGAATTCTGCTATTGATGAAATGACCATCAATTTCTTTCTAGCGCTGTTTATTCTTTTCTTATTGATGACGGCATTATTCAAGTCTGCAAAAGATAGCATCTTGGTGTTGCTTGTCATGCCTATGGCGGTAGCAGGTGGAGTCATTGCACTGTGGTTATTAAATTTGTTTACTTTCCAGTCTCTCGATTTACTGACGATGATTGGTTTTATCATTCTGCTTGGTCTGGTCGTCAATAATGCCATTTTGCTAGTTGATCAAACACGCGAAGGGGAACGTGATGGTTTAACAAAATCAGAAGCAGTAAAGCAAGCAGTACTTATTCGTGCTCGTCCTGTCTATCTTAGTACTTTAACTAGCCTCTTTGGCATGCTGCCATTGATGCTCATGCCTGGCGTTGGCTCAGAAATCTATCGGGGCCTCGCTACCGTTATCGTTGGCGGTATGGCGGTCAGTGCAATATTTACGCTTTTCTTGATGCCAAGCCTGCTACTTCTTGGGAAACAACCAAAACCAACAAGTAAACAAGAATCGCAGAAGCCGCATCTCAATTTAGTTGCCAATCAATAGGAGTTATTATGTTAGGCAAATCAAAATTTCTATTATTGTCTGCATGTTTGTGGATTTACCCAGAGGCGTGGGCCGCACTTCCAGTAAAAGTGGAAAACTTAACATCGGAGCCCCTTATTTCTGAGTTGCAAATCCATGGAACAGTCAATGGTAAAAACGATGTTGAATTAGCCGCGGGGACGGCAGGATTGCTTGAAATGGTGATGCCTCCGGGTTCCTATATAAAGCAAGGTGAGCTGATTGCTAAAATTGATACCATTTCGCTCGAACTCGAAAAGGCACAGTATCAAGAGACTCTGAATCGCGCCAAAATCAATTTGCATTTTTATGAACAAGAGCTTACCCGATTAACGTCGCTTGCCAAAACAAACAGTGCCGCTGTGTCACAAGTGGACTCGATGCGAAATCAACGCGATCTGGCTAAGTCGGACATCGCGATGGCTGAAATTCGTTTACGGCAGGTCGACGACAAGATAAATCGTGCTTCGCTTCGTGCTCCTTTCGATGGTGTGGTAAGCGAACGGATGAAAATGGCAAACAGTGAGGTTAATCGTGCAGATGAACTTGTAAAGTTTATTGATATTAACAACTTAGAAGTCAGAGTTTTCGTCCCAGTGAAATACATTGATGCTGTCTCTTTGCAACAGGTTGTAAAAATTCAATCGAGCAGTAGTCTCAATACGGCTCGAGCAGAAGCTCAGGTTGATGCGATTATTCCTGCTACAGATACTCGTTCTCAAACCTTTGAAATTCGCGCCACACTTGAAAAACAAGCTTCAGGTAAATGGGCAAGTGGGCAATTGGTTGATGTTACCGTGCCGCTGCTTAACCAAAAGAATGTGCTGCTTGTTGACCGTGATGCACTTATTCTTCGTCAAGGTGGCGTACATATTGTTAAAATTAACGATGACAATACAGCGAAGCGAGTTACGGTTACAGTCGGTAAAGGACAGGGAAATCGTGTTGAAATCACCCCTGAAGATACGTCATTGTTAAAAGTTGGGGACAAAATAGCGGTTCGCGGTGCTGAACGTTTAAATGACGGACAAGCCGTAGAAATCCAATAACCTCCTCTCAGGCAGGTTACGATTCAACCTGCCTTGTGACCTCATCTTTCTAAAACACCGACTCGACTATAAAAATGCAAGTAATTGATGCCCTGCTGCAACCGAATGCGTTTCACCATGAAACACATTGTCTGCAGTTTGGCTGACAAATACTCCGCTTAACCAATCAAATACTTCTTTGTTGAAAGCAACCAAAAAAGGATAAGGAATATCTTGTGCATTTTCGACAATCGCCAGTTTTTTCGCTACTTCATCAATGATGAGTGCTCCATCGTTGAACTCAATACAAAAATACAGATTGTTAGCCACTTCTTGAAAACGTTGAGCGATATTTTTAATTCGTTGTGGTGATATACCTTGTGATTCCAAGAACCCAATCTCGGTGTCCACTTCTTCAATTGATTCAAGAAGTGCAGATAGGTCACTGGCTTCGATTGGTTGCTCAGACATAAATACTTCAGCAGAAATCGGGGGTTTTTCATCTCTGCCTGCAAGCGCTCCATTCATACCGGGCGAAAAGTCGAAGAATGCCTCTTCAAACAATTCACTGGTGTCTGCATCTCGCAAACTCGACGCGTAAATTTTTTCGTTTTGTATTAACGCATCGACCACCTCGTGTTCTTTCCGTAGTCCTCTCTCAATACTTGACCTGTGTTTAATATAGAATTGTTTAAAAATTTTATTTGAATCGCGGATTTGAGTGGCCAAGTGCTTCATATTGGTCAAATCTTTTTGGATTGAAATGTAATGCGTGACCTTACCGTCCGTATCTTTAATTTCGCTGATATTCCACTCAACAGGATAAATCGAACCATCTTTACGGTAGTTGACCGATGCACCATAGAAAAAACCTTTCTCGGCTAATTCTGGTTTTATCCTTTTTATCACTTGAAAGTTACTTTCAGGGCCTTGAAGTATTCTCGGCGACATGCCAACGAGTTCCGCCAATGAATAGCCGGTATTTTTGCAAAATACCTGATTTGCATAAACAATTTTATGCCCATTGTCTTCATCGGCGTCAGTAATGACCACTGCATGATGCGAGTGCATTAAAAGCTGTTTCAAAAGTTCCAGAGCCGAGCATTGCGCGACGAGTTGACCGAAAAACATGTGTTCTTCAAGCTCTTGTTCTCTCACTGACATACAAATTCTCCAAAGCAGATTACTGAAAGTCTAGTCAGCAATTCGTACCTTGTCAGAATCTAGCGAAAGAATTATTTCCCATTACTTCGCTGCTGCCACCGAAAAAATTCTTGCTGTTCACGAGTAAGACTTCCCCCTTAGATTCCACAATCTGACCATGCTCGGCCAGCATAGCTTCAGCGTTGTGCTCAATGGCGGCAAGGGTCACTTTCAATCGTTCAATATCATCATTTTCCAAACCAGCAAGTAGCTTCTCTGTCCTAAATTCAATTAATTCAACCAGTTTCCGATAGAGTACAACGCCTTCATCACTCAACATTACCGGCTTTGCTCTGCCCACGGAAAGTTCTGCCGGTTTCACTAAGCCGCGTTTAGTTAAGTCGTTTATTGCTCTGGTCACAGAGTACGGATCCAGTCTCGACTGATAGGCAACGTCCGCTGCCGTAATCGGTGAGTATGACCCGATGTTTAAAAGTACTCGAATTGAACGCGCATCGAGATCCATTTCGTAGCGAATTAAAGGATCTCTATCCAAGATCAGTAAGTTGCTTACTATCGCGATTCGATACGGAAAATGAGCCAATAAATCAAAAGGCTTTTCAATCTCTGTCGAAAGTACAAAAGCATCTCTTCGTGCTTGTGTTGGTTTTTTTGTAGACATTTATTTCAAACACTCTTACATTATGTTGCATATGCAACATAAATAAACAACAGGAAATATACCATGCCATTAGTTACCCCTTTGCCGCAAGATGCAAATGAAGAAGTTAAAGCGCTCGCGACCTTTTTCAATGAAACGTTAGGGTTTTGTCCAAACAGTGTGTTGACCATGCAGCGTAGGCCGCATATTGCAAAAGCGTTCATTAATTTGAACAAAGCGGTAATGGAAAATCATGGCCGAGTCACCTCTGAACAAAAGCGACTCATTGGCTATCTAACTTCAGCAAACACAGGATGTAACTACTGCCAGGCCCACACGATCTTAGCTGCACAGCGCTATGGCGGTAGTGATGAACGCTTGGCTGCCATTTGGCAATTTAGAGAAAGCACGTTGTTTAGTGCCGCGGAAAAAGCCGCATTTGAATTTGCACTTGCTGCTTCAAGTGTTCCTAATGCCGTAGATGAAATCATTGAACGCAATCTATCTTTGCATTGGGACGAAGGAGAAATCGTCGAAATTCTTGGCGTTATCTCACTTTTTGGCTATTTAAACCGTTGGAATGATTCAATGGCAACGACATTGGAAACCGGAGCAATTGATGCAGGGAAAACGTTGTTAACGACGTCGGATTGGCAGGTAGGTAAACATACCCAGTAGTAAAGTGAAAGCGCGCTCGGCGCGCTTTCTTATCGAGCTTGTGTCAGTGTTGACAAATCTAGTTTTAGAATTTTTGAACGTCGTTGGTAGTTGTATAGCGATTTTTTCTTCGCCGGTAAATCTTCAACATCCGCAAATTCAAAGCCCTGCTCTAAAAACCAATGAATACTACGTGTTGTTAATGCAAACAGTGTTTTGAACTGCATGTGTTTCGCTTGGTTAATCACAGAGCGCAGCAATACACTGCCTCGGTCAGCATCACGATATTGTGGATGTACCACTAAACACGCAAACTCTCCAGCTTCTTCTTCAGGAAATGGGTAAAGCGCCGCACATCCAATAATCAGACCATCACGGTCTATTACGCTAAATTGTTCAATTTCCATTTCAAGCTGTTCACGAGAACGACGCACTAAAAAGCCTTGTTCCTCAAGCGGACGGATCAAATCCAAAATACCACCAATGTCGCCGATGCAGGCGCGTCGGAGTTGCTCCGAACTCTGTGGTGCGATTTGCGTACCAATCCCATCGAGCGAGAATAACTCTTGCAGCAATGCACCATCTTCGCAGTAACTGACAATGTGACAGCGATGCACGCCTCCACGACACGCCTCGATAGCCGCTTGTAAAAAAGCAACTGTACTCATGCACGGTGGAATAATTTTGCGGTAGCGCTCAACGACTTTCTCCGCTTCGTTTGGCATCAGTTCAGGAATTACTTCACCTTTTTCATCGACAACACCACTCTCCATACAAAAACCGATCATTTTATCGGCCTTTAACTTAAGTGCTACTTGAGTCGCGACTTCTTCTGCCGTTAGGTTAAAGCTTTCACCGGTAACTGAAGCCGCCACCGGCCCAAGTAATACAATCCCATTGGTGTCTAATTGGCGACGGATGCCATTTACATCAATGCGTCTAACACGACCTGAATGACAATAATCCACCCCTTGGTCAACGCCCAAAGGTTGAGCGATTACAAAGTTACCACTTACGACGTTAATGTGGTTTCCCATCATTGGCGTGCTACTTAAAGACGTGCTCAAGCGCGCAGTAATATCTAATTGCATCGCTCCCGCGACTTGTTTGATCACTTTAAACGACGCATCGTCCGTCACACGGACGCCTTCATGAAATTGACAATCAATGCCTGACATCGCCAATGCTTCATCAATCTGAGGACGAGCGCCGTATACCAGCACAATTTTAATCCCAAGACTATTTAATAGCGCCACATCGTTAATAATACTGCGGTAACCACGTTGATTTACCGCTTCTCCACCGAGCATAACCACAAAGGTCTTGCCGCGGTGAGCATTAACATAAGGTGCTGACTGACGAAAACCATCAACAAGTTCGGTTGTACGCACTGATTTACTTTCCTCTTTATAAAACGTGAGCCAATCTCAACAATAGAAAGGTGACTATAGAGAATTTATATTCACAAATAAAGAATTAATATTCGTTTTTATCATTTTTTTATTTCGCTAATTTATGCGCTTCTCAATTTCCAAGTAAACATTTGTTTATGACCGTTCTGTCGTAAAGCTTATGCAAGACACTTTGACGGTTCTTTTTATGCTGCCGCAGGCTTAAACGCAATGCAACAAGACTCACAATGAGTATTTATTCATCACTAAATTATGTTATCCCGTTGCTGTGTTGACGCAGCTATCTTTACCTCCGCAAGTCATCAGAAGATGCGCCTTCCATTTTTTGATAGCTAAAATAATAGTCAGTGATTTTCTCTCCGCCAATTTGGAAGGCATCTTTCTCAATCGACATCAGAGTAAAGCCTGCACGCTCAAGTACTTTCATCGATCCAACATTGCCCTCGGAAACGACCGCGGCAAATTCGGTTACTTCTATCTCTATCTCACACCAACGAATCAGTTCATTTAGTGCTTCACTTGCGTATCCTTTACCATGAAACTCAGGTAAATAAAGATAGCCAATTTCACGGACCTGTTTTTCGTTAAATGAATACCCCAAAATCCCTATTTTTTGACCATCCTGCGTAAGAACACATAAACACAATGGCATTGATGTACTGTGATTCCCGCTCCCCAACCGCTCCGCAAATTTCAGTTGAAGCTCTTTATTGGTCGGTGGGTCAAAACATTGAGCGATAACACTTGGCGTTCGATGTAATGTTTCAAAAAGCACCCAGTCTTCCTTTGCCAAAGGCCGCAATTGCAAACGCTCCGAGTAAATTTCCAATTTCTTATTCATTTTAGAATTCCTTTAAAACCATATTGATAAACGGATAATTACAATTTCTTACTTGAATCTCAACCATGGCTTGGTTACCGTCTAACTTATAGCTTTTACGTTCAAGGAATGACATGCTCAAGCGAGTTACCTTTGCAATATCCTGTGTTGTCTTAATTTGCTTAGGTAGTTGGCAGTATAGAAATTCAATTGCTCTGTACATGATTAACCATTATCTGAAGCAGTATGATGCCCACGTGACATGTTTAGCCTTTTCATTGGACAAGCAGGCAAACATCCATATTGAATCCATGTGCATGGACTCCCCTATCGTTGCTGGGGTAATCAATAATATCGACATTATCTGGTCTTTCGAAGATAGACTTGCGCCTCGCATCCATTCTATTTCTATTCTATCTGCTGCTCTCGAGCAACTGACTTTAGCGCCGATGCCAAACGCTCAGCCAATGTCGATAGAAGACCAAGTCAATTCGGCGTTTATTCAACTGACCTCGATTAAAGTCCCCTTCTCCGTAGAGATTGCCAAGTTGCAAATGCTGTTGCCTGTTATCAACGAGCCCGTTTTACTTCGTGCGAAGTTATCCAGCACGAAAAAGTCTTTCTACATTAAAAACACAGAGCCAGCACAAAACCTTGCTTTGACATTAGAGATTGGCGAAGACGAGATATGCGCCGAGGGTAAAATAAACCTTCACTCAATTCATAGCCGACTCAAAGCTGTTCCACCATATGCCGAGTGGTTAAATACGATCACTAAGCTGGAAGGCGAGTTGGCCTATAAAATAGTGTGGGACAAACATCGATTAAACGCGCATGTAACGACAAACGGTCTTGACCTTGCACTTAGTAAAAAAAATCCCGACTATCCAATCTCTGTATATGGTGAACTCATTGCCGACTTTATCTTAGAAAAAAACCTACTTTCGATAAATATGCGTGACCAGCCTAAATTTAATGTGCAGTTTTCGACGCACCACTTCAACGAGTTGCTGGAAACGTACCAGTTGTCTGCTGCCTCATCGCAGTTCGTTTTGGAAAACGTATCCCCTTTATTCGAAATACAACCGAAAGGTCAACTCACGTTCAACCTTAACACGTTTGAAACCACGGCCGACGCGTTCAGTATTACGAATCAAAATCTCCAGTTTGAACTCGAATCGCTGCGTTATCACTTGAACGAAGAACAGGTAGTTTTATCTTTACTAAGCAAGGGTGAGTTATCTCTTGCATCTCTCTCCCCTCAATTTGTAAGCACTATGCATTACAACGGTCACGTTCAGCTGGTCCATGCAAAAGAACGAACGAATGTCATCATCGCACCTATTGAGCTATCGACACCTTTACTAAACGATGAGTTAACAGCACTAAAAGTTCAAAAACCAACTCTCACTTTATCTGGGTATGTGAACTTAACACCGAATCAAGCACCTGAATTTGAGTTAAAGCTTACTGCGAAAAGCGAGAGTGTGGCTAAAAACACCGATTTCATCGTGCCAGAAGTGACGACCGACTTCACTATTTTGGGTTCTGAAGGGAATGTTACGATAAGTGGTGAAGTGCTCAGTGACGCACTGCCCCTTGGCCGGTTAAACGTGCATGGCCCGATTAGCGCAACTCATGTAACCTTCAGTGGTGAAAAGATAAACGTGGCTAAACTCTTAAAGCAGATTAAAGCTCACGCTCTATCGCCCCTAAAGCCAACCAGCGGAACGCTCTCTTATAATTTTGAGTTAAACAATCTCAATCTATTTGAACCAAAACTAAACACCGCAAACGCGTCAGTAACCTTTCATAAGCTGTCAGGCAAGTGGCAAGATACGGCGTTTTCAACTTTAAGTTTCCATGATCAATTTAGTTTCGAAGACGCTCATTGGCAGAGCCAATCCACCGATGGTGTGCTTACTGTTGCCAGCATGCTGTCAGATAATACGCTGACTTCTCTACGTACAAACGTAAAGTTACGTCAAGTTCAGGAGTCATTCACTGTGCAGTTGCAAAATTTATCTGTAGAGGTGATGGGTGGGCAATTGAGTGTACCAGCCTTGCAATTGCCATTGGGTGAAGTGCAATCCATTGTCGTCTCAGTTGATAGCTTAAGTTTAAAGGAATTAGTCTCGGCACAACAGTCGCAAGGTATTGTTGTTGAGGGAACGATTTCAGGCAAGCTACCCGTGGAAATTGGCCAAAACACGAAAGGCGATGTTTCCATCCTTATTTCCAAAGGCTTGTTAAAGAATGATGGAGATGGCGTGATAAAAGTGAAAGATAATCCCGCGGTGTCTAGAATGAAGTCGCAACAAAGTAACTTGAGAATCGCATTTGAAGCCCTAGAAAATCTGCAATATCACTTGCTGAGCGCAAAAGTAAACATGGATGAAACGGGAGAAATGATACTGGATACCAAAATCCAAGGATATAACCCAGATATTGATAACGATGTAAATTTTAACTTGAACTTGAACTACGATTTACCCGGTTTACTTCAATCTTTGCTAATTGCCGAGCAGCTTGAGAAGAAGTTAACGGATCGCCTTATCCCAAAGGAGTCAAAATGAAACAGTTACTACTGAGTTTGCTTGCGGCAAGTGCACTTGCCGGTTGCACACATCGAATTGAAGTTGCAGCAAAAGAGCCAATCACCATCAACATGAATTTGAAAATAGATCATGAGATCCGCGTCAAAGTAGACAAGGAACTCGACACTTTATTTGAAGAAAACGAAAGCCTATTCTAAGGAGCAGACATGAACTTATTACACGTAATTAAAACTTCTGCCGTGACTATGATTGCATTGGCGTTCAGCGCAAGTGTGTTTGCTATGAGCTTACAAGATGCCAAAGACCAAGGTTTAGTTGGTGAACTGAGAAATGGCTATTTAGGGGTTGCTGTATCAAGCCAAGAAGTTGAAAGTTTGGTTAAAGACATCAATCAGAAACGTAAGATAGCCTATGAAGAAATTGCTGAGCGCAATAACCTCACGCTGGACCAAGTTGCGGCTCGAGCTGGGATAAAAAACCTCGAGCGAACGCAAGCGGGATTGCTGGTCGAAAATGCTCAGGGCCAATTAGTAAAAAAATAAACTTAAAAAAACAGGGGCATACTAATTGCCCCTCAACGTTTTAAGACCAGCCAAGAAAGACAGAAACGTTTTGAGGTGAATTCGATTAACAAAACACCGCCTATTCTGACATCCTACATCCCCAACAAAGGAAGGTGTTTGCGTTGGTGATAGGTAAGCGCTACTTCTACGCAATGTTTGATAGATGAAACAGGCCAAGGCTCCGCCAGATTTAATACAATTGCTCGATTGCCCTGAAAAACAAGCTCTGTGCCATACACTTCTTTGAACGTCTCAACTAACCGTGTTTGACAATGAAAAAAAAGAAAGCAATTTGTCGGGGAAGATACTGTCCAATCCATTCTAAGCGGACTGCCTTTGCTTACACTAAAACTAGGCGCACCCCATTTAAGTGACTCCGTCACGTCCCCCAATTTCAATTCATTGGCAAGTTCGAACACCATTTCACGAAGGTAACCTAACCTCACACGTGCTGTTTCAGGGTAGTTTGCAAAATGCTGTTCAATGTCTCTATTCATTTACGCTCCTTGTCACCTTACTTGCCAACTCGTACAACACCTAAAAATTCCCTTGGATAACAATAGCCTAATTATTTGCTTGGGTTCGCCTGGAGTTGTTGAAAGATACTCAGACGGTCGGCAACTTGCCAGTGTCCCGATATTCTATTATTTTCAAAAAAATACACGGTAGCGCCTGACATATGCAGTGTCTTTCCTGATGAGGGAAAACCGGCGATTTCACCTAAGTGTGTCCCTTTCCACAACCATGTCATACAAACATTGTCTTCATTTTCAAACAGCGATTGTATTTCAAAGCATTGATCTGGCACTGGCGCACGTGAAATCAATACCCTATTCTGAAATCCTGCGACATCTAACGTCATGCCATCCCATGGATCCCCAGGATCATGCATAATGTGATAAGAATCGGCCAAATATTCAGAGATAGCGCTTATGTCACCCTCATTCCAGACTCTTTGAATAAAATCTTTTAATATCTCTTTTTTCATCGTAAATCGCCCTTTTTATGATTAAACATCCTTGTTTTCATGCATTACAGCAAGGTCTTCAACAAAACAGATAGCTGATTTTGTTGAGTGTTATCTAGCGATGAAAACAACACGCGAGACGATTCAGTAAAAGACACTTTAGCCTCTTCATAAATCTGTTTTCCCGTCGCTGTAAGTTTGACTAGGCTTACTCGACTATCTCGCGGATTCGTTTCTTTTTCCACCAGACCGATTTTTTCTAGTGGATTTAATAGACGAGTGATCCCTGACGGGCTCAAACCGACTCGCTCTGCTAATTCATTACGACTCATTATATGTGAAGTCGTAATATACAACTGATTTAAAACGAAATAGTCTGATAAACCTAAACCATGAATAGAAAGCGAACTGCCTACACGCTTTTGAATCTTACTTTGCAGATTCATTAAATCTATCACCAACTGATCGACTGACTCTCCTAACATTTCACATATCCTTGATATATATTTGACTACACAAACATACATCAAAGATACTTGCTTAGTCAAGCATATATCAAAGATCAAGCATCAAAATTCACACAGCTCTAAATTATTTGAGGAATGTGGTATGTAACAAAATGACAGGATTGATTATTTTTTCAAAATCCCCCTGTATTAGACACACACTTTATCATCCGAACATAGTGATAGCAGCCACCCAATGAGTCGTTCGCCTGCTACCATTTCAGCAAAATTAACTTACGACAATATCTGCGATATTTTTAATACAACGTCGAGCCGTTTCGCTTATCCCGGATAATTGAAAAAATCCATGTATTACACCAAGATAACGCTCACAGTACGCATCAACACCTTGCGTCAACAAGTCCCTATACAACGCTTCACCTTCATCGCGGAGCGGGTCAAATTCGGCCGTAAAAATGTACGTAGCAGGCAAACCGCTATAATCCATTCCTTCAACTAAATTAAGTTCAGCTAACGTTTTGTGCGTTGCCCCGTTTCCCGCGTAAAGTGAAAAACCGGAAAGTAACATTTGTGCGGTAATGACAAAATCATCACCATATTGACGGTAACTTTCAGAGCGACCAAATGGGTCAAGCATTGGATAAATTAGAACTAACTTACGCGGTAGTGCAAAGTTATTGCGTTTCAAACGTAGCGCAGTTGCCAGTGCCAAATGTCCACCTGCACTGTCTCCGGCGAAAACCACGTTAGCAACGTCGCCGCCGACAATACAACCTTGCTGCATAATACCTTGCACAGCATGAAACACATCATCATGCGCTGCGGGGTAAGTAAATTCAGGCGCGAGACGATAAGAAATACACACGACAATGGCATTCGCCGCAGTTGCGATTTGTCGCAGCTGTATTTCATGAGTTTCAGTACCTCCACTGATAAAACATCCACCGTGAAAATAAATAACAATAGGCAACGTTTCGCCATGCACTGGACGATACACTGTAATTGGGATGCCGTTCGCCACATCCGTATGCTTTTCAATAGCACCGTGACATTCCCCCGCTAAAACCGTACTGGCTAAGTAGCCTGCTCGTCTTTCGTGAATGCTGCTTTTGGAGGGGCAAGGCTTCCCGATTGCTTGAAACTCATCGACTAGCTTTTGGATCCCTGATTCTAGAACATTGCTCATGTTAATTCAGTTTAAATTACAGTATATGGTCGCAATAATACCGCAACAACCCATGTATATAAACACAGTAATGGCCAATAAACTGTCATCGATGATCACGATTTATTCTATGCCGCGTGTTCAATCAACATACTGAGAACGTTGAGATTTGAGCGTTGCATCCGCCACCAAAGTTCACGTATGGTGAACAGAATAGCGTCAATTCTTTTAGCACATAGGTTCACACGTCGAAAGGACCTTCCATGACATTTCACTGCTGATGCTACTTCTCATATCCACAAGGTTGTTTGCGTACATCGGTGAGATCCAAGGTACACGGGAAAGCGCACTAAAGCATGCTTAGGCTAAAGCAAGCATCATAACTTAGAACGATGGAAAGTTTACTGTTGCGGACACATGAAAATGGCTTTGTCTGCCTTGTGTTCAGCGGTGAACATGGTCGATTAGAACCTTCGTGTCTAAATCGGGCAACCATGACCGCCGATTTTTCCAGTGTATGAGTACCAAACACACATGCTGCGAAACGGATACACATAGAGCCAATTTATTATGATGGTTTCTGAAGATTTGCGTTTGGTTCGTTTGTGTCACTCTTTTTATCAATCGGACTGTCACTAGCCCAATTTGTAAATCGGCCTCGTACAACGACGGTATTGGATATTTTATCTTGAATGGCCTGACGATTCGGATCCCAATAAATTTGGAAAAAGCCCATTAAACCTGTTGCAAATCCAGCACCGTAACCGCCATAACGACCAAACGTGTCCATTAACGAAAGTGCTTTACCATTGAGGTTAACTACGCTGATACCAAGAAGTCGTTTACCTGGTGTTTGCCCATCCCAAAGTAAGGTAAACAAACTAAAATAAGCAGCAGCCCAGCCAAATCCGAAGCCTAAATCTTCTATTAAGTCGCGGCCGTAATCTAAAATGCTGGTTGTGGGCTGTTGTGTGTCTTTTGTTAGGGCTGTAATTTCAGCTGGTTGACTAGTTGCCGTATGCTTGGGCGCAACAATTGACGTTGTACTCTCAGGCTGTGTCGAAACCAAGTCGACCATATCACCAAATACAACTAATGAAGTGATGACCATCATCCCAATCGCAATCAGTTTAGCCGGTTTTCGCCAAAGGAATGCGAGTCGGTGACTCATGCCTCGTTTTTGACTCAGATAAAAACCATAAGAGAAAAACAACCACAAGAGCGTGCTGCTCACCTCAGTCGCTAAAAAAATTAAAGCCACATCAATCATCATCGCTAAACCTCGTTCCCAAGGCTTCGCAAGTGGAAACCCCAGCAGTGGTTTGTGTACTTTAAATGCGTAAGGTGTAATGATTTCACGCGTTTCTTTATTCGTGAGGTGTAACGCTTCAAAATCTTTGGGTTCCATGCCTAAAGTCTCTTTTTTATTTTTACATTCGCTGTACTCAGTTTCACTCAGCCATGAAAGCCGCTAAGATATCTTTGACGCTAGTCATCTTAACGTGTCCATTTATTGTCAACAAGTGAGACTTTACTAGGCACTTGAGAGCAAACATTTTAAAAAAATAGACCATTATCACCTACGGAGATCGCCATGGATAGCGCAGCTATCGAGTTTTTAAGCTTACTCAAAAATCGTAGCAGTCAGCAAATTCGTGACGCGTTTGTACAGCTAGACGATTCTGCTAAAAATCACGTTTTAGAATGGCTATTTAAACAAAGCTCAAACCCCGAAGTCTACTCGGACATGCAAGGGCTCAGCGTTTTACTCATCGATGTTGACTCAATCCCAACGGGCTTTATGTCTTCTCTCGTAGAGGAAGATCGATTTGCTTTTTTTTACCTTGCTCTGCAATCAAAACAGCTATTACAAATGCAAAACCATCAAGGTAATACCCTGCTCCATCTGATGTTTGCGAACCCAAAGAAAACCACTCCACCATTCAATTTTATTCGTTCCCTACTGCTTTTTGAGCGAAATGAAGACATCGCAAAATGTTTGACGGTTCGAAATCAACAAGGCCTAACGCCGATTGAAGCCTACCTAGCCCATCACACTTCACTTGCGCCACTTGCCACGCCTGAAATGGGCGCGCTGATTGGTCTGATGGAAGCAGAAAAATCGCAACTCACCTCGGTGGACTTGAACAACTTGGGATTGATCTTAAAACACCTTTGCCATGTTCATGGCAAAACCACACTACTTAAAGCAAAGCATCGCCTAATTTTGCTTGGTGCGTATTTCAATTACAGTGAATCTGACATAGAGCAGCGCATACACGCAGCTCTATTTTAAGGCGGGAGAGCTATAATGCTGTTTGTCCGACATCAAAAACAACAAGCGCATTATTCTTTCCAAGTGCCACAAACAACAATTGTTTGTGTTCATCTAACGTAATGGATGAAATACCGCTGAGCTTCCCTTTTGAAGTATGAACAAGCTTCCGTTGCAAACTTAAGTGCCCTGCACTATCAATATTGAATTCTAACAACCCTTCTCCCCCTCTCCTGCGGCGAAAAGTCGTTTTCCGTTACTTGAAAGTGCCAAACTACTCGCCCCCTCTAATCCGCTTCCACCGATGTCTCTACTGTCAATAATGTCGAAAGGGACAAATAAGTCATCTGCAGAGCGCTTAAACACGTTGATTGCACCGCTTTTTGCCGAGGCTACGTACAGAAATCGTCCATTTTTTGAAGCGACAATTTTTTGCGGTTGAAGTAAGTCCTTAACACCATTTTCGCCGTTTTTGATGACTTGCATTAACGTCAAGGCACCTTGATCATTGCGGTGGAACACGGTGACTTGATTTCCTTCAAACCCGCTAACATATAGCTCATGATCATTGTCAGCTAGTGCAAGTCCAATTGGATTACCAAGTGATTGTGCGTCATCCTCAGTCGCTTTTATAATGTGTGATAAGGTCAACGTATTCGTCGCTGTAATGTTAAATACCGCAACGGCATTACTCATGTAACTTGCAACAAACAGTTGGGTTGAATCCTTCGTTTTAACAACGTCCCAAGCACCTAGCAATCCGAGCTTGTCTAAAGCACCAACAGACTCGTTGCCATGGAACACCTGTTCATACCCAAGTTTATCTGAAAGTGTTTGTAGTGAATGGAGACCGTCACTCTTGGCCGTAAATACTGAGATTGCGCCGTCATAAAACCCAGAGACAACCGCTGAACTATTACCTAGCGCAACAACACCGGTTGCTCCTTCTAGACCAAAGGTATCTGGCTGAGAATTCTTTGCAATACCTTGAAATGACAGTGTTCCACTGGCATCAATTGCAAATGTCGCCAACGCGTTGTCATCACCGCTTGCAACAAAGACACGTAAGCCATCTCCCGATACGGCTATGTTACGAGGGTTTCCTAGTCCATCTACTCCCATCACGTCATCGAGAAGATATTGTTTCAGCGCCAACGGATTTGTTGCCTCGTTTGCGTTACACAGCCATGTTAAACCCGCGCATAACGCAAGTATTACGCTTCTTTTACGCATAGTAAGATTCAACTTCCTTTCGTTGGTATCGTATTTATTTTGATTGGTGCTTGGTTATGTCGTGATATTGCCATAGCACATTGATAATTTGCCAGTTACCTTGTTCATTTTTGACCAGATGCATGTAATCTATCCAATCATCTGCGGTCAATTTAACTGAGGCAACACGGTTGGTGATATCTAAGATTTGGATCTCTTTTTTAGGCACCTTGGGGAATTTATCCCCCGCTATGTTGTACGTTTTCGCGACACTCAGCATAACCGATTTGTCAGACTCCAATAGGGTGTCATTACCCTCGCCGTCAAGCCAATAGGTCCGTTTCGCGAGTTTAGAGTGCAATGCCCTATCCATTCGCGCTTCATTTGATTGGTGTTGTGATTCGATGTAATCAAGCGCGGCTTGTCTAACTTTATCCTCGTCCGAGGCCTGAACGTGTCCCGCAATGGATAAAAATAGGAGGCTTCCTGACATCAATAATTTCATTTTCTTAATTCCTTAATAAATTCAACTTCACCATCATCATACCGCTTAACGAGCTTCCAGCCGTTTTTCAAATAAAAACGAGCAGCTCGTGTATTGTTGTCTGTTGATAGATTCGCATGTGTATGTCCTAAGTACGCTAACCACGTGATCATTTGTGACATTAATTTTTGGCCGATCCCCAGTCGTTCAAATTCAGGGTCGATAAACAGCGCCCAAATGTTCGCCGTATCACGATTCGCTGCAGCAAAACCCACAATTTTACCTTTGCTTTCACACACCCAAGTACGCCCACATTTATCCAGATAGTCCACGTACATCTCTGTCGTCACTTTTCGAGGGTCGCTCAAAATGTTCTCTTTAACTGCACCACGGATTACTTGTAATTGAGGTATGTCGTTAGAAACGGCTAATCGATAGATAAACTGACTCAATGGGATTCCTCATGAAAGTTAGGTCTCTGTACTAGACCTATATATTGTTGAATTTATTTCAAGTAGTTTACCTGATTAACACGCTTTCGCCTGTCGTAAAAAAGTTTGCATTTCGTAACAGTATGTTAAGTTTGATTTGTTCGGGTCAGACATAACACATAAGGAAGCACATTTTGGAAATAGCAATTTATCAAGTAGATGCGTTTGCAAGCCAGGTATTTTCAGGAAACCCTGCCGCGGTTTGCCCCTTAAGCGAATGGCTTGAAGACGGACTATTACAATCGATAGCCGAAGCAAATAATTTGTCTGAAACGGCCTTTTTTGTGTTCAAGCAGAATTTCGTTGAACTCCGATGGTTTACCCCAAATAGCGAGGTCGACTTGTGCGGACATGCGACGCTTGCGGCCGCTCACGTGTTGTTTCAACATCTCAACTACTGTAAACAAGCCATCCATTTTCAGACTCGTAGCGGTGAACTCGTTGTGGAGAAAAACGGTGACGCTTACGCGCTGAATTTTCCTGCCTCTATGCCGACTCTAACTGCACCACCTCCTGCGCTACTTGAGGGTTTAGGCGTTGCACCTAAAGCCGTCTATTGTGCATTTGATTATATTGTCGAACTTGAAGATGAAGCGAGTGTTAAGTCTCTCGAACCTAATTTAATGGCATGGAAACAATTAGATAAACGCGGTGTTGTGGTCACGGCTCCAGGTCTTTGCGTTGATTTTGTGAGTCGTTGTTTTTTCCCCCGTCTTGACGTAGATGAAGACCCTGTAACCGGTTCAGCGCACTGCGAACTCGCGCCACTTTGGTCAAACCTACTGGAAAAAAAGACGTTACAAGCAAAACAATGCTCCAAACGAGGTGGTGAAATGACGTGTATCGTCGAGGGCGAACGAGTTACGCTCATAGGTCATGCGGTTGACTATATGAAAGGCACCATCACACTCGACTCGACCTGCAGGTAATGGTTTTTTGTCATTGCTCAATGGCGACGCATAACACGGCATGCTTCGCCATACTTAGATTTCGTTAAAGTACATTAAACATGTTCGAACTTGTAACCCACGCCATAAATAGAATGAATGAATTCAAGTTCAGGAGCGATGGTCGCAAGCTTCTTCCGCACCTTTTTTATGTGACTGTCAATTGTGCGGTCACTCACAATGCGATCGTCTTCATAAATACTATCCATAAGTTGGTCGCGGTTATAGATTCGCCCAGGATGCATATACAGTTTTTGCAATAATTGAAATTCAACGGCTGTCAAACTGACTTTATTTGACTGAAAGGTGGCAAATAATGTTGTTTCATCAATAGCCAGCCCTTCATTTTGCTGGATTTCCACGGGTGTCTGCATAAACGATACCCGTCTCAAAATCGCTTTAACTCGGGCAACCACTTCTCTTGGGCTGTAAGGTTTGCACACGTAGTCATCTGCACCCAGCTCAAGCCCTAACAGGCGATCAACCTCTTCCACTTTAGCGGTAGTCATCACAATAGGCACCGTAGAACGTTGACGAATGTGTTTACAAATAGTGATACCATCAACGTTTGGCAGCATAAGGTCCAACAGGACCACGTTTGGTTGGAACGCTTCAAATGCCGAAATCGCTTCACCACCGTCGTACACCACTTTTACCGAATAATTACTCTGTTCAAGGTATTTCGCCAGTATATCCGCAAGTTTCTTCTCGTCCTCAACTACTAGAATGCGCTCAGACACCTATTACTCCTTAAAAAACTCTATTTGCATTGACACACCACCTAATGGACTGGTTCTCGCTTGAATTTCACCGTGGTGGGCTGAAACTATGCTACGACAAATCGCCAAGCCGAGTCCAGAACCACCAGAGGCTCGGTTTCTATCATCTTCAACACGATACAAACGCTCAAATAGTTTCTCAATTTTATCCGCACTCACACCCGGCGCACTGTCTTCCCAATTGACGAAAATACGTTCAGCCGATTCGGCAATCGTAACTTGAATTTGGCCCGGCTGAGTGACACTTGAATCAGTATAGCGCAATGTATTTTGCATGAGATTATCAAAAAGTTGAGTTAAGCGCTCAGCGTCACCGAGTAACTTCCCACTAGAAACCGCGTCAAATTGCACTTGGAAGCCACGCTGTAACAAGATCCCCTCATGCTTATCCAACACTCTGCGCACCACATCGCTGACATTGATTGTTGCCATGGTGTAAGTCAGCGCGCCTCGGTCTGCAAGTGACAACTGATGTAAATCGTCAACTAAACGGGTTAAGCGGGCCATTTCATCATGCAACGATTTAACCGCATAGTCATTCATTTCAATAATGCCATCCATCATGCCTTCGAGCTCTGCTCGAATAACGGCGATAGGTGTCCGTAATTCGTGGGAAATATCTGCAATCCATTGCCGTTGAGCTAACCTATTTGCGCTCAACGTTTCAGCTAGACGATTCATATCACGTGCAAGCTGCCCAATTTCATCTTTGCTTTTGGGTTTTAATTTTACTTGATAGTTTCCACTCGCCAGTTCACGTGCATTGAACCGCAACGTTAAAATGGGTTTGACGAGGTATTTACTGAATGGCAAGGCAACAACGAAAGACAATATAAGGACAATGATTGCGATGTAGGTAAACTGCCTTTGTTGTTCTTTTTCAAACAGCAGATCAAACTTTGCGTTTACGCGAGAGCCATTCTCAATGCCCAAATAACCTAATATTCGGCCAGTTCCTGCTGTTTCACCGCTATCATCGCCTTCGCGTAACGGGATCCAAAGTGCGGATTCCGCCATACGCTCAGTACCAAGAATAATTAGGTTCGACGCTGTTTTAAACATCAAACGTTCTTCACCCGCGCCTCGTCTTGGTGGTCTTGGTTCGAATCCTGAATCATCGCGAGGCCGGCGGAACTCGTCTTCATCTTCAGGTCGCGGTCTTCTTAGTCGACCTTCATCTTCGGCTCGCGGTCTCTGAAAGCCATTATTGTCATCGAACCGCGGACGTCTTGGCCGTTCACCTTGCTGATCGTCTCTTGGTGGCGGAGGTGGTGGTGGCCTTCTTGCGAAACCATCCTGTTGATTTTGTTGATATCCAAGCTCATTTCTGCGCTGTATGGCACTGGGGGAAAGATCCCCTTTTTGGCGATAAACCATCACAATAGCTTCAAACGGCTCACTGCCTGGATGGATCCAGTCAACGTTTTGTTGTTGCTTTAGCTCTTTAACGAATGCCTCAATGACGGGAATCAACGATACCCGAGCAGTACCTTGAATGTATTGAGAAAAACTCTTTTCGAACGCGATTTGATTCGCAATAAAAATAGCCAATACGACAAGCGTATTGGCTGCTAAGATCATTACAAGTAGTTTGGCTCGAATCGAGTTCAACATTTTAAAGCGGATTGCCTCGCCCATCGGTTGCATTAAGCCTTAAATTATCAGGATTAGTTTGTTGATTGCTAGGAATAAATTGAGAAATACACGTTTTATCTTTCGCACAATGATCAGTAAGTGATTCTAAGAACGCCACCAAATCCTGTTGTTGCGCTTGGTTTAGTCGCGCAGGCTGGAAAGGTGACTGCCCAAGTAAACGCAATGCTTCTTCCGAGTTTTCAATTGCATTTTGGTTCAAAGTCTCACAATCGGTAAAGCGACTGAACTGACGAAGGCTACATGCTCCTCCTCTTGCAAAGAACGCATCAACACTCGCAGGTGGATTGGTATAATGGCGTACCACTTCCGGCAAGTTACGGTAAGCCCCAGCATGTCCGTAAGGTGCTGTAAGAGAGACGTTAATCAAACTTGGTACTTTAAAAGCAAACTGATCGCGAGGTACGTTTGACAGTAAACCTCGACCTTTATCACTGTGATCGGCTTCCTTTCCAGGACCAAGCTGTGGAAACGCTAAGTTAAAGAAACCGTCATTGGTGAATCGCTCGCCACTATGACATCCAACACAACCTGCTCCACCTTGGTTTTGCGGTGTAAAGAATAAAACTGCGCCGCGTTTTTGCGCGTCATTTAATGCGGCTTTGTCACCTCGAACATAACGGTGCCAGTCCGTATCTACAAAGGTCATGGATTGTTGGTAGCTGCTTAGCGCCATTGCAACACTGTCAAACGTGATTAACGATTCTCGGCTTTCATTCGAATTAAACGCACTTCTGAATTCAGTAAGCCAATCATTCGTCGCTAAATCGCCTTCTTCTGAACCATAATCCCCAATTCGAGAAGCAATGTGTTGGCGAATTTCTGCGGTAGTTGTCGCCTCTGGAAATCCAGTACCTCGCATTTCCTCCGTAGACGTGACTGGAAAACGAGATAACGCATCGACTAGATTATCCGGTACAGCCACATCAATTACACCTAAACCAGAATCTGGCGTGCTAACACCCGTTGCAACACTGCCATCCGGTTGTGTCTGAGTCACTCGCTCAACACGCCCATCCCAGAAAAGCGCTCGCGGTGCGAGTCCTGTGTTAAACACAGTGGGAGAGTTGCGAGGAATATTAATTTCCTCATCCACAGGACGTCGACCAGGTCCTACAACGTCTTCTCGAACAGCATTCACGCCAACGGCTAACGACAACGAATCCGTGCCGCCGAGCGATGGATGATGACAGCTTGCACAAGCAACCGACTTTTCGCCACCGATCCCTTTGGTAAAGAACAGTTTCATTCCAAGTTGAGCAATCGGGTCGCTAATATGTGGCTGATGTTCTGCAGCAGGGATAACACCTGTCAGCCCTTGATTTTGAATAATTGTCGCCAGTGTATCGTCTAATGCACCAGTCTCTACCGTTGGTGGAGGCGGGTTACGTGGCGGAGGCGGTGGTGGTAAAGGTCTCGGTGCAAACGCTGCTACACTCGGTAAACTCACAACCGCGGTTGATAAAATTCCTATCGCTAAAGCCTGTTTCATGACGTTCATTGTTCTTCTCCAACGGTATCCTTACCATGAAGATGAACCAGAATTGTGCAAACAATATGCACAATGCAAAAATAATACAACAAAGCCTATTTTATAAGCTCGCTCTCATCAGGGTAATGAACTACAGGAAAACTGAAGGCAACTTTCGTCATAAACAAAAAACTGGCAACAAACATCCAACGCGATAAATCGAGAGCAGAAACAAACAGTAAGCCAACAGCTAAACACAACCCAGCAACAAACAATTGCAAACGGTGACCGTTCAACAAGTTAACTAAAGTAGCCATTAAAATGGTCACTACCCACACAAAACTCGCTTCAAGCAAAAACGCATTCAATAACAAAGCAAAGAGAAGAATATGAACATGAGAGGCAATAAACCACCAGCGACGTTTCTCGTTTTCCATGTAATAGCGATTTGTCCCACGAGTGAAATTTGCCAGACAACCGCAAAGGACATCCGCTAGAATGATGTGTGCAATAACAACACGCCAAGGGCTGACCGAATTGCTCGGTTCAAGCCACGGTGTATAGAAATACAACCAAATAAATAACGTACCGACCACACCAAATACGAATGTAGCCGCTATTTCAAATGGACTTTGTTGTTTGCCAAATACCTCATGAAGAGATTTTGGCATCGGGTTAGGTTCAAACATAAACAACTCCTTGCCGTTCTAAAAGTTTGAAAACAATCAGCGTGAATTTGACACTGAATGAGTATGACACCAGTAATAGATTAACTCGGGGTTTTGGTCAGCTGCCACCCATTTCTTACCACCATTGCGCTCGATCACTTGTTGTGACGCCCGATTTGTTTTATCTGCAATAACAAGGACTTTGTCTAACCCCAAGTTTTTCGCTGCAATCAAGGCTTGTTTTAGCATTTTTGTCGCGACTCCTCTGCCGCGAAAGCTCGGTGCGACGTCGTATCCGATATGCCCCACCTCCCTTTTTAAAAAAGGACTCTCGATATGATGTCGAATTCTTATCGCGCCAACAATTTGATTTATTTCATCACAAAACCAAAAATGATGGCACGGTGGCATATCTCCTTGGTTTTTATATTGTTGAGCTTGTAACCACTCAACATATTCAGAAAATGGCAGATTAGATTGATAAAATGCCGCATTGTCAGGGTCTCGTGCTTTAAAATCAGCTAAGAATGCTTGAAAAGCGAATTCGAGTTCTTCGCAGGGTGACACTAACCGCATGGGATTTCCTTATTTCTGAATTAACACTCAACGTGCGCTTCCAAACAAACGTTAAACTCCTTTGCTTTTATGACCATATCAATGGGTGAGCCGTAAGTTTGGAACGTAAATCTGAGATTAGGTAGGCAAATTTCGGATAGCAAAGTGATTGCGACAGACTCACTTTCTGTCGCGTTAAAGGTATGGAATTAAAACAAAAATGACTGCAGATAGGAAAATTGAAACCTTATCTGAACTTAGAGAGCAGATGATTTTTCACACTAGGCCATTCATGGGCCAAAATTGAATACACTGCCGTATCTCGGATTGAACCATCCTTCAAAATTTGATGGCTGCGCAAAATCCCATCCTGCTTGGCACCTAGACGCTCTATCGCTTGTCGCGAAGCCTGATTAAACACATGTGTTCTAAACTCCGCTGCGATGGCCTTTTCTCGTTCAAACAATTGAGCCAACAGCATTAACTTACATTCTGTGTTTACCGCGGTGCGTCTAACTGCATCCGCATACCACGTGTAACCTATACAGGCCCGCTTATGTTCATGACTTACGTCGTAATAGCGCGTAGTACCTACCACCTGAGCGGTTTGATTATCACGTACTGCGTAGGCAATATTGCCCTTTTTTGCCATCTCCATCGCGTTTAAAACATACGCGCTCATTTCTTGTGGTTTGGGCACATTCGCATACCAAAGATTGAAATGTTGGCCGTCCATAACTGCGACTTCCAACGCTTCTATATGTGCTTCACTTAAGAGTTCAAGGGTGACGTGCGCCCCTTTCAATTCAGAGGGTTGTTCAAACATTTTTATTCTTCTTCCGTTATTTGAGAGACATCGATCATGCTCACAGTAGCGGAGTGTAAGGCATCCATTTTAGTAACCCAAGCATTAAATTGTGGTTTTTCACGGGCGGTTAATTGCACATCACTCACGCCTTTTAATGAAAGTGGATTAATGGCTTTATCAAATTGATGAACTTCATAGTGAAGGTGGCGACTTTGACTCAATCCCGTATTACCAAGATACCCAATAACTTGCCCCTGCTTGACTTTTTTGCCTACTTTGATGGCGTTGCCAAAGCCTTTGAGGTGGGCATATAACGTGGTGTAACCATTATTATGTTTAATTTTTACCATGTTGCCGAAGCTACCGGCTCGACTCGCGTGCACGATTTTGCCATTTCCCGCCGCCATAACTGGTGTGCCGAGTGGCGCACTAAAATCTAACCCTTTGTGTACACGTGTATAACCAAGTACGGGGTGATGCCGCTTGCCAAATTTAGAAGATAACTTGGCCCCATCCACTGGCGTTTTCAAAAGAAAACTTTGTGCCAGCGTGCCATCTTTATGGTAAAACGCGCTGTTTCCCTCGTCATCAGTGAAACGGTAAAGCGCAAGCTGGTGTAATTGTCCCACTAAGGCAACTTGTTGCAGCTCTCCGATCAGCTGCTCTCCTCGGCTATTTTCAAGTACTTCATAGACAATATTGAGTGTGTCACCTTGCCGAATATCTCGTTGAAAATCCACAAAGTGAGAAAGCGCCAACATCAGTTGGTTAAACACATCCATAGAGACATTTGTGTTGCTGACTAACTCATACAAACTCGACTCGATTCGAACAGACGCAGTGGCATATTGGCTTGTGACCTCAAAATGCTGATCTTCGCGAAGCCATTCAGAATCCACTTTAACTAAACAAATTTCCTTTTCAAAACTGCTTTTCATGCATATTTTTGTAAGAACATTGTGCTCCTGTGTAATTGCAAATTGCACCCCCGACTTTAGTTTATTCACTTTAATTTCGGGTGAGACCAGTTTTGCAAACAAATAGAGTTCTTTAGCAGAAACCCCCAACGGCTCAAACAATGACGTTAATGTTTGACCTGACTGTAAAGTTAAAATCGCTTGATGAACCATTTCACGTTCCGGAAATCCATCTAAGTCAGGCTCCAAAATCACGGCTTGCGATTCGACTTTCTCATTAACAACGTCGGTGTTTTTAACTGCAGTTGGTGTTGCATTTTCTTCCCCCTCACAACCTTGTAAGAAAAAAGCACGCAAAATCCTAGCCCTTTTACCAATTTGGTAAGGGACTTCGTGTTTAACTTTTTCATGTTTAATCCAATTTTATAGGGTTTACGACTCGGTTGTTTTCATGAATTTCAAAATGAAGATGAGGTCCTGTTACCTTCCCAGTTTGTCCAACCGTACCTATTATTTGACCTGCTAAAACGTAGCTGCCAACTTTAACGTCGATGGAGTCTAAGTGAGCATAAACAGACTGAACCTGAACATCATGTTCAATTACGATGACATTTCCGAAACCTTCAGGGTAAGTCTGGTTATCCGCAATACGAACTCGGCCAAATTTAGCGGCTAAAACAGGTGTCCCCACTGGCGCTGCAAAGTCAACACCGCGATGAGGATTGTTATTACGGACAGGGTGCACATGACCAAATCGACTGCTGATATTTGGCTTAACTACGGGAATGACCCAATCACTGATTTCCTGTGAAACCAACCTAGCACCCGCGGAAGGAATAAATGAAAGTGCACACAATAAGCTTACAAACACCATTGAGAGCACAGTAGAGTGAGTTGATTTTGGACGTACAATTACTTTGATCCGTTCTTCAATCACGTTATTTGGTAATGCATGTGCTGCAATGGCTTGATGCAAATGATATTTCGGTTGTTGTTTTGCGAATTTTAGATTTTCAATAATGGTGTTTGCATATAAACGACTCGCATCCGTGAACGAAAGCTCATGATGTCGAACCAAATGCTTTACGACATTCTTATCACAGCGAAATTCTATCGCTTCGTTATACCAAACCGGTAACGCACGAAAAAGCGGGTTGAACCACAGCAATGACTTTAAGACTGAGAATAGCGATAGCCACAACGGATCCCTAAAATGAATATGCGTTTGTTCGTGTGTTACAACCACTTGCTGCTGCACAGTCGTTAACTGATGAAAATAGCTTGGTACGTAAATTTTCGGTTGCCACCACCCTATTGCAAATGCACTTGGCATTTCATTTGATTCGTAAAGTGCATGTCCCAATACAGATGCACGACGTAATCGACACCTAAACAACCATTGCCGATAAAGTAGACGCATCAGGTTTATCAAGCTTATTGCAAGGACGGATAAGATGAGTAAAATCGTGTCCTGCCCACTCCCAAGTATAATGCCTGTTTGATTTTCAACGACGTCTAAGGTGTTGACTAAAGAGATACGCTGAAACGATGTCGCGTTCAAGTTAGGTAAATTAGGAGATGGCGAACTAAAACAAAGGTACGTGACTGTACAGTTTAACAGTACTAATAATTGTAACTGACGCGGTGAAAACTGGATTGCAAAACGTCTGCAAATAGACATGCCTAACCAAATGAACACTCCACTACTAATAAATAATACCAAGAGCACCAAACTATCAGTCATGGCCTTTCTCGTGCTCAGCATTATTCACAAGCTGTTCGAGTCGTTTGATTTCATCTTCAGACATCATTTTACTGTCTGAAAACATCGCGATAGGTAATGGCCCTTCGAAATCAAAAACTTTTTTAAAAAAGTCTTTGGCGACACCCGCAAGGGTTGGTACTTTTTCAAGGGGCGTGCGATAAAAGTTTTTATTGCCATGACTCACGACACTTAAAAGGCCTTTGTCAGACATTCTTTCGAGTGTCTTTCGCGTTGATGAGTAGGTCCAATCAAATTGAGCGGTCAGTTCATCGTGAATTTGTCTTGCACTGCGAGGCTGCTCTCGCCACAACGATTTGAGAATCGCTAATTCTGGCTCTGTTAACATCTTTACTTTCCAACTTCTTCGGGATACAGATATAGTGCGACAAATGTCGCACTATATCAATGAAAAATTCTGATGGATGCTAATTTTAACGTAACGCTATTTAAACCAGAGAGTTAGTGATAATACTAAAGGCGTTAGATTGGCACAGGCGACAACCATCGCCATTGTTTTTGGCGAGCGCCGAATATCCTTTTTGAGTTCAATTAATTTGGTCAACGCCACAACACCAAGCAGTAAAGGCATTAAAGTCAGCAAACTCAAGACAGGCAACATTGCTGATACGACTAAGCTTATCAACAAGATAATGGCTAACAGGAGAAAAACACTGTAAACCGTAATTGCCATATCATCTCCATAGGCTATCGCCAAGTGACGTCGACCGCCTTGACGGTCAGCTTCAATATCGGGAAGTTGATTAACTATCAGTAAATTATTTATGGGAAAAAGGGACACAAACGAGACTAACAAAATCAGCATGCTAGCTGGGGCATTTTGGGTTAGATAACCCCCAACGGACATCAACACACCAAATCCAACGCCCGGCGCGATTGCACAGAGCCAAGGTAATTTGTTCAGTTGTCGAGTGTAAGTCAACACAATAACAACACCTAAACAGCCAATGGGTATGAGCGAAGTGCCTAACTCGTAGACAAGAACGGCTCCGACTAACAACGTGACCGCCGCACTGAGGTAGAGCCACCCTTTCACCGCGTTAAAAAGCGCTGGGGTTTGCACCAATATGCCACTTCCACCGCTAAAGGGGGTACGCAGAGTTAGAAAATCCAATCCACTGGTAAAATCCTGAAGTTCATTGAGCGTATTCACCCATATTGCTGCAAAAATGGCCCCGACGAGGGCAAGCATGGCAAACCATTCCGAAAACGCATGACCTTCATAATGTGCGGTTGCAAGTCCTACGTTAACACAAATAGGCGCGAGAATAAGAAAAGGTGGTCGAATTGCGGGTATCGCTTTGAAAAATGATCGCATAAAAAACTCCCTTTAGTCGCGATGCACTTCAGTTTAAAAAATCGCCTGTACGACCACAACCTTTACCGCTTTTACCTTTGATAAAGATCATGATTCTTAAGCTCATTAGTTCGCCAATGCGTAAACATTCTTAGCGACATTATAAAACTTGAGATAACCATTGCTCGAATTGAACTCGTGGCAATGCACCCGAGATTCGAGCGACTTCTTTACCCTGTTTGAACACCATAAGTGTAGGAATCGAACGGATCTGGTAAGTGCTTGAAACCTGTTGATTCGCATCCGTATCCAGTTTAGCAAACACCGCTCGGGAGCCCCAATGCTGGGCTACCTCTTCAAAAATCGGCGCAAAGTTTTGGCAAGGACCACACCAAGTAGCCCAGAAATCAACGACAACAGGCAAATCCGTTTTCTCAATACTACGTTGGAAATTACTATCAAATAATGCGATGGGTTTACCAACCAAAAGCTTCTCTTTGCATTTACCACACAGAGGATTAGCGTCAATTTTGGTACTTGGAACTCGATTAATACCGCCACAGTAGGAGCAAACAAGTTGTGTCGAAGAATTCATTTAAATGGCTCAATGGGTAGTCTAGGTTTGTAAACTAATAAATGGGGCTGCATTGCGCTTTTTCAAGAAAGCGTGTCACCCTAAGCCGACTAGTTACTTGAGCAAGTCACGTTTCATCAATACCGCATGTTCGCCATAGGTGGTTGGTAAACGGGCTACACCTACACGTTTAAATTCGAAACGAGACCAAAAACCTTGGCTGTTTTGAATGGAAATTAACATCGCCTCTTTCAGGCCACTTGCTTTAGCCGCTTGTAATACCGCTTGAACAAGTTGTTGACCAATAGACCGACCACTACCTCGCGTTGAAACCGCTAAGTCATGAATAAACAGCATGGTTCCTTCATTTTTTGTTGTGGACGTATAGAGCGATGGAGGACGCGAGTCATTCCATTGATGCGCAAGAATATAAGCGATAGGAACACCTTTTTCGTCTCGAAACACGAAGCAAAGATCCGGTGACGTGCGCCACTTGCTAAGCAACGTTTCTAAGGACTCTGGTTCAACGTCAAAATAAACTTGTGACTGAATAGCAAGAATGTCTTCCCAGTCCGATGTTTCAATACTAGATATTCCCATCACGCCATGCTTTCTCCTGAGATAACGACGATATAACCCTGTTTAGCCATGGCATTTTAACTTTTGTGAACCTATTTTACGTAAAGATGAGACCAAAACTTAAAAACTAGAGTGCGGCATGGAAAGGAAGGCAACCTCCTCGTCAGTGGAACGCCGACCCAGTTGTTTATTTCGGTGTGGATATCGACCGAACTGTTCGATGATACTGCGGTGCTTACTTTCAAAATCAACCGTCGAAGCGGATGTGAATTCTTGAAAAAATGGCTCAGCATAATGATGAATAGCGAGTGATTCGCTGTGCATAAAAGGTAAAAGCAAAAAATTACATTCAATTTGTGTTAACCGATGCAGCGCCCCATGTGAAATAGCCTCTTGAGCTAACACCAACGCCATCGCGTCATTTTTAAATGCATCGGCCTGGCCGCGATACACATTACGAGAAAATTGATCCAATACAATGATTTCCGCCAAACGTCCTTCAGAACTGTTTCGCCACGGAAATAATTCGCCCGCTTCAGCCTGTTGTAACACGTCACCAAATCGCAGCTGGATTAATTCATCAAACTGTTCATCAACGGTAAACCATTGTTTAGATTCTACTTCTTCAAACCAAAAATGCAGTACTGCTTGTTGCATAAACGTCCTCCTTGATAGGCTATGACGATACTGATGTTAATATCTTGATCCTAGCCTACTGCGATTCGAGTTGCCAAATTCTTGTGCGGCAATTGGCCACCTTGCAAGGGACCAGTATGACAGACTCACGCGTTACAATTTAGAAGTCTAAACCAATAAAAGCGCCTCGATTACGCTTTGCAACAGCCTGCATGAACGCTGCGAATTGTGCGGCATTACCATCATGAGGCCGATAAAAACCAACACCATGTATACGCATCTTCGATTTTCCCTGACTATCCCGATTCAGACGTGTGATTTCTGTTACGACGTCATCCAGCGTGCCAGGTCGGTAGTCATCACCAAACACATACAACGAGACTTTGCCTGGTTCTTTTTTGTACAAACTAAGAGCTCGTTTTATGCCGACTTCAGGGGCACTCGCTCCCCCAGTAAAACTGGTCAAGCGCGATATCACTTTCTGTCTGAATGTTGGCGTATCGGTTAACCAACGCCCTTCTCGGCCTGAATACATGTGTTCACCATCCGCCGCTAAAATCTGAAAGCCTTTCATTTGTGGGTGATTTTTCAAAATATCGGATACGACTGACACAACCTGCTTCCACTTTCCACCAGATGACATCGATCCCGAATTATCAATTACGAAAATGACGTAATCCGCATCGGTTGGTATTCCCCCAACGGCTTGATCTGGCATAGCCGGTTTACTTTCGTTGTTGAGACGGGCATTGGCTAGGCGCACTTCCTGCAAAAGACTCGCTGCTTGGTCACGCAATTGCTGGAGTGTCGCTTCTGCTCGAGGGACAGCACCACTCAGTTGGTTTGACTGTGCCCTGCGCTCGGCTAAGGTTAACTCTGCGTTGTTCACCTCTTGTTGGGTTACGTCTACTTGCTTTACAAGGCTATCAAGCGACGCTTTAGCTTGGGCGACCTCTTTTATCAAATTTTGGATTGGAGTAGAGATAATGGCTACATCCTCATCGCCCTTTTTGGACATCAACACTAGCATCACTATTGCAGCAAATGCACAGGAGATAATGTCTAAAAAACTTAACGTAAAAATCTCGAGCGGCGGTCGGGCAATTTTCTTCATTGTGGCCACTCCTGTGCAGGCGCTAAAAAGCGACCACCTGTGACTTGAGTCCAACTCCAATACATTGACGAAGCATAGGGGTCGCCTTCAATTGGCAGCAATATCACGTTCATATGCGCTGATTTTTTAAATCGCGAGATCGTTTCTAATAACAACTGTTGTCTGCATTCTGAAGAAATGGATTTTTTATTGGTGAGTAAGCCTTTACAGCGAAGATTCAAACCATCTCCAAGTGTTGGTAAGCCATCCGTAATTAAGTAAATATCACTCACATTCGGCTGTGTAGACAACGCGGTTTGTAGGCCAAGTTGCAAATTCGTTCCTCCGTTTGGCACCACGTCATGTGCAGACTGTGCTAAAGCAATTAACTGGCGACTGTCCTTTCCACTAATTATTTTACTTTGTCCGAGCGTTTTCGCCGTATCTGAAAATGCGATAAGAGAAACTTCAGAATCTGATGGCACTCGCGCGAACAACCAATTTACAACTCGTAATGTTCGTTGCCATTTTGCTTTTGCCTTTCGAGCTTTATCATTGAGCGCCATCGCACTCAACACCCCCACCAAATTGTCGTCCATCATCGATGCACTTTTATCAAGCAAAACAACTATGTGCTTGCCTTCGACTTTCATCCCTGTCAGGTACTGCTGTGCATATTTACCCTGTATTTCAAGCGTAGATTCTTTGGCTGGAATACTGGATACGGCTTTGAGTTCGGCTTCGAGCTTTGCAATTATGGCTAATTGTGTCGATATCTCATTAAGAAGCGCGGCTTGCTCATCATTTGCAGCCGCATCCTTCGCATTTTCGGTTTTCAACTTAGACTTAATGGTTTCCAGTTGAGCCAATAAAGAGTCATGAGAACGCGTGTATTCTGTAATTTTTTCTTGAGTCGACTGCAGTGATTGCTCTAGCCGAGTTTCTTCCTCCGTCGGAGGGTGTCCCCCCGAAAAGTCCACCAAAATAAAAATGAGGATTACAGCGCCCAAGCCACATGCCATTACATCTAAGAATGACATATTGAAGCCATCGACTACCGCTCGCTTTTTTCTCATGAGCAATATCTTCTACTGATGAAGATGAGCAAGTAAATGACGCTCACAACTTTCTTGAGTTTTCAACACCATAGAATCTTGGCGACTGTTAAGTAAATGCATGAAGTACATCAAAATAAGCGAAATAAACAGCGCAACTAACGTGGAGTTGAAGGCAACACCGAGTGAGGCAGTCATGCCTGAAATGTCGCCTGCAAGCGCCTTATCAGCCTGCGCTAACGCTTGTCCTATTCCTCTAACCGTACCGACGAAACCAATGCTTGGGATTGCCCAAATAATATATCGGATCATGTTATTTCCGCTTTCTAATTGAGCGGCAAGACTGTCAACAGAAGAAGCGATGGCGCTCGCTGCATGCTGTACATTGCGGGTGTTTTTATAGCGGCGGATACAATTAATCCACGTTAACATCGCTGGATTTTCACGGAATGTAGACGACTCCAACTCATGTAGGGCAATGTCTATATCCAATGGTTTTGACTTGTCGTAGTCTGCTAGAAAATCACAGGTATAAATGGCTTCTTCATCCAGTAATCGCCAGAGTTTATAGCCCATCAGAAACAAACAATAAAACAGCAGTGAGAAACAGATCTGCTGTTCCATGTCTTTCAAGATAACCCAGACAGAAGAAAGCGATTGCGACCCTTGCGCCATTAATACCGCTTCTGCTTTAGGCGTAATCCAACCTGCAAACAGCACCTGCATCAATGTGAAACAGCCGAGCAAGACCAAGGCGCTTAACCATAAAGGTGGGTTCATCGTTGCATTTGATGTTCTGTTACTCATACCACCGCCTCTAAATATTCACGGGAAAATCTTGTGGTGCGTCCAAAGACACGAAATACGCGCTTGCGGCGCCCATCAACATGAGCAGCGTCAAGCCAAGCAATAGTTTCTTTTTCATCTGTATTCCTATTTCCTATAACCAGTTTGGCTAACGTGCCTCGTAGCGTGCAATCCTAAAACCAACGTCTTCTAATTGACCATCGCTTTTGCCTTTAACGCTTGCGCGGAGCATCTTTAACCGCCCGGTTTTGAACGACCCACCCTTAATGACGTGGTTCAGTTCCTCTATTGCTATAATTGGATTTATCAAAACGTTAGCATCACCCACTTTCATCACTTGATACCCATCGCTCACCCATTCACGCACGTTGCCATCAAGGTCATACAATCCATTCCGGTCTGCATTAAAACTTTTCACAGGGGCTCTTTGTGCAAAACCATCTTGATACTTTTCTAAAATAAAGGTTTGCTTTCCTCGTATACTTTCATCAGCAAAATTGCCTTGTCCTTTACGAACACGGTCCTCATTGCCCCAAACGTAGGTTGTGCGCGCCGCACGTTGGAAATGTTTAGCAACAAATTCCCACTCTGCTTCCGATAGCAGCCGATAGCCTTCTGTTAATTCTGGAATTGATACTCTGCTACCTTGTACTCGATAAAACGGTTTCAACCCTTCTCGTTCGCTTAACCAATTACAATAGCGCACTGCGTCAAGCCAAGTCACGTTGACCATCGGTAAGTTCGAAGGTGTAACGGACTTATCAAACGAGTTATATTGCGCTTCTGTAATTTCTGTTGTCGCAACCAAAAAAGCGTTCGTCAATTCTACAGATAACTGATGTTCATCTCTAAAGCGCTCAGCTTCGTTCACCGGCGACCCCATTTCAAATGAGCCTCCTGCGACTTTGATAAAATCAATACCGAGTTTGGATACCGCCGATGGCTTCCCCTCTTTTCGACGCGCCTCAAATTCAGTGAGTAACTCCACTTCAACATTCAGCGCGTTTTTCCTCACTGGCAAAATGGTTCTAGTTTGGCTTCGGTAGCCTTGTTTTGAAAAGGTGACATCGAGTGGCACCGTCTGTAACGACAGGGACAAAGGCGTGTGACCGAGCGTTTTGCCATTGACACTAACCGTCGCATTAACGTTGCTGGAAAACTTCACTTGACCCAAGTCGGGTTCAAGCGACAGCGCTAATTCGCCTTGTTGCTTTGGCGATAACGTAACGCGTCGAACTTGTGTAATAAATCCTTGTTTTTGGTATTGCACAGTGAGCAACGTATTAGCATCGACACTGATTTTAGCGCCCTCATCGGGTGTTTTAGGTATACCGTTGACGGTTAACAACCCGCCTTCTGGTAAAAGTGTCATCTTGAGCGTCGCTTGTAATGGCATCAACGTATAGGTGCGTTCAATTGCAGTAATCGACTGATTTAGTGAAAACTGATCCAACGATTGTTCATACCCCTCGGCTTGAATACCAAGTTGGTAGTTGCCTGCACTCCACGTTGCTTGATAGGGCGTTATCCCAACTACATTTCCATTTATACTGACAGCAGCCCCCTTTGGCACAGAAGCAATCGTCACGGTGCCTGCGCGTTTCGTCGGATGAAGTTGAACCTCATCGTTACTTGCTTTGACTGCATCGTAATTGAGTACGGTGTTTTCATACCATTCATGTTTGGCGATAATTTCATGGCGTCCTGGAGCCAACTCAATTTCAAGGGCATTGCCACGTGTTTTCCTGTTTCCAGTGCACCGATTCGACATCGGTTGTAAAACGAAGTACAGCTGGTTTGGGCAATAATTCAATCAATTTCAAGGGCAGTAGATTCGACGGGGTTTGTGCATTTACCTGAATCACTTTTGATTTAAACGTCGTTGCTTCAATTTGAAGTTCTGCTTCACCAAATAGAACATAAGCGGTTTGGTTACGTATAATGCCAAGGCCTTTATTTATCGAAATGCTTGCTTCTTGCTGTGCGTCTATGGGTGAAATTGAAACGTTAAAACCTTTCACTAGAAATAGAACCGACAAATAAACACTCAAAAAGGCGATGAATATCGTCACGCCTACAAGCACTAGACTTTTTCGACGTGTTTTTGCCTTTTTAATTTGACTGTCGATGGTATGCTCAAAAGCCATACTACACTTTCTCCTTGCACATAAGCGTTACTTCGAGTGGCTTTATCGTCTGCTGGACATCAACCTCTAGAATTTCAGTTTTGTAGCCTTTTCGACTTGCTTCAAAACGATACCGACCTGGTTTAAGCTCAATTTGCTTACTTTTAATTTCACCTATCACCCCAACACCCAAAACCTTGAGTGTTGAGCGGTTATCACTATGCACTGTCACATTGATTTTTGAACTATAACTTTCAACTTCTCGGCTCAACAGGTCTGCGCGTTTCGACAATTTAGGACTCTGGAGCAATAACGGCTCAATGGATTTTAGAAACTCCGTGGCTTTTGTTTTAATCCCAACATCACTCAACCTTTCGGCACGCGATAAATAACTAGCGAGCTTTTTATCCGCACGCAGTATTTCTTCTGCAGTCTGACTCACTTGCGCAAAACTCACATTGTCAGGAAACCGAGCGGTTGCTTTGTTGGCAATAAGCGCAACCGTTTCCCACTCATCATTTTGTTGGAACAATTTGAGTTGTTCGCTAAATTGCTGGGTCTGCTGGTTATCCGAAAGCGCCTGAATTTGTGCATTTAATGTCGCTATAATTGGATTTTGCGGCTCGGCTTGCTGGGCTTTGCGTAGCGCATTTTTAGCCTCTTCAACCCGTTGGTTTTTGATGGCTACAAGCACCTGTTCAACTAATCTCTCAAAGTGGTTAACTGCACTTTGTTGCTTGACTTGCGCGAGCAATTCGTGTGCCTCTTGATTCTGTGTATCAGCACTTACTATTTGTTCCAACGCCCTAATTTGCGTTTGAAAGTCACCTTTTGCTTTTGCTGCTTTGAATTGTTCAAACCATTTCGCAACATCGCCCTGAATAGCAATACGCGTCAGTAGATTTTCAGCATCAACGTGGTTAGGGTTGATTAGAAGTACATGTTCAAGCAACCCCTTTGCGGCGTCAAATTCCATCTTGTTGAACGCAATGATACCAGCCTGATAGGTGCTTTCTAGCGTGGTTTGATAGTCGTTTGCGATACGTTGTACTTCATCTAACAACTCCTCCAATTGATCCGATAATCCAGTAAATTGTCCCTGTGCATAGTGAGCATAAGCGCCCTGTAAACCAGCCGACACCGAATCAATTCGTTTAGCAGCCCATTTTGACAACGCCTCGTCTGCCTGAACCCTATCAAGTGCATTTTGCAGCGCCAGTAAATTTTCCTGCAATTGGTGGCGCTGCGCTTGTGTAACTTCGCTCGCTTGTTGCACTTGTGACTGCTCGTCGGAGTTTAGCTTTGATGTAACGTCACTCGATTCAAATGAGATATAAACACCTATCACCAATAACAAGCTAACCAGAGCCACACCGCCTAGCACCTTCCACTTCTGTTGCTGCTGATGTTTTACCGCATTTAATGTAGAGTCGAGCGACGAACCATTTGGAGTCATTTTTTCCATTACAGCGCAGTATCCGGTGTCGCTTCTAACTGATAAATTTCATACAATTTTTGGCGCAGTTGACCATATTGCTCTTTCGCTGTACCACTCAATTCAATTGTTTGATCGTTAAACTCAACAACTTGTGGTGTCACTTTAATGTCTAGATTTTGGCCTTGCTCTTCGAGCATTTCTCGCTGAGCCCCTATCGCTTTATTTTGCTGAACTGCATCCGCCAAATTATATGCGCCAATCGCTGTGGCCACGACAGCACCGATATTTCCAGCGGTTGAATCCGAATTCTTACTTAATAACACGCCACCGATGATACCAACTGCAGCCCATGCTTGTGCTTTAGTACGTTGCGCCTTCTTACGGCGGATCTCAGCTGCAATCGGCAGAGCCTCTCGTTGATAAGTACGGTATGCTTCGTTCGTTTCAGCGTAAAACGCTTCATAATTGGTCTGCAGATTGTCAACAAACTGTTCATCTTTAGCCCTAACCTGATCAATTCGCAGGAACATAGGATCTTGTTCAGACGGTAAGCCATTTAATGAAAATTGCTGTTTTCGATTTTGGTTAAGATAAGATCCAAAGCTTTCAGGGCTGTACATTGCCGCATATCGCATATCCGCAATCTGCTGTATTTGCTCTTTTTCTGCATCACTACGTTTCACCATTAATCGAAATACATAATTTGCAATATCGCGGAATACAGGGCCATAAGGGTCTTCACTTTGGCGTAATGCATCTCGGAAAAATCCTTCATTTACTTGATGTTCGAAGGTTTTTTCACCCCAAATCACGTTGCTTGCATCTATTACACGGACGCCGATATTCACAACTTCTGCATCAGAATGGTTTATCCGACCAATTATAAAAAGATCTGCCGATGAGGAGGCATCTGGCGTAACACTAATTGCCCCAAACGCTTTTGTTGTTGCGAGGGCCTTTTTAGTCTCGATGGCGAAACGATTCGCTTCCAAGCGACGAACTTGTGGCCAAATATCTTGCTCAACCATTTCTTCATCATCGATTTGACCACTCTTAGTTAGTGGAAAACCAGGGTCAAAAACAGGAATTGCCACGTCCATAAAAACTCGACCATCATACGGATATGGCTTTTCCATTGTGCCTTTCAAGGAGGCACTACTTGGGCCTGACATGCTTGGTCCAACAGTGGTCACTCGACTGAGCTGATTACTAGAAGTAGATTGGCAACCCGATAAAAACACCAAGACACCGAAAAAAACCACTCGAGTGACGTTTAGGTGTTTTCCAAGTTGAGATAAAAAATTGACTTTCATTGCGTGTATCCTTTTACTCGCAGCGGTATTCTTTTGCTAGTTTTTCAAAATGTTGTTTTTCATTGTCGGTTTTTGCCTGCGCTAAACCTTGCTTGATAGCATCACACACCGCGGAAGAGCCGCCAGAGACTTTCCCCTTGATGTGTTGTTTGGAATTCGACGTCTGGGTGGGATTAGTTTCTTTTTGTTGTGATGAAACTGAATTCATCTCCTCTGGACGTGACTCCTCGTTTTGCTCTTTCGCATGACTTTCGCTAACTGAAGAAGACTCTCCACTGCGGCTATTTGACTCTCGAAGGCGCTGTTGGTTGGACTGCATAGCCTCATCCATGCACTCTGCAGAGCTGTTTAAGCTTGCTTCAAGCTTTTGTTCTTTGAGTAAAATGCGCTCTGCTTGGGTTAATTCTGCTTCATCAATGTCCTCAAACTTCATCACGGAACAATCTCGGTAATAACTCGGTTTATTTGGTGTGGAAGTTTGAGGGTTAGATTGAGATTCCGCCGCATGGGCAAGCATGTTTACTGCATTGAAAACAGTCAGTAAAGAAACAAAAGTAACCAATATTCGATTCATAACAAGTCCTACATCACGTTACTCACAACAAATAGTTGCTCGTAATAAACGTTATACAAAAACTTTTGCTTCAACACTTTAGGAAAATTGTAAAAACTCGTAATGAGTCTTTACAAATTCTCCGAGTAACTCGGTCTGTCAGTCTATCGCGTAAACAGGTTTATCTTTTCCTTCAATAACCCAGTTAACCCATATCTTGTGGTCAGTGCCCATTTTCAATGTAGTGAAATTACGCGTACGAATATATTTATCACCGCCTGTCGGTTTAATCATGCGTGCCACAATATGTTTGGCCCCATCTAAATATTCATCGTCATCGTTGGTCAGTGCACAAATACCCAACCATTGCATAAATGTTGGTGATGGATGCACTATACCTGATGAAATCACTTGGTGAATACGCGTGATGTCTGACTGACTTTCGTCTCGTATAATACCTAGTGCGCCAACATGTACATCGCCTGACAACAATACCGTCTTACCTTGGCGACGCTTTGCGTTTGCCAGCAACCGCATGATCAGTCGGCTTCGCTCACCTTCATGTTCTTTTGCTCGCCAGTGATCTTTCAAGTCATCGGTAACTTCTTCTTCCCACGGTGTTGCATCGACCGCTCGCTCTGCAAACGAGAAATCACGGTACACCACGGGCACGCCTGTCATTACGAGTAAATCACCCGAAGTACAATTGTCCAAAAAGTGAATGACATCCTGCCAATGAGCTTCGCTCATGACGCGATTTAATGTACGTTCGCTGCGATTATCGAGTACTAATATTTGATAGTTCTTAAACTGAACAACAGCACCAAAATGGCATGGTTCAGCTTGGTTTACATTTGCTGAAGCCTTCCTTAATAAGGTGGAGTTTTTGTTGGCACTGCGTAATTGCAGTAAATCGAAATGGTTTTTCGCTTCGGCAAAAATGGCCCCATAAACCTCACACGTTTGAATGTCTTCAGGGTAACTTCCCCATCCATCGAAAATATCGTGATCATCCCACATCATAATAGAGGGAATAGACGCGAGCATTTTAGCGACGTCTGGTTTGTTCCAACGGTCCAAGTACAACTCGCTATAAAAACGGCGAATTTGCGCTTTCATTTGTTTACTTGCCTTGGCTTTAATTTTCTTTTCTCTTGGCAATTCATTCCATTGTTTAAGTGATGGAACCATTGTCCAAATCGAATCAGCGTAAATCTGATCGCCGCCCATTAGTAGCAACGAAAAAGGTGCTTCGTCATGCTGTTCAGACATCGCTTGCCAAAGCGCATACGGCCGCTCCGTTGAGGTCATTAATTTGAAATCTGAAAAACCATTGCACGAGGCATAAGCGAGTTTAGGTGTTTCAGTTTGTGCAGGAACATGAAACGACCACTGAGACTCTCCTGATTTACTGGTCGCGAATTCATTTTCTATCAGTATTCGGTAATTCACACAGGAGTTTGGTTCAAGATGCGGGTCAAATTCAACTCGCCAAACCCGCCCAATATGTAAAGTACCCACCAGTTCAAACGACAAAGTATCTTGATGGATTTCGAGTAACACACTGGACACCGTATCGTCTGTAACCACTAATGTGGTGTAAAGCGTGTCAGATTCAAGACCTAAAATTGGCCCGAGCAAAAGTTGATTGGACATATCAATCCTTGTAAAGAATTCCAAAATCTGATCCTAGATTTTAGCAGTATATTCTTAGAATGTTTGCTTTTCGATCGAGTTAGAATCGTTAGTGAAGCGTATTGAACTCGAATTAATTTACCCAGAGCGCTTGAAAAAAGCCGATTGAAATTAAGACGACAAAAAAAACAGAAATGCGGCGTTGGTTCTTATGAAAATCGTTTATTTTGGGGTCATCCACTGTCGCCAGAAAACCACTCAGCATCGACGCCTCTAGATTAGCCATAAACGCAGCTCTGGCGCTCAATTTCATGGGATTTTTTTGTAACCGGTCCCATTCTTCAGGGTAGTGTTTTTCAATATGTTTAGACAGTAATTTCAGCTGATGTACTCGAATCCACAAATATAATGACACCAATACGACGGGGACCCACATTATCATTTTTATGTCGCGCTCTTCATAGTGTTAACCAAACAAGTATGCACGAGTCTTCTTCGCTAAATCAACAAACTATGCATTTTCTTCTATTAAATACTCTCGTTGATCATGATGCTAAGTCGACTCGATTATTTCACTTTATACAAAAACCTTTCACTAAACCGTCATCGATTTGTAAAAAAGCACTCTTAGGATAGGGACATTAAATCTGGACTAGACCAGAAAATTAACCCAAAGAGACTCTAAATCATGAAAAAACATTTACTCACTGTGGCCACCTTGTTGGCATTAAGTCCCCTGTCCTCTTACGCAGCCAGTAAGATTGTTGGTTCGGTCAACGATGGCAAGCACCAATTGTCTGGCGCGACCATACGCATCCAAGGCCAAACCCAGTCTACGGTGACGGATTACCAAGGCCGCTTTGAGTTACCTTCTTTAGAGTCTGGTCAATATACTTTGGTTGTGACTTATTTGGGTTATCCGGAAAAAACGCTCGACGTAACCGTCGTTGATGGCAAGTTGACGCAACTAGCACCTATTGTGCTTGCCAATCAAACATCTGAAATCGAAGAAGTCGTGTCAATTGGACGCATTGTGCGTGGTGAAATGGCTGCTGCAAATAACCAAAAAAATGCCAGCAACATTCGCAATATTATTTCGGCAGACGGCATTGGCAAACTACCCGACCGCAACGCGGCAGAAGCGGTTCAGCGTATTCCGGGTGTATCAATTGAACGTGACCAAGGCGAAGGCCGATTTGTAGCCGTACGTGGTTTACCTTCGCAGTGGAGCTCAGCAAGCATCAATGGCAATCGCCTGCCAACCGCAGAGGAAGAAACCACAAGCCGTGCAACCGCCTTTGATTTCTTTCCAAGCGAACTCATTGAATTTGTAGAAGTATCGAAAGCGATAACGCCGGATATGGAAGGTGATGCAATCGGCGGTAACGTGAACTTTGTGACCAAAAAATCGGCTGATGATTTCCTTCTTAAAGCCTCTGTTGCTGCAGGTCAAAATGAGTTAGCTGATGGCTCAAACTATTCCGCTAATCTGGTTTATGGCGATCGTCTTTTAGACGACAAATTAGGTTTTATTGTCAACGCAACGGCATGGAAACGCGAATGGGCAACCGACAACTACGAGCCTCGACGCGGCAATGATGGAATTGGTATTTATCGTTTAGAACTGCGTGATTACACAGGCACCCGTGAGACGTATGGCCTTAACGGTTCGATGGAATATCAACTCGACAATGGCTCAATCAGTGCTAGCGCTCTCTATGGCACGCTTCGTGATGACGAAACGCATTACAAACATCGTATGCGCTTTGACAAAGACCGCGTCGAACTTCAGCACATTCGCAATGAACTAATCACAGAAATGAAAGGCTTTGAATTGGCTGGCGAACACGATTTCGGATTTGATAAATCGCTCAATTGGCAAGTCGCCAGCTATGAAAATGAATTCCGTTACGGTGATAGCCCAAACGCTGACGATCACAGCTATTTTGTGGTGCGTTTCGATCAGAAGAACGTCGGCTATGTGGGGCTTGAAGACCGTGATACGGGTAAAAACTACGCCTACAACACCGTTGATGGTGGTCAAGATCCGTGGAATGCCATCCGCAACCACCTACCGAGCGGATTTACAATGGACCCCACACAAAGCAAGCTTTCGTGGGTCGAACTCTACAAAGTTTACGTGAATGAAAAAGACCGTGTGGTCGCTAACATCGATTTTGATTGGCAATATTCACAGCAACTCGCCTTAAAATTTGGTGCTAAATATCGCGACAAAGTACGCACAGCCGATTTTGCTGATGAATTTTATAGTTGGAATAGCGACGTGTATGGTGATGCCCCTACGCTTGCTGATTTTCCGCTGTCGGACCAACCCGGTAGAAAAGATTATTTAAGTGAAGCACACTTCGATTACCAATCTCAGTTCTCACAGGTTGCCAATACCGATACGCTCGCAAAATTCTGGACGGCAAATCGTGATAAGTTTGTCCTAGACCCAAGTGAGTCCGCGCTTATCAGTAATGGTGGTGCATTGGGCCGAAATTTTGATGTCAACGAAACACACACGTCGGTTTATTCCATGGGCACATATCAACTCGATAGCCAATGGGAAATTCTTGCAGGTTTACGATTAACGCACACCGAAACTGAGGTCAAAGGATTTACGTATCTCGCCGACTCGAACGAAGTCGCAGCCAATGCAAGCAGTAACGATTATTGGTCAGTGCTACCGGCGATACACGTAACTTACCGCGCAGATGATTCAACTAATTATCGTTTGGCGCTCACTCGCACGTTTGCTCGCCCTGATTTTGGCTCATTAACACCGGGAGGTTCCTACTTAGAGCAGGACAACCAACTTATTTCGGGTAACCCGAGCCTATCACCGACTTACTCAAATAACCTCGATGTAATGTATGAGTATTATTTCGATCGCGTCGGATTAGTTTCTGCTGGTATTTTCTACAAAGACATCCAAGATCCGATATTCCAAGCAACGCGCGTAGGCGAATACAACGGTAAACAAGGTGTCACACTCATTCGTCCAGAAAATGGTGACAGTGCGTGGCTTGCCGGTATTGAATTGGCGTTCAACCGCTCACTTGAGTTTGTGGATGAGTCACTGAGTGACTTCGGGATCATGACCAATGCCACGTTTATGGATTCAGAAATGACTATCCCTGAACGCGCTGATAAAGTCGCCATCCCACGCCAAGCCAATGCGTTGTACAACTTTACGCTGTATTACGACAACAACCAATTTGCCGCACGTTTAGCCGTAAACCACAAAGGTGCTTATATCGAAGAGCATGGCGCAGATAAAAACACGGACAGCTTTTACGGTGCAAATACCAGCATTGATTTCACCACCTCCTATCAGCTTAGCGACAACGCACAGGTTTACCTTGAGTTGAATAACTTAAGCAATGAACCACTGAAGTACTACTTAGGTAATGAAGACCGTCCATTGCAAGTCGAATATTACGGCGTGCGTGGCATGCTTGGCTTTAGCTACGAGTTTTAAGTCCACGTTTTCGATTTACTGACCAACTCGCCCAAGCCTATAGGCTTGGGCATCGAGGTGTTAGATGTTTGCTCCTTTATTTCGTCATCCACCCACTTGGCTCGCGAAAGCCCAAGGGACTGCGTTTGTGGTGTTTGCGGCCACCAGCGCATTTTTAACCTATTTCAGTATGTATGCTTTTCGAAAGCCTTTTTCGGTCAATACCTACAGCGAATTCGACAACAAGCACTGGCTGGTGAGCTTCAAAATTGCCCTGATTTTAGCGCAGGTGTTTGGTTATTTGTGTGCCAAATTTATTGGTGTAAAAGTCGTTTCGGAAATGCCCCCTGCTCATCGTGGTAAAGCCATTCTGTTTATGATCTTAGGGGCACAGTTCGCGTTGGTGATGTTTGCTATTACACCAATCGGTTGGAATATCCCTTGGCTATTCATCAACGGCCTGTCACTTGGCATGATCTGGGGGATCGTATTCAGTTTTTTGGAAGGTCGTCGTACGACTGAAATTCTCGGCGCGGTGCTCAGTGTCACCTTTATTTTAGCCTCTGGGTTAGTCCGTACGGTCGGTAAATGGTTAGTAACCGAAGTCAACGTACCCGAGCTTTGGATGCCTGCCGCAACGGGTGCGTTGTTTTTACCTTTGCTAATCCTCAGTGTTGCATGTTTAACCTCCTTGCCAAAGCCGACGCTCGACGATGAAGTTGCTCGCCAAAAGCGCGCACCGATGGACAGCAAAGCGCGCTGGTCCTTCTTTAAAGCCCATTGGTTTGGAATTACCGTTCTTATCTTGAGTTTTTTACTGTTTACGGGCTTTCGCGACTTTCGTGACAACTTTTCGGCCGAGATTTGGCAGGCACTCGGCTACGGCGAAGAACCCGCAATCTTTGCCTACGCCGGTATTCGTATCGCGTTTATCGTGTTGTTGGCGCTCGGCGCGCTCGTGCTGATAAAAGACAATACTAAAGCCTTTTTTGTCAATCACGGCTTTATCCTCTTTGGTGCTGTGATGCTTGCCGCCAGCACCTACGGATTTGAACAACAATGGCTGGATGCAAAATCATGGATGGTGCTGCTTGGCGCGGGCTTATACATCAGTTACATCCCGTACAATTGTTTTTTGTTTGACCGCATGATCTCTGCGCTTGGCAGTACGGCAAACGCAGGGTTCTTAATTTATCTCGCGGATTCAGCGGGATACGTTGGATCTGTTGGCATTTTGCTTTATCGCACTTTAGAAGCACCCGAATTAAGTTGGCTGACGTTCTTTATTTCGGCGTGCTATTGGGTTGCGTTGCTGGCAGGTTTGTTAGTGATAAGTAGCTTACTCTACTTTATTGCACACTTGCCAAAACACACGCAACCACCGCTTGAAGCACCGGCTTCTTCAACCCCTTCACTTATCAAAGGTACTGTATGAAACATTTAGAAGCGCTCATTTTAGATTGGGCAGGCACGGTCGTTGATTTTGGCTCAATAGCCCCAACCAGCATTTTTGTTGAAGCTTTTGCAAAGGCCTACGACTTCACGATTTCGCTTGATGAGGCCCGTATTCCCATGGGCATGGGCAAATGGGATCACATCAACACCTTGTTGAATTTAGACGAGATCCAAGTACGTTGGCAGAAACAATTTGGCCGTCTGCCAAGCAAAGGCGACGTTGACCACATTTATCAAACATTTATGCCATTGCAACAAGCCAAAGTCGCCGAACGCGCTGAACCTATTACGGGTGTACTACCCGTTTTGAACCGCCTTAAAGCGCAAGGGATGAAAATTGGCAGTTGCTCTGGCTACCCCAAACCCGTGATGGACGTCTTACTACCTGCAGCCAAGGCACATGGCTATGAACCCGATCATAGTGTCGGCAGTGACGAATGCGAAGCAGGTTCACGTCCTGGTCCATGGATGGCGCTGGCGAACGTACTTGCGTTGGGTATTAATCGTGTCGCAGCGTGTGTCAAAGTGGACGATTCTGTTCCGGGGATCAGTGAAGGCTTAAACGCGGGAATGTGGACCGTGGGCATTGCAGTCACAGGCAACGCCATTGGTCTTAGCGAAGAAGAATGGAATGCCCTTTCAGAGAGCGAACAAAACGCGCTCACCTTGAATGCATACCATACACTTTACAGTGCTGGTGCACATTTCGTCATTGATTCACTGGCCGATATTGAACCTGTGCTCTTTGAAATAGAAAGCCGTTTGGCTCGCGGGGAGCGCCCTTGATGCGCTTCCAACCTTTTTGGTTTGACAGCGCCATACGCGCTGAATCGCTCAATTGCACCTTACAGTCTCTCCCCAATAGTACCGATGTTGTCATCATTGGTGGTGGCTTTACTGGGCTTTGGACTGCAATTATGACCAAGCTGCAATCACCAGAAACCGATCTTGTTGTCATTGAAAAAGGCCTCTGTGGCCAAGGTGCTTCGGGTCGAAATGGCGGTGCCATGCTCACTTGGTCCACCAAGTTCATGAGTCTGATGACGTTATTTGGTCTAGAGCAAGCTAAATTTTTAGCTGTTGCGTCCGAACAAGCCGTACATGAAATCAAAGCATTTACTGAAAAGCATCAAATAGCCTGTGATTGCCGAGTTGATGGAACGTACTATACGTATTCGAATCGTGCCCAGCATGGTGCACTTGAACCCGTGATAAAAGCGCTCAGCAGCAACGCAATCAATCACTGGCGAAAAATGACGGCTCATGATGTGACATTGACGGGGTCAACAACCAATTCCGCGGGCTGGTACTCCCCACATGCAGGCAGTGTGCAACCGGCCTTGCTCGTACGAGGTTTGCGTCGTGTCGCAATCAGTCTAGGGATCAAGGTGGTTGAACATACGGAATATCACCAGCACTCTGAAACGAACTCGTTATCTATTGAAACCAGCAAGGGAACAATCAACGCACGCAAGCTTGTGTTTGCCGTCAACGCTTGGTTGCCAAGTTTGGTCCCAAGCTTTGCCCGCAAAGTGGTCTTAGTGTCAAGCGACATGGTCATCACCAAACCAATACCCGATACCCTTCGCGAGCTCAATTTAACGCATGGTGCCCCCATCATCGACAGTCGGATCTTTGTGAATTATTACCGCACAACTTCCTGTGGTCGTTTGATGTTAGGTAAAGGCGGTAACTACTTTAGTGTTAATAACCGTGTCAGTGGGACTTTTGATGCCCCAAGTCGCTATCAAACGATCCTGAACCACTCACTAAAGCGGTTTTTTCCGAATCACGATTTTGCCATCGAACGCAGCTGGACTGGCCCATCGGATAGAAGTGTCACGGGCATGCCATTTTTTGGTCATCTCAATGGTAGTTCGAACATACTTTTTGGTTCAGGTTATTCTGGTAATGGGGTTGTGCAATCCTTTTTAGGCGGCAAAATTCTCTCAAGTCTTGTGCTTGAGTTGAATAACGAATGGACGGACTGCGCGCTGGTCGACCAAACGCTCCCTAACTTCCCGCCAGACCCAATTAGAACAATAGGTGCGTATGTGGTGCGTGACGCCATTCGTCGCAAAGAACACGCTGAAGATGAGAATAAAGTCCCTTGGCAATTGGACACGTGGCTTAGCCGCTTGAGCGGTTCTGCGGCAAAAGTCGATATGTCGGCGAAGGAGGCAACATGAAAGCCGTTTTAGACATCCTACAAGAACTGCAAGGCTTGTTTACGTTATATGGTCAAGACCATTACGAAGAAGCCTGCACTCAGCAAAGTCACGCAGAGCAATGTGCAACACTTGCTTGGCAACAAGGGTGTGATGAAGAAACACAAATTGCGGCGTTTTTGCATGATATCGGTCATTTCGTCGCCAAGTATCAACACCACCCCGACTTTACGGCGTTTGGGCTTGCCGCACACGCGTCACTTGGAGCCTGCTATTTAAAGGAACTTGGGTTTAGCTGCAAAGTCGTTGCATTAGTGCAAGGCCACGTGCTGGCAAAACGTTACTTGCTGAGTGTGGATAAGCAGTACCGATATCGCTTGTCCAAGGCAAGTCGGGAAACAGCCATTCAACAAGGAGGCACACTTTCGGAAACAGAAATCCTACAGTTCGAGTCCTCACCGTGGTGCAATGAAATGATTTTATTGCGCCGTTTCGATGACCACGGCAAAGACCCCGCTCTTCAATCATTCAAGAGTGAATATTGGTTTTCAGTGGTAGCACAACATTTAGCTCATCGCCGATAACGTCACGTGCGGCTGACCACGCAGCCGCCTCTCTGTTCATTGTATTTTCATTTTAAACGGGTGTAGTAACCATCTATTACCCACTGCACCTTATAAACTGGTCTAATAATACGGTAACAAGCCTGTTACTCACATTTATAGGAACACATAATGAAAATATTAATGATTACTGGCGACTACGTTGAAGACTATGAAAATATGGTGCCGTTCCAAGCCCTTCAAGCGTGTGGATATGAGGTAGACGCGGTCTGCCCAAATAAAGTCAAAGGCGACACCATTTCCACTTCAATCCATGATTTTGAAGGTGAGCAAACCTACTCCGAAAAACGCGGTCATAACTTTGCTCTTAATGCTAATTTCGCTGACATTGACGTCGCTAACTATGATGGTCTGTATTTGCCTGGAGGCCGAGCACCGGAATACTTACGCTTAAATGCTCGCGTTATCGAAATCATCCTAGCGTTTGAGGCCGCGCAAAAACCAATCGCGTCTATCTGCCATGGCCCACAATTGCTCACCGCGGCCAACGTTATTCGTGGCAAACGCGTTTCCGCTTATCCAGCATGTGAACCTGAGGTGCGTTTAGCTGGTGCAGATTATATTTCGCTTGAAATGGACCAAGCAATCACCGATGGTAACTTAGTAACCGCACCGGCATGGCCTGCACACCCTGAGTTTTTAAAACAGTTCATGGCGCTTTTAGCCGCACGCTAAAGGGATAAAACACGACTCATGCCAACGTATACGCGCTCGTTGGTCATTAAATCTAAGGAGGTACCGCATGTGCCAATTGTTCGTTAAAGCTGACGCTAACCTATGGGAAAGCCACACTCGTTCACTGCGCATTGCGGGTGTAGTTACCTCTATTCGACTAGAGCAGTATTTCTGGAATGTGTTGCAAGAGGTCGCCTATCGCGACCAAATGAATGTGAACCAGCTCATTACCAAACTGTATCTAGAGTCGTTAGACGCCGATCACGATATAGGTAATTTCACGTCATTTTTACGAGTATGTTGCGCCCGTTACCTTTCACTCATGGCTGATGGATACGTAGAAAGACAACTCAATTCGTCATTATCAACGCTGGAATCAGAAACCATTATGGACAAGGAAACGAAGGACATTCAGTTGCGAAAACTCACGTTTTCAAATATCCGTAACGAGCAACATTAAAGGACATCGACAATGCTTATTGCCCAGAAAGACTTATTCCGCCAGCTTGAAGTCGTTGTTGGAAAGTCCCATTTACTGACGTCGCCTCGCAAAATTGCCCCTTATGCAAAAGGCTTTCGTGAGGGTCAAGGTAAGGCAATTGCCGTTGTCAAACCTCAAAGTTTGCTGGCACTGTGGCAAACACTGGAAATACTTGTACCTAAAAATATCGCCATCATAATGCAAGCCGCGAATACCGGACTCACGGGCGGCTCCACACCGAACGATGCATGCGACCGTGACGCGGTTATCATTTCCACTCTTGCGCTGGATGACATTCACCTATTGGAAAGCCACAACCAATTTATCGCGCTCCCTGGCGCAAGTTTATTTAAGTTAGAAAAAACGCTCGACCCGTTAGGCCGCGTGCCTCATTCCGTAATTGGTTCATCCTGTATAGGTGCATCCATTGTCGGCGGTGTTTGCAATAATTCTGGTGGTGCATTAGTAGAGCGCGGACCGGCCTATACAGAATTATCACTTTACGCACACGTTGATGCGCACGGTGAATTACAACTCGTTAATGAGCTTGACGTTGACCTTGGTGAAACACCCGTGGAGATCCTCACCAATTTACAACGTCGACAGTACCAAGCACATGATATCAAGGTAACAAATAAACAAGCCTCTGATAGCGAATACAAATCGTGGGTCCGCGACACACAAAGCGATCGCCCCGCACGTTACAATGCCGATAAACGTCGTTTGCATACGGCAAGCGGCTGCGCAGGAAAGCTTGTGGTCTTTGCCGTACGTTTAGACAGCTTTGTAAAACCTGACCACAAACAAACTTTTTTTATCAGCACCAACAGCGTGCAAAGTTTAAATGCACTGCGAGTGGCGACTTTAAAATCGATGACCGAGCTACCTATTTCAGCTGAATATATGCATCGTGATGTAATCGACCTCACCGATAGGTATGGCCGCGATACCATGTTAGTGCTAAAACATTTTGGTACAGACGTCATGCCTCGCTTTTTTAATTATAAGAAATCACTAGAGCGCTTTTGCCGTTCATTTCCATTGATGCATGAACACACCGTTGATTGGCTCAGTAATCGACTCGCCAAATGCTTTCCGAGCCAAGTATCCAAACAAATTAAAGAATTAAAAACACGATACGAGCATCATTTACTGCTCACGATTAAGGGTCAGTCCTTGAGTGAGCTCAAAACTATCCTCGCTCAGGTGAATAACCTTTCGTCACTTCATATCTTGGAATGTGATGAAAATGAGGCAAAGCAAGCGTATTTACTACGATTTGCCGCAGCAGGTGCTGCCATTCAATATCAAAAGCTCAACCATCGCAGAAGTGCCGGACTGCTCGCGCTCGACATTGCGTTGCCCCGCAACTGCAGTGAATGGTATGAACAACTCCCTATCGAGCTCAAACAAAAAATCAGTCATCATTTTTATTATGGCCATTACCTTTGCCACGTATTTCATCAAGACTACATCGTGAAGGCGGGCTATGACCCTCTAGAAGTGAAAGCGGAATTATTGTCGTTCATTGATTCACGCGGCGCGGAATACCCAGCAGAGCACAATGTGGGGCACTTGTACGTTGCAAAACCCGACTTGGCGATGAATTACACACGGCTCGACCCAACCAACACCTTTAATCCAGGCATTGGTAAAATGTCGAAAAGACGGTTTTACCAATAAGTTTCTCTATCATTAAGTCAGACTCTTGACCCCATTTTGTCATACTAGATTGCTAACATCGTCGAATTGACATTGAAAATGGGGTAGCTATGTCGAGTATCAGGCATACTTTTTTCGAATTTCTCTCTTTAATTACGCTTATATTCACCGCTTTTACTGTATCAGCTAACCAGATTGAACTCGGTCCACGACCTTACTATTTGATTTCAACGATGAATGAAGGACCGTTAAAAGACGCTTTATCTAGCTGTCAAAATAGCGCCATGACAGCGAACCGATTTTCTTTAGGTCACCGTGGTGCTCCGATGCAATTTCCGGAACATACTAAGGCGGCTTATGAAGCCGGCGCACGAATGGGCGCTGGGATCCTAGAATGCGATGTGACCTTTACCAAAGACAAACATTTAGTGTGTCGCCATTCCCAATGTGATTTACACACCACAACGAACATCCTCACAACACCCCTTGCCCAAAAGTGTAGCCAAACGTTCACGCCGTTCAATGTGGCAACACAAACACCCGCGAGCGCAAGTTGCTGTACCAGTGACATTACACTTGATGAGTTCAAAACACTAAAAGGCAAAATGGATTCATTCAATCCGCACGCAACTTCGCCGGAAGATTACCAACAAGGCACGCCGAGTTGGCGTACCGATTTGTACGCACACCAAGGTCAATTGATGACCCATTCTGAAAGCATCGCACTGTTTAAATCGCTCGGCGTTGACATGACACCCGAGCTCAAAACTCCGTCTGTTACAATGCCCTTTAACGGACTTACGCAGACACAATATGCACAAACAATTATCGATGACTACAAATCGCAACATGTGCCTGCAAAGCAAGTTTGGCTTCAGTCTTTTCACCTACCAGACCATTTGTATTGGCAAAAACAGGAACCCGAATTCGCGAAACAAGCCATTTATTTAGATGACCGTGACGAACCTCAGTCTTCCGCGTTAGAGAATCAACTAAGCCCAAGAGAAATGGTCGACCATCCAGAGCGACTTAAACCCACGATGGCCGAACTTAAAGCTATGGGCATCAACATTATCGCCCCGCCTATTTGGGCACTTATACGAAATACCGATGGTAAATTGGTCCCGTCCAATTACGCCAAAGCAGCAAAAAAGGCAGGCCTTAACATTATTGCATGGAGTTTCGAGCGTTCAGCACCGCTGCACACGGGAGGCGGATGGTATTACCAAAGCGTCAATGGCACGCTTGGCGGAAAAAACCTTATTACGCGCGATGGCGACGTTTACGAAGTACTTGATGTGCTTGCTCAGCAAGTAGGGGTCATTGGTGTATTTTCCGATTGGGCGGCCACAACTACGTACTACGCCAATTGCCGTATAGCGAAAAATCGAAACAAGAGTGGTTAAAATTCATCTGAGATTTAGTTTAGGGCTGATATGCTACTACACAACTAATCGAAAAGGAGAAACCGATGAAACCATTACTCGCACTCTTAGTTGTGGTCAGTAGCGCACTCGTATTGACAGCGTGTGAAGACGCTAACGAAGTAAAAGAGTCAGCTCAAAAAGCACAAACGTCTGTCAAAGAAGCATGGAATGACGCGGTAGCAGAAGTTAAAAGTAAAAAAGACGAATGGAACAGCCAATCCATAAACGACATGGTCAAAGAAGCCAAAGAACTTGCCGCGGAAGCGACAAGTGAAGGCCAAGACAACTTATCTGACTTACTGGAAGAATCTCGCAAATTGGCCCTAGAAGCGTGGGATGAATCGAAAGACGAAGCGGGTGAGCTTAGTCAGGAAGCAAAAGAAAAACTGGCTGAACTACAAGCTAAAATCGCCGAAGCTAAGGCGAAACTAGCCTCAAAGTAATCCGTTTTAATTGAGTAAGACATCCAACCCAACCTAAAAAAAGAGCGCAAAGCGCTCTTTTATCTTCCATTCTCATTTTGTTGTGAGCACGTGCATTTTTGAATTGTTGGCTAATCAAGCGTTGTAAGACTCACAACACAAAAACGTGCAAAACGTCGAAAACAACGTATCGCTCTACCCTATCTTGCCCTGCCGTATGGTTTCTAGATTGTTGACATTGCCTAATCTTGGTTATAATCGGCTTTTCCTGCCGCAATGATTTGCCAAACAGACTGGATACCCACAATGAAAAAACTTTCTGCCGTACAATTAAAACAACAAGCTCTCGTGTTAGACGTCGCAGATAGACTTGAAGAACAAGGTCGAGCTGAAATTCCTGGCATGCTGCAATGTTGGTTCACAATGGAATACCATTTGTTTCCAAGCTCCCTGTTACTGTGTTTTCAATTTGAAAATGAACAAACCTTAGAAACGGCAAAACCGGACTTGTTGAAATGGCAAAAGCGCTTAAGTGGTGCGATGTTGAAAAAAGGCGTTATTCTAAAGGACATGCGCAAGCACCTAATTTTTACAACGAAAGGACCAGAGGACTGAGTCTCTTATTCAAACGCATTGAAAATACCAGTGATGATGCGCGACGCCAACAAGTCTTAAAAGTGTCATAAAGCAACGATACACTTAAAACGGATTTAGGAACTCTATTTGCTATGCTACTTTACCAACAAATTCGTCATCATTTGCAAGAAAGACTGGCTACAGGTGAATTGCAACCCGGTTGCAAGCTCCCTTCAGAGCGAACACTACAAGATCAATTCAACTCAACTCGTATAACCGTTAGAGAAGCGCTCGCGCGCCTCGAAGCAGAAGGGTTGATTTACAGTCAAAAGCGTCGCGGTTGGTTTGTAACACCTGAAAAACTCAAGTGGAATCCTGCAAAAAAAGTAAACTTCAATTTACTCGCACAAGAACAAAATTTTACGCCTCAAACACGCATCGTATCACTCAACACATTGTTGGATAACACGATGTGTACAGAGCTTGGCAATGGTGCACTTTATTGCCTGAGCCGTGTACGCTCTTTGAATGAACGGGCTATCATGTTTGAAGCAATTCATTGTGCCAAAGCGCGGTTTGTCGATTTAGAAAAACAACGCTTAGACGGTTCGATTACTGAGGTTATGGCAAACATCTATGCCGTAGAAATAAGCCATGAAACCTGTCAGATAAGTGTGACCGTATTACCGGATGATGTTGCCGAAGTCCTCGAAAAGAACAATGGCGCCCCTTGCTTGAAAATCACCCGCTCTCGTTATAGTGCGGACAATGATTTGATTGATTTCAATATTGAATATTGGCTTCACGACGCCATCGAGATGGTTGTTGAAGGCCATTAAGGTCGAGCCTGTGACAAAGAGACAACAAAACATTCTATTATCTTTGTTCTTTCGGTCTTTAAAAAAATAAGGCAACTACCATCTAACTGGTTCGTTATTAAACCAATAGAAGTTAGTCGCCTTCAGCTTGTTACTCTCTTTTACACTCAAAAACTACCAGAATTTTACTGTTGCAATCGCACTCAGTAATCGCTCAATGTCTTCGCGATAGATTTCGCCAATATTACCAATCCTAAAGCAATCTGCATTAGATACTTTGCCGGGATAGATGACAAACCCCTCCTGCTTCAACGCATCGTAAAAGCGCTTAAAATCGTAATTAGACGCTTTTGGCGAATAGAACGAAGTGATGATAGGTGAATGCAAACCATCTGCGAGCAAAGTTTCAAATCCTAATTCACGCATCCCTTGCACTAACAACCTTTGATTTTGTTGGTAACGTTGGAAACGCGCTTCTATGCCACCTTCTTGCGCCAACTCATCTAACGCCGTACTGAATGCACGAACGACGTGCGTTGGCGAAGTAAAACGCCATTTACCACGAGATTTTTCCATTGTTTCCCATTGTGAGACCAAGTCGAGCGATAGCGACCTCGCAATGCCTTTGGAAGCCGCCATGATGCTTTTTTTTGCGATAACAAAACCGAATCCTGGGACACCTTGAATGCATTTATTAGACGAACTGATCATTACGTCAATGTTCCAGTCAGCTAAATCAAAAGGAATCCCACCAAAGCTACTCATTGCGTCCAGAATCATGACTTTGCCAAAACGTTTTGCAAGCAGCGCAATATCTGAAACGGGATTTAACATACCCGTTGTCGTTTCACAGTGGACTACCGCAACGTGAGTAATACCTTCCTCTTCTTGTAACACACGCTCGATGACTGCAAGGCTCGGTGACTCAGTTTCACCAAACTCGAGTACCACCGATTCTATTCCTAAATACTCCGTAATTTCCGCAATTCGAGCGCCGTATGCACCGTTGTTCACCACCAACAATTTGCCTGTCGATGGGATCAGTGAACCAATCGCTGATTCGACACTTGCCGTACCACTGCCTTGCATTAACGTCACCGTATATTCGGAATTTTTTGATGCAAGTTGGCCCAACTCGGTACGAATTTTCTGAACCACATCAACATTGTAATCGTCATCCCAAGTACAGAAATCTTGCATCATCACCGCTTTAACCGATTGCGATGTACTCAATGGCCCTGGGGTTAAAAGTAAATATTTGTTTTTCATTGCTTCGCCTCTAGCTGGTCTATACCAGATATTAAACCCGCTAGGTATGACAATTTAATGGCAGAAAAAAGACATTTAGCGATTAACGAGACAGGTCACAACCCTCTCAAGCACGTACTGCATACTTTGGTCGTTTACAAAGCTTTCATTTTTTAGCAGAGGCCTCTCGGGTCAATGATTCATATTCATTCTAAGGTCAAAGTGGTATTAAGAAAGCATGGCAAGAGAAAATAAATACGGTGTAACAAAGTGTTAGATTACCTAGATGGTTATTTATGAAGATAATTTTTGGCACATTTTCCAACAAAGCGCCTTCCGGGGTTTTCACCCTCAATCCATTCATCTACCGTAAACAACTCGAACAGGCCCACTTTAATAAGTGTTGGTACAGCAAGCCGAAGTTCTTCTTCAACCTTGCCGCGCTGACCTTGATTGTACAGCGCGACATTGTGAAGCATCGTTGCGACCGTTCCGGTTTGAACTTGAGTACCATCTTTTAACACCACCGATGGCAGTACTTCTCCGTCCTTCACCACTTTTAAATTCACGCAAGCCAATTGTTCGTTGTTTTCGCTCAACTGAGTCATGCTCAATTCCTTTTGAGTCAATTTATTTTTACTTAATAACAGAGAGTTAGAGCAAAGTTAGCAGCCACAACACCGTGCCCGCAGTGCCCCATATAAAAACTGGGAGCAACTTTTTCTTGTTTGGCAGTAACAACCAGAGCCCCGACAAACAGAAAACAACAATGATGACAGCCATCACGTCCAGCATCCAGTTCCACAACTTGGGAGTGTGTCTGCCTTTATGCCAATCGTTTAGTTTTGCCATCCAGCCATAGTCAATATGAGTCGCAACAACCTCTTTTGTTTCACCATCAATTTCAAGTTGCCACTGCTCACCGGCGAGCTGAGCATCAATCAACCATAGTCCCTCATCGTGCTCGATGGTCGCATCAGCAAAATCAAAATTGGTTTTCGCTTCAATACTGGCTTGAATGTCTGCTTCGTTTACCGTGTCTGCGCCACTCGATATTGTCCATGTATGTTTGGTGATAGCAGGCTCACCGACCCAATTCGCATGGTTTAATGTAATGCCCGTAATTGCAAAGAAACACAATACAAACAGCATTAACACGGCGGTATAAACGTGAATACTGCGCGCAAACTTAACTGCCTGACTGTTTGCCTTTACAGGCCAAATAGCACGCTTAACCTTCATAACGCATCAACTGTTCTAGGTTTTTAATGTTCGCACGAAGTTCATGGCGCTCTGGGTTGTGTTTTAGCACTTTGCGAAGTAACGCAACAGCATTGGCGTAGTCTTTGTCATCAATATAGAGTTGAGCTTGGCCTAGGAGTGCAGCCTCTTTGACTTCTTCAATGGCACTGGCACGCTGATAATAAACTACGGCATCCACGCTATTGCCTGCCTCGCGATACAAATTGGCCAGTAACAGCAAGCCATTGCCGTCACTCGGTGACGTCGATAATCCATCAAGTAACAGCTTTTCAGCTTTTGAAACTTGCTTTGTTGCTAATGCGTGTTTCGCTCTCGCGAGCCACATTGCAGACGACGCTTTGCTCAGTTTACGTTTTTCACTCAAGGTAAATAAGTCTTGCAAGGCACTCCATTTTTCCAAAGACGCAAACCACGCGGCCAATTGCACAACATCATGCTCCGCTTTTGCTGTGTCTTTTTTGTCCGTTTGACTAAGTGCGGAATCAAGTGCTGTCAGACCCGCTTGCGTACTGCCATATTGAATGTGTAATTTCGCGAGTAGCAACAAATTGTCCGCGTTGTAGCTCGTCGACTTTTGCACTTTAGCCAATCGCATAGCTACGTCCAAGCGATGTAACGCTTTTTCGAATTGCTGCTGATTTAATTCTAAGAATGCAGCTTGTAGCCACCACTGCACGTTGTCAGTATCTTGATTGATCAGTTCTGCTAGCAGGGCACCGGCCTCACTGTATGCATGGGCTTGAGTTAGCGCATGCGCCAAACCTTGTTTCCACTGCACGTTGGTTGGTTCTAAAAAAAGCGCCTGACGGTAACCTGCAATCGCACTCCAAGGCCCATATTGCTGTAAATTCAAAAACGCGAGTTGACCGTATAGCGCAGCTTCGTTTGCCCCCAAACTTAACGCCGTTTGGATTGGCGCTCTTGCTTCGTTTGGTTGCTTATTTAAAATGTAGGCAAGCGCTAAACTGCGCTGCGCACTGACTAGCTCCGGCGCTTTCGATACGGCTGCATTCAGCACCTTAATGGCTTCTGGGTAACGTTTTAACGTAAGTAGAACCTGTCCTTGTAACTGTAAAAGGGCCGGACTGTCTTTTTCAATGACTCGACCTGAAAATGCTTCGGCCACTTTCGCATACTGTTGTTTTTCGAGCAGTGGCCTTAGGTCTGTCATAAAGGCGGCTTCGTGAGGTGCAACGGTCAAACTTTGTTGTTTGTCTCGATAAGTAAAAACAGGCACAGACACTGAAGGAGCTTCCAGCAACAATTCCGAGCGACTGTAATCAATACCCGCAAAGGCACTTGGCACAGCACTAAACAGACCGAGAGATAACCAGATAAAAGAAAACTTAACCATCTAAATTCTTACTATTGAGTTAATTCAATTGGCCAGACGAAACGAGCTCTGACCGCTTGTTGATTTTGTTTTGGCGCCGTAAATCGACTTTGTTTCACTAACTTGTCAATTTGCGGTTTCAGTTCAGGGTAAGGATTGCTTACAACACTCACCAGTGTTACTGCACCCTGCTCGTCTATCACGACATCCAACTTAACCAGAACCGTTTTAACGCCCTGGCTTACCAATGACTTTGGAAACACCACGCGTAAAGGTGTCAGCAGACTCGGCAGACCATCCAGTGAATCTAAATTAACGGCTTGCCAATCAACTTCTACGTCCTGCCACTGTGGATCGGTAATACTAAGTTGAGGTGTATCAATAGTGACGTCCAATGAAGGCGCCGTTAAATCAAGCGTGATAGGGAGACTTGCTCCTGCGCCAGGTACTGCCAGTGCCAACATTTGCGATTGCTGCGGTTGTTCTGCTGCAGGCGGTGGTGGCGGTGGCGGTGGAAGTGGCAAAGCCAGTTCCACTTCACGAACGGTATACGTTGGCTCCACTTCACTTTGCAGTAATTGGACCCCTTTGAGCAGCAGCATCAAGGCAGCAACTAAAACCAAACTGGCGGCAACAGCCCGTTGCTGTACTTGCTTACTTACATTTGCTTTCATCAATGCGCGCCTACTGCTTTGTTGCGATACTAACGGCAGCGGCTCCAGCCAATTTGGCTTCATCCATCACCTGAACGAGCAGTGACGTCGGTACTGTTTTATCAACTTGCAACAACACCGGTTTATCATCTTGTGCCAGCAAGGGTTGTAACGTAGCCCGAATCCCCGCGACACCAATGTTTGCACCATCGTAAAACACCTGACCTTGCGCGGTAATACCAAGCAGGATAACTCGACTTGGTATCTGACTCGCTGTCATGGATTGAGGCTTATCAACCTCAACCCCTGTTTCACGTACAAATACAGTAGTAACAATAAAGAAAATCAGCAGAATAAATACAACGTCGATTAACGGCGACATATCAATGCCTTTATCCTGTGATTCTAAACGATGTTGGAGCCGGCTTTGCATCAGTTCAAAGCTCCGCTTGATTTAGGCTTTTGTGAACCGAGTAACCAACCTGGGATAGCTAACAGTAACCCCAGTTCTGTTGTATACAAGGCATCAGCAATACCCGCGGTTAAACTGGCGCTGTCTGCCCCTAATCCTAGAGATAATGCATTGAAAGATTGTAATAACCCCACAATCGTACCAAGTAGCCCAAGTAGCGGCAATGCCGCGGTTAGTACTTGCGCTGTATCAAGCCCCAACATCACTTTAGGGCAAACTTGCTCACTGAATAAACACACAAAGCTGTAGTAATAACTTGCCGCTGCCACGACAAACATAAACCAACACAATGGATTCGTTAGGATCTCATTCATGCGGCCTCCTTCGTGATATTGTCCGCGCCGACGACTTGCTGACTCAACGACAACGCGATGCTTTCCAACTGATGGTAATAACTTTTTACCTTGCGATTAAGTAACGCATGACAAATCAATGCAGGGATCGCAACCACAAGACCGAGTTCGGTCGTGATCAACGCTTGTGAAATTCCGCCTGAAACGACTTGAGGGTCACCGGCGCCAAACAACGTCATCATTTTGAAGGTGTCTATCATCCCAGAAACCGTACCAAGTAGACCAAGCAAAGGCGCAACGGATGCGGTAATCGCGATGGCACCGACATAACGTTCTAGCTTTTCACGCGCGGCTAACAAGGTGTTATATAACTCGTCGTCACGCTGCTGACCCGGAGCGAATTGATGCCACACATGTAAAAGTTGACCAGCGATGCCCATTGCAGCAAATCGCTCAGGAGAGGACTGCAAGACACGAAGCCCTGCAACACTTGGCAGACTAGGAAGTCGCCACAATTGCAGCGCTTTGTATGCCGCGATACACAACGCGAACAGTGCAAATAGCACAATCGGAATAACCCACACACCACCTTTAGTGAGGTGCTGATAAACGGTTTCTTTGGTTTGCGCTTGCAAAAGGGCGCGGCTTTGGCTTGGATCAAACACTAACTGAGCATTTTTTTCACCCTGCCAAGACTGAGATTGCGTTGCTGAATAGGCATATTCTGCACGCCATGTGTTGTCGATGAACGACGCCAGCCCAACTTCACCGGAATGTTGGTATAGTTTTACAGGACCTAAATCTAGAATGTGCCCCAGCTCAATTTTGCCATCTGTGAGTACTAAAGACTGAGATTGCCATTTTGGCGTCAAACTCTCAGCCATGTTTTTGGCAACAACATTCAGTGCGTCTAACTGCGCTTCAAAATCAGAACCTGTATCAACTTTAACGTCACGCGCGAAAGTAGAGAGCATATGCTGTTGATACTGAGCTTGCTCTTTCCATGTTTGTAGACGTTTCTCTAGCGTACTCAAACTTAGATTTTGTTCGTCTAATACGCGCTGAGCAACCGCAGCTTGTTCACGCAACTTTTCGACTGCCTGAGATTGCTTAAATAACGCTTTTCCAAGTTGACGACGTTCTACACGGATTTGCTCTGTTGTTTTAGCAAGCGCTTGCTGACTTTTTTGAATATCGTTTAGTAGACTTTGTTCGGTAGATGCGGCATTCACATCCAGACTCGCAAACACGCAGGAAACAGCCAAAAGAGCGGGTAATGTAAAGTTAAGCTTAACCATTTGAAGGGCCTCCTAACGTCGGTGTTGCAACGTAAGGCAACTGGATAAGAGACGCCGGCTGCTGTTTGCGATACATTGCAATCGCGCTGACCAGTGCTGCAGTATCTAAGTCATTCACGGCAGTCCAAACCCATGATGTTCCCTTGGGCGCACCTACCCCAGTGGTTTTTCCATCTTTACTAATAAACCACGCTTGGCTTACGCCAACATAAAGCTGATCTACCATAAACTCTTCGCCATTGAGCTGAATTGGCGCTTCGTGAACCACTATACGTTTTTGAAAATCAGCCCACTGTTGATAAAGCGCGAGTACATCTTGTAACTGATTGGCATCCGTTTGTGCACTGATGTCTCCTTGCCATTTAAGCAAGGTCTCATTCCAAGCATTTTGCAGTACTGGCGGTAAACGCGAAACAATTTGGGTCAATTGTTTACGATGGAATTTCAACGCGGATTGCAACTCGAATTGTTGTTTTTCAAGGCGTTGCTGTTCACTAACCAACGACTCACGCTTCTGAGCGACTTCAGATTGCCCCCCTTGTTTCGAGGAGACATTCCGATTTAATGTTTCAAATTCTTGTTGAAGCAATTGCAGCTGTTGCTCTAACAATGGTTTTTCCGCCGCCCATTCGCTTTCAACTCGCTGTTGCTGCGCACTTAATTGCAGCCATTTCTCAACTAAATTTGGCATGCTGTCAGCTTGGTTATTGGCTTTAACCGACAATACTGGCATAGCCAGTATTGTCGTTACGATTAGTATCGCTTTTTTGCTTTTCCCCATCCCTTTCATTGCGTTAGTTCACCTGCACTTCTAAAGCGAGACCCAGTGAACTGCGCAGGAATTTGGCTTCTGCATCGTTCTCAAGCTCTTCGGAGACACCCGCTTTAACCCAATATCGACCAGCATCATCTAACGTGACACTCAATTTGCCCGCCTCATCCGTGGTAAACGTCCATGATTGTGGCTGGTCAAGGTACGCACCGCCTTCTTTCACAAACGTCACTTCAAGTTGGCTTGCCGCTTTACCTTGGTTGAAGAATTGCAGTTCAAACGCTTCTTCTGCAACGATATCCGCAGGCGGTGTTAACGCTTTAACATCCAGATAATTCGCTGCCACCTCCGTTGATGCCGTCGGCGCGCCAACGGTTAAGAAGCTCACTAAACGAGTGAACGTGCGCGTTGGTGGACGTTTACTTTTTGTCCCTGGCTTTGGTTTACGGACGGTTGGGCCAAACTCAGCGACTAGCTTATGCGTACCTTCATGCTGAAGTTCAACTAAAACATTACTTTTGAGACTATTAAGTGCCGTTACTTCTAATGTGTGCACTGTATTTTTTGCGTCAATCAGTTTTACAGCATCTGGTTTTAATGCTCGTTCAATTTCAAAGGGATGCTCACCAAGCGCGATATCGACATCAACAAATTGCGCACGCTCCTCCTTTGGAAGATTAAAAACAGACGGCTTAAACCACATCGTGTGGGCAGCTGCGGTTGTCGACATCAAAGCAAGTGCTGCAACAAGGATGGATTTTTTCATGAGGACTCCTAAGACTTAACAACAAACGAAATAGCGGCTAGCTCGTGCGAACCTTGCACTGATTTAGCGTCTTTACCATACTGGAAAGGCAAACATTGAATTTCACGCCCACCTTTTTCACGTGCTGCTTCAACGCAAAGACTATAGTGACCTTGTGCCAACACTTCATTGCTATCCGATAATCCATTCCATAGGATCTGATGTTGGCCCGGGCCCTTCGTTGCACCGGTGAATCCATCCAGCGCCGTTTCATTCGCACGAAGCACTCGACGGTAATAACGTTTTAGATCAGGCAACCATTTGTCTTTTTGCTTCCAAAGCGCCAAATTTTTCAATACTTGCTTGCTGTCATCTTCAATCCAGATAGCCACGTATGGGCGGTGGTACTGGCCTTCACTAATAACAGGCAACTCGACATTCAATTCATATTCAACAGCAGTTGCATTTGCCGCGGCACTCGCGACAAGGCCCCAAAATGTAAACGCTTTAATTACCTTCATATCGTTATTATTCAGTCTAATAGGATGATGTTCTGAATTATGCCCTGTATAAAATAATAGTTCAAGCGATAATTATTCTCATTTACATTGGTGTTTATGTTTGCTAGAGTTCGCTCCGATTTTAACAACAATGCCGTTATCAATTTTACGGCGCGCTCGAATAATTGGAGTCAAAATGTCTAATTCTGTTTCTTCAAAAGGTAAATTGGTGAAGCTAGCACCAATGTTGCCATTGGCTGTTGCAGGTGTTGTTAGCACCGCTCATGCGACTGAAATTAAAGAACTTGCAGTTTCAAAAGCAAAAGCTGAACAGCAGCAGAGTTACCAAGCTACGCAATCTACAAACCACAAAAACACACAATCACTTGCTGAAACGCCTAAAACAGTCAGCGTGATCACACAATCTCTTATGCAAGACCAAGGTGTTGACAGCCTACGTGACGCGCTTCGCAACGTTGCTGGTATTTCTCTTGCCGCAGGTGAAGGTGGTGCACCAACAGGTGATAGCTTGTCTATCCGTGGTTTTAGCGCAAGCACAGACATCTTCATCGATGGTATCCGTGATGTTGCTGGCTACTATCGTGACACGTATAACTTGGAAGCCGTTGAAGTAAGCAAAGGCCCAAGTTCAGCACAAGCTGGCCGTGGTTCAACAGGCGGTAGCATTAACCTTGCAACTAAAGGAGCTAAACTAGACAACTTCAACGAAGTTTCAGCGCGTCTAGGTAGCGAAAGCGATTATCGTGCGACTATCGATTCAAACGTTCAAATTAATGACACAAGTGCCGTGCGCGTAAACGCGGTCATCGACGATGCTGACGTGTCAGGCCGTGATTTTGTCAATAACAGCAAACATGCTATCGCCGTTTCAGCCGCTACGGGCCTTGGCACAGATACACGTTTCCAAATCAATGGCGAATACCAATCACAGGACAACCTGCCAGATTATGGTTTGCCATGGGTACCAACGGGTACGGTTGAAAAGCCGTTAATTGACGCTCTTAAATCGCAAGAAAACAGCGCGCCAAATGTACCGTTCTCTAACTTCTATGGCAGCGTTGACCGTGACTACGAAGAAATTGATGCACATTCGATTACGGCGAAATTCGAGCACGATTTGTCTGCGAACACAACGGTTCGCGTGCAAGGTCGTGTCGGTTCTGTAGAGCGTGAATCGATTGTTTCAGCACCTCGTTTTAAAGATGCGTCAAAGTCAGCTGAAATCCGTCTAGATACACAAAAAACACGTGATACCAAAGACAGCTTAACTGCAATCCAAGCTGACCTGTTAGGCCGCTATTTTGTGGGTTCTGTACAACATGACGTGGTTGCAGGTGTTGAATATTCAAAAGAAAGTTTCAAACGCTGGAATTTGGTTAGCGACACGGACAACTACAAGAACGACAAAGTCACGATTGATCTGTTTAACCCAGTTCAAATTGACTTTACCGGCAGCTACACTCGCGCGCCTGGTAGCACGTTAGCAGAAGGTGTAACGAAAGCAGCGTACGTATTCGATACCATAACGCTGAATGAACAATGGCAACTGACTGGTGGCCTTCGTTTAGATCACTTTGATGTTGATTATCAATATGATTATGACGACCCATCACTTTCAGTATCAAAAACAGAAAGCGAACTCAGCTGGAATGCCGCTGCACTTTACAAGCTAAACGCAGAATCTAATCTGTACTTTGCGATGGGCAACAGCTTCAACCCGTCTGCTGAAGGTTTAACTATCCGTACCGGTCGTGGCCTTGAAGACCTTGATCCTGAAGAAACACGCAGCGCGGAATTCGGTATCAAACAACAGTGGTTTGATGGTGATTTAAGCACACACGTTGCACTTTTCCGTGTTGAGAAAGACAATGCGCGTACACGTGAATTAGACGACACGTATACCTTAAACGGTGGTCAACGCGTTCAAGGTATCGAATTTAGTGCGATGGGCCAGGTCAACCGTGACTTTAACATCGTGACATCATTTAGCTTCCAAGACAGTGAAGTGTTGTCTGCAAGCGAGCGTGAGATTGCAACGGTGGGTTCAGAATTAGCACGAACGCCTAAATTCTCAAGCTCAATTTGGGGTCGCTACCAAATTTCAGAGAAACTCGCTGTTGGCTTAGGTGCTAACTACGTGGGTAAACGTTACAACAGTGCTGATGCAAACACGCGTAAAGAAGCGGACGCCTACGCCTTACTTAACTTGATGGTAACCTATCAAGTAAACAAAGATTTAGGTGTACAATTCAACGCAACAAACCTAACTGACAAAGAATACATTGAACAGCTCGGTGGTGGTCACTTTGTACCTGGCGAAGGCCGTTACATGGGTCTATCAGCGAACTATAAGTTCTAATCGCTGTTCTGGGGTAAAAGCATGTCTTTTACCCCAATTCAATCTAGAATGTTGAGGAGTAGTCATGTTACTAAAAATCCCTGGTGTTTTGACCAAAGAACAAGTCGCCCAGTGTAAAGCAAAGCTGGAAGATGCTGAGTGGCTAGACGGCAACGTCACTGCAGGTTATCAATCAAGCCAAGCAAAAAACAACTTACAACTACCTGAGCAGTCTGCAACGGCCATTGAGATTGGTGATGTCATTTTACGCGCGCTTGCACAAAACAATTTGTTTATGTCTGCGGCCCTCCCTCTCAAGATTTTCCCTCCTCTTTTCAACTGCTATCAAGGTGGTCAAAATTTCGGTATTCACGTAGACAACGCGATTCGCCAAGTCCCTGGGACACCCGTAAAGGTGCGTACAGATTTGAGCATGACCGTGTTCTTTTCAGAACCCGAAGAATACCAAGGTGGCGAGCTGGTCATCGAGGATACCTACGGCGCACATTCAGTGAAACTCGCGGCGGGCGATATGGTGTTATACCCCTCTACCAGTCTACACCGGGTGATGCCTGTGACTGCAGGTCGTCGTTTAGCCTCGTTTTTCTGGCTTCAGTCGATGGTGAGCAGCGACGAGAAGCGTACGCTGTTGTTCGACATGGACATGGCCATTCAGCAGCTCCGTTCTCAAGTCCAAGACTCACCTGATATTGTAAAATTAACAGGTGTTTACCATAACTTATTGCGCCAGTGGGCTGTGACTTAATTTAACCCTTTACCCACTCACCTTTCCTCTCCCTAGACGGTGGATGCAGAAATTGACATCTGCCGTCAAACTTACTTCGATTTCGAGTTGCACGAGTTCGCGCGCTGGCTATGATTAAAAAACCCCTTCCTTTTCAGGATTTGGATTATGTTTTTAGTGCGATTGGTCTATGTCAGTACTTTTAGCAAAGACTTTCAAAGTCAGGACATTGAAGCCATTCTCAATGTCTCTCGAGAAAATAATCTGAAGAAGTATGTCACCGGTATGTTGTGTTTTAACCGCAAGTATTTTTTACAATGTATTGAAGGTACTAGGCAGAACGTTAACGAAACCTATAACCGCATTGTGACAGATCCTCGCCACCACAATCTAATCATATTGGACTACAAAGAAATTGCGGTGAGGGAATTTTCAGATTGGTCTATGGGTTATATCCCCGAGTCAAAACTCACGAATGACATCAACATTAATTTTGGCGGCACCAGTGTTTTTTCGCCCTATGACATGTCGGGTGAGAGTGCATTTATGATGATGCTTGCGCTGAAAAGTACCGTACCAGCATTGTAAGCGACAGAAACACGTTGTATTTCTGCCGCAATAGGTAGTCTGACTAAGATTTGTCGAGTAGTTGAGTTATATCAATGAGTGGCATTGCTCGATAACTTGGCCGAGCTCCTTGTAGCAAAGTGTGTGCTCAGCAGCATTTACTTCAAACCATTTAACAAGGGCCGGACTGCTCGTAAAGTACGGCTTTTCTGCTCCTTTACTGCATTTTAAATAACCATTTTCAACGTAACAGGTCGTAGTGCCGTCGGCTTGTATACCGAATACGGCATTCAACCCTTTAAGGTGTGTTTGATAACGAGCTGCATTGTCACCCACACATGCCCAACTTAAATCAACGAATTGAGCACACACCGTGCTATTGTCGACGGCGTCCAGCTTCACTACGTTGCTCAAACTCAAAACGGCTGAATTAATCAGCTCATTTTGACCTGCGCACGAGGCAATGTCATCGCTATCCAACACACAGGCATAATTACCTTTCGTTATGACCTGACGCGGTGCAGTAAACACCTTAGCGAAGGTCAAAGCTTGATAACGGTCATCCTTACATTGGATGCTTCGAGCACTCCAAGTGCATTGATACATATCGCCTTTTACGGTGTAGTAACTGCTTGTTTTAATTGACACATTCGACTCAATTTCATTTTGGTTTGCGTCTTTTGCCACTAACTTGAATGAAGGTTCTAACGAGAAACTATCGCTTACCGTTACTTTTGTTACAGCGTTGTTTGGATTCTGAATAACGTGTTTCGTGCTGTTTGTTACTTGCCATGTTCCGTTGAACGGCTGTGCTTCGTCTTTGTTGAGTACAAGACCTGTGAGGTAAAACGAACTACCTTGCAGATACTGCTCTTCTAGGCCCGTATAGGCTTTCAATTTAGAGGTCGAAAGCACGGCATTCAAATTATGGCGAGAAACGTATGTGCCGGTTTTCAATAAGGCAACAATAGGCACAGAAGATTCTCGCAGTGGTGTGTCTATCCGAGCAGTCACGGTAACATAACGACCTTGTCTGCGCACATCAAGCACATTAAAGGTATTTAGACTTGAACTCGATTCAAGACCAATTGAATCTACAAGGTTGTTAGGGTCGCTTAACGTATAAACGTGGTCTATTTGCTCTCGAGGATAAATATGCATTGTACTCGAGCTCGTGAGCCCAATCTGACTCGCAACGGCTGCATTGCCATAATACGTGATGGTCGTTTTTGCCGTTTGCGTTTGTCCTGATTTGAGTTTCGCTGTGTAGGTAAAAAGATATGGTAATGCCTCAGCATTCACATTTGGAAACGTCACTTCTAATTGGCCTTTGCTGCTAACCACAAATTGTTGACCAAGGTTGCCAATTTCCCATTGAAACTCAGTAACCTCATCAAGGTCTATTTCTGTGACAGAAATCACCGCAGTATGACCCGTCGCTACGGCTTTCCTGTCCGCTTTTAAAATAACCGGTGAAGCCGCCGTGGCGTTTTTCACCGTCACTTTCGTCGTATCCGACGCTTGTAAACCTGATTTGGTTGTCAATTTGAGGGACACATCAAAGGTGGTATCCCTGTCCACTTCAGGTGCTTTATAGCTAAATTGTTTAGTACCAATACTGATGATTTCAGGTTCCGGTTTTGGTAGCCAATCCCATTCAATAAACTCTATTTCTTCATCTGTCATCACATTTGCAATCAACTCCCCTTCGTGGCTTTCGATTATTTCGACAGGCTCAGGTAAATCGACTGTAATGAAATGCGTGGTTTCCGCTTTTACGGCTAGTTTCGTTTTAGCTTCATACTGTGCTTGGGTAGTAGACAGGGTAACAACAACGTTAAAGTCGGCATTTTGGCTCAATGTTGGCGCGCGGAATTGTGCCGAAGTGGTGCCTGAATAGTCTGAATAATCGCTGTTTTTTTGAAGCTCTCGCGGCGTAAATCCAACAAATGACCAATCCACAGCGGTAATTGGATACGGGCTATCAAACTTCACGGGAATTTTAATAACGTCGTTTTGCTGTACAGAATATTCTGCAGCCAAGTCAAACAAAGCAACACCGGTTGGCACGTTAGGCGTTACTGTAAGAACATGGGTCTTGATCGTCGAATTATTTGCTGAGTCAGTTACCTTTGCTGTGAGCGTAACCGTGGTTAACGTTTCAACGGCTGGAATTGATACTTCAGCTTGTGAATTGCTAACATTTGAAAAAACAACACCAGCTAGACTGCTTGACCACTCAATTTTTAACGTATCATTTTCGTTGTCGTGCAACTGAGTTTTCAATACGAATTGGGATAATGCAAGTACCTTTGTTTCGCCTTCGATCACAATCGTTGGCGCTTGGTTCTTTGTTTCTACGGTGGTGCCTGTACCTGAAGAGCCTCCCCCACCACCGCAGGCTGTTAATGTAAGCATCAGACTAGCGAGCAAGCATTTACGCATAATTTATCCTTATCCATGCGAATGTTTCCAAATCAAATACTAGCTGAACATTGCTTCAAGAAACAAGCGAATCAACAAAATATTTTTCGTCTAACCTAACCACGTAACTCTTTGTAAATAGATAAATTATTGTTAAAATCTAGGGTTCAATTCTATGCCAACGTTTCGAAATTCAGAACAAAAAACCAACACATTGAAATCACACAAATTACTGGTCGCGAAAAACGCAAGAATTAAGTTCGACTCTGGAGCGATAGTTTTAGATAATGTGAGGCTGAGTGTACGTTCAATCACGTAGATTGGCATTTAATTACTGAGTTCTTCTCAACGTTCTCAAAGAACAATGAATACAGAAGGTATATATCACCATGACGCAGCTAGTTCTTATCAACCCGAAAAGCCCAACGAATGTCGGAGGAGTCATGCGCGCAGCCGGATGCTATGGCGCACAACGGGTTTGGTATACCGGAGAACGATATGGTTATGCGAGAAAATTTGCGACAGACACCAAACAGCGCGTAGATGATATTCCCCTCGAGGCCCTCGCAAGCCTTTCAGACATCAAAACAGCTGAGACTCGTGTGGTTGCCGTTGAACTCGTCGATGGCGCTACTCCGCTTCCTTTCTACGAGCACCCTGAAAACGCTATTTATGTGTTCGGGCCGGAAGATGGCTCCCTAAAACAGGATGTTTTATCGATTTGCGACGATGTTGTTTACATCCCAACTACGGGCTGTATGAATCTCGCTGCTACGGTGAATGTGGTGCTTTACGACCGCACGGCCAAGAGCCAACATACTGACTATTCGCGCGAATTTATATTAAAAAATCGCGATACCAACAATCGGGTGAAAGTTAAATAATAGGTGGTTTTGGAACCACATAAGTTGCTTGCCAAACTTAGTTGTCCAGACTAGGAAACACTATAGAGATTTTCGCTCCACCCAACTCGGAACAACCGATGTGACATGATGCACGGTGCCAAGTCGCAATGCGTTTTACTATCGCTAAACCGAGGCCAAACCCGTTGCTTGTTCGGTTATCTGACGTAAATTGTTTAAAAGGTTCAAACGCGGAATCTCTTTGCTGAACATCAATGCCGTTGCCATTATCTTCAACGGATACGATGTACTCGTTTTGGCATTCAACGAGACTAACCTTAATTTGCCCATGACCATATTTCACCGCATTTGACAGCAAATTGGAAAAGAGTCTGTCGAGTTGAGCTTCATCACCAATCACCGTCGCACTCAGGTAATGCTGAATAGCTAGTTGTACTTTCACTTCCGTCACTTTTTCACAAGCCCGAGCCACGCAATCTCGAAGGTCCAGACGTGTTGAAGGTGCTTGAACCGTCGCTTCTTCCAGTCGAGCATAGCTCAGCATTTCATCAATCAACCGTTCCATTTCGCTGATATTCTGATTAATTTCATGGTTGTGTTTAGGCTCTCCAGAACTTCGCATTGCTAATGCGAACTTGAGCCTAGCCAGCGGCGTTCTCAATTCATGAGAAACAGCGTTGACCAAATAACGCTGGCTTTCCAACAATGAAGCAACCTTTTCGGTAAGTTTCTTAATTTCACCCGTTAATGATGCGATAGCAGAAAAATGGATAGGCACGTAGTTAAGTTCAACTTTGCCCTGAGATAACTGGAAAGTGATCCGCTTCAGTTGAGTAAGATCTCGCCAAAGAGGCCTCAACCAAAGCAACAAACAGGCGATGAGTGAAAAATAAGACAACACGCTAATCGCAACTTTAATTCGCCAATCAGCAACCGGAAGTCTATAAGGCCCCATTTCATAGACTTGGTCTTCACTGGCGAGAAAGTAAAAGTTCAGCACATTTTCGCTGCTATAAAGCGTGACCAGCTCACCATTTTTAAGTGCATCTAATTGTTCAGGTAACCACGCAAAATGAGCCAAGGGTACCGTATTCGTTGAAGTTTGGGTCTGGTTACTGACGAGGTTTTTTATTTCCGTTGCCATTTGTTTAGCGAGTATTTGAATATCGGTCGCAGGTTGAACTTGCTGCCAAACATATTCACTAACGTGATTAATGACAAAAATACTAAAAAACAAGACGAGCAGTAAACTAAGGGCCAATCGACTCATAAAATGGCTTCATCCCACGCTGTCGTAGAGCACATGTAACCTTTACCCCATACGGTGAGTAGTCGCTGTGGATTCGAGATGTTGTCGCCAAGTTTTTTACGAAGTTTGCAGACCCTGATATCTATACTTCGATCGAGCCCATCGTATTCTCTGTTTAACACGCGCTGATAAATATCATCACGCTTCAATACGTGTCCTGCATTATTCGCAAGTAGCCAAAGTAAATCGTATTCTTGCGTGGTCAATTCGATGTTTTGTTCTTGGAGATAGACTTGGCGCGCTTGATGAACCAGCTTAAGTTGCCCCAATTGAACAACATTAACTTGTGGTTCCAGTGTTTGCGTTCGACGTAAGAGCGCGCCGATACGCGCCAACAGCACATAGGGTTCAGCTGGCTTTACAACGTAATCATCTCCTCCGAGCTCAAATCCTTTCACTTGGTCAAAATTATTGTCTTTCGCCGTTAAAAACAGCACTGGGCCTCGGTAACTGGGGCGTATGTGTTTACACACTGCAAAACCGTCGATGTCCGGCAACATAACATCTAAAATGACGAGATCTGGAGTTTGACGAAGAATTTGGCCAATGGCCGCTTTGCCACTTGTAACGATTTCTACAGAGTGCCCATGTTCACCTAAAAACTCTGCCGTTAACCGAGCTAACCGCTCATCATCTTCAACCAATACAATTGAGGCCATTAAAAGATACTCCACTCACTTTTTAATCGTCTTCTCAGTCTTGAACTTGTTGCCCAGACAACCTTCACCGTTTGCGTAGAAATGATCACACCTTCTTTAGAGGCGATATAAAATTCGTCTTCATTCTCAATTCTCAACGTCAATGAGTCTTGGAGTCTAACTGCGTCATTCCAACATCTTAATGTTTGCCCTTTTTGCAGCAAACAATACTGACCCTTTCGGTCAAATTGCCATGAAATTTTGACGTCCATCTCACAAAATGTCGCTTGCTTTTTAGCGATGCACGTCCCAGGAAGAATAAATTTTGACGTCGTTGTTGACTCAATCTGAGTAGAGTTGGCCGATGTTTTTAAGCTCACTAAGAGCGCACATACAGCCCAACTAAAACGCATAACTCACTGAAACGAAATAGTCAAGGGTCTGACTTTTCACCACTAATGGACTTGAGACCATGGCTGAATTGAGCTTTTTATAATTCAGCGTTACATTTAAATTCAAACTGGGTGAAATAGGTTTACGATAAGAAATACCTGTTGTGTAGGCAACACCACTTCCAAGTTGGATATAATCGAACGGATTGTTTGTATCTCGCTCACCGATTCCGAAATAATAGTTATTTAAGTGCGCGCTTTGGTAACTTAGCCCGAGCCCTAATGCAAGCGTGTCATCCTGACTAAACACGCTTTTGAAATAATGCGTTGCATTCAAATCGACATGATTACCTTGATAAACCCCCGAGATATCATGTAGCCATGTGAGTCTGACTTTGTTTGCATCATTTGGATACCAATGCATCAACAACCCTGCATCAACCGCAAGCGATCGTTTTGCCACTGTTTTAACTGAAATGGGTAGTGTTTTTTCATGATCACTAACCAGCAGTGCACCGTCGTTAAATCCAGCAAACACGTTAGATGGATGATAACGATGGAAGTACGCAGCTTGTCGGTTCAACGCGACAATGGCACTGACATCAAAACTCGCGTGCTCGCTAAACGTATAACCAATCTCTGTATTTTCTAAAAACCATTTCTCGCCGTAATAGCTGACATGAGGTACTACATATAGTGGAAAGTCCGTACCACCTTGTAATGGGTTGTCAATCTGACCGTAACCAAATGCAAGGCTAAATTGCCACGAACTCACGGGTTGACAGGGTACAGTGTCTAAGTCGCATGGTTCCTCGGCAAGCGCAGAGAACGAAAGACTTAAAGCTAAAATCCATGCCCCTTTTTTCACATTCTTCTCCACATTATGACATACGTTCACTGTAACCAATTTATTGCCCTTCAAAAAGCAGCAATAACAGAAAATAACATTCCATATCACTCAAAAACAGAAACTCAAATCGTCCTGTGCCAAGGTTAATAGCATCACGTTATACCTAAGGAGAACATCGTGAACAAACTAGCTTTGCCCTCAATTATTTGTTTAAGTGTGGTATGTGGTTGCTCGAATGAGCAAACCGTCGAAGTGAAAGTACCGGATCTTAATCAACTGCAACCCGCTATTTCTTCATTAAAGCAGGCTGATAGCGTGACTTTTGCAAGGAATTTAAAAAACGGCATCTATCAACGCAATGTAGGTGCTTGGAATAGTGGACTGTATGACTCAATCAGAGAAAATGCGCCTATTTCTGCAAGCTTCAGCCAAACTAATCGGCAAGAGCAGAACGTTGACGAAGCCAATCGAGTGCAATACAACGGCACCTACCTGTTTATTGCTGCCAATCACGCGGATGATTTAAACGCAACTCAATCACCCAACAGTTACATTCGAGTTTTAAAAACAGCGAACAACGATGTGATTACGCCCGTTTCTACAATGGAACTCGAAGACGACGATAGATTAAATGCCATGTACTTGTCGGATTCGTCGCTTGTAACCCTGCGCCAGCCCATGTTATTTGACATTATGCCATTTGCTTATCAACCGATAGAGCAAAGCGTTAAAATCGACAACTTTGACGTTTCGGATCCTGAACAACCTCATTCATCCGCCTCCTTCAGTATCGACGGACAGCTCGTCGATAGTCGTGTCATCAACGGCAACCTGTACTTGGTGATGAATTACTTTCCAACGGTTGAATCGTTAAACCAAGATAATTCCGCTGTTGCTCAAATAGAAAATTTTAATCTTATTCAACGGCAAACTACCCGCAGTTTATTGCCAAAAATTACCAATAATCTGACTAAATCAGAGGATGTGCTGTTTAATGACGATAGTTGCTTAATTGCAGAGAATGCGACGGAAAAAGATGGCTACGATGGTATTACTACGCTGATTAAAATTAATTTGAGTAATCCTGATGAACGCTCAGCGGTATGTATCAATACGCAAGTAGATGGACTGTATGCCACAGACAAATCGCTTTACGTATACACGACGGACTGGGCGGCGCAACAGCGTACAGTCTTTCATCAATTTTCACTCAACGAATCACAAATTACTTACCAAGCTTCCGGCGTTGTTGCTGGACGACTTTCAGGCACGATGGCAAATCTAAGGATCAGTGAACACGAAAATACGTTGAGAGTACTAACAACTCAAGACAATGACCTTGCCTCATTCAAACACACACTCCATATTTTGAAACCGCAAGGAAATGAATTGCTTGAAGTAGGTAAATACCCAAATGAAGTCACCGACCAACCTATTGGCAAAACAGATGAACGTGGCGAGGTTATTGAAGACGTGTACGCCGTGCGATTTTTTGGTAACAAAGCTTTTGTCGTGACATTTCAACGCACAGATCCACTCTATAGCTTCGATTTGAATGACCCAACCGCACCTAAACTTTTGGGTACACTTGAGATCCCCGGTTTTTCTTCCTACCTACATCCTATATCTGAACGTTTGTTACTCGGTATTGGCCAAGACGTAGATATTATTACGGACGATTCGGGACGAGAACTTATCCAAGGTAAAGGGACGAAAGTCGCCCTGTTTGATATTCAAGATTTACAACATCCGACACAAATTGCGTCGCACACCTTTGAACAGGCCTATACACCTGTAGAATACGATTATCATGCGTTTACGTATCTTAACGCGAATAGTCAGACGACACGCATTGCCCTTCCCCTCGAAACCTGGGTAGAACAAACCAGTTCTGACGGTATGCGTTGGGAGAACCACAACGAGCTTGCGCTTTTTGATATTCAAGATACGGACACACCAGCAATGACCTTCAATGGTACGAGTCTCGTGCAATACGAAACTCAACCTGAGTTTCCAATCGGTTATGGTTTTGACGACCGCTCAGTTATCCATAATGACACGCTTTATTACATTCATGGCAATTATGTTTGGCAGAGCCATTGGCTAACTCCGTCGGAAAACATTGGACCTAGGTAAACCTCAAAGTGCCTCATCCTACATTATTGGGGCACTTTTTTACACTGCCACACATCAGCTGTATACCCCTCATCGACACTGACAAAAATGGTTTTTTCTGAACTGTTCTAACAATGCGCATGCTTTCACGACTCCCTTCAGAATGTTTAAATATTCGAGAACTAACTGCAGTTGACGTTTAGGCGTATGTAAAATGGTGGATGAGGCATTCGACGTTTGGTCATCGAGCATTCCTTGCAACTCTATCGAATGCCTCAAAATAGCGGATTATGTATGCTGCGGCGAAGGTTCAAGCGCAGTAACCGGTGTCTGAGTTTCTGCTTTTGCCTTTTTACGGCGTAGTAAGAAGTAGAACACTGGCGTTAAAATTAAGCCAAATACGGTTACCCCTATCATCCCGGAGAACACTGCAATTCCCATTGCCTGACGCATTTCGGCCCCTGCGCCTGTCGATGTCACCATCGGTAAGACACCCATAATGAAGGCGATTGACGTCATTAAAATTGGACGCAGACGCAAGCGACTCGCTTCTTTAATTGCATTAAGCGTAGACATCCCCTTGTCTTCAAGCTCTTTAGCAAACTCTACAATCAATATCGCGTTTTTCGTTGCAAGACCAACCAATACAATAAAACCAATTTGCGTGAAAATATTGTTGTCACCGCCATATAGGATCACGCCGGTCATCGCAGACAACAAGGTCATAGGCACAATGAGAATAATCGCAAGCGGTAACGATAAACTTTCATACTGCGCAGCCAGTACCATGAACACCAACACCACAACTAATGGGAACACCAGTAACGATGTGTTGCCAGCTAGGATCTGTTGATACGTTAGCTCAGTCCATTCGTAACTCATGCCAAGTGGCAACGTCTCATCTAAGATTTTCTCAATTGCTGCGCGCGCTTGACCCGAGCTGAATCCTGGTGCTGGTGCGCCATTTACTTCCGCAGTCGGATAGGCATTGTAATGCATCACTCTATCCGGCCCTGCCGCATGCTGCACTGACAGGAACGCGCCAAGTGGTACCATTTCACCAAATTGATTACGGACTTTAATTTGACGGATCTGTTCTGGCTCTTGTCGGAAAGAGTCTTCCGCTTGCACATTCACCTGATAAGTACGACCAAAGCGGTTAAAGTCGTTCACGTACAGCGAACCTAAGTACGCTTGCATTGTATCGAAAATAGTATCCACATCAACGCCTTGACTCATTGCTTTGGTGCGATCCAAATCAACATCAAGTTGTGGCACATTCACTTGGAAGCTTGAAAAGTTGCCCGTCAGTTCTGGTGCCGCCCATGCTTTGCCCACTACCTGCTGAGTTACTTGATAAAGCGTTTCAAAACCTAAACCCGCTTTATCTTGAATCTGTAATCGGAATCCACCTATCGTCCCCAAACCTTGTACTGGCGGCGGTGGGAATATGGCAACAAATGCCCCTTGAATTGCACCGAACTGTTGATTGAGTTGTGCAGCAATTGCCCCCGCAGAAAGCTCTGGTGATTGGCGTTCTGCGAATGATTTCAAGCGCACAAACACAATGCCGCTGCTCGGACTATTAGTAAAACCATTGATGTTAAGACCCGGAAACGCTACGGCATGTTCAACCCCAGGGTGTTTCAACATAATGTCTGACATCTGACGAATCACGTCTTCGGTTCTGTCCAACGACGCCGCATCTGGTAATTGAGCAAACGACACCAAATATTCTTTGTCTTGTCCTGGCACATAACCCGTGGGCGTTGATGAAAATTGATGATACGTCAATCCAATGAGTCCAGCGTACAACACCACGATAATCCCACTCATTCGTACTAACTTACCGACACCTTTGGTGTAACTGCTGGCACCACGGTCAAACAATCGATTGAACGGTGCAAAGAGCCAACGGCCAAAGGCTTTGTCCATAAACTTGGTGAGCCAATCTTTCGGCGCATGAGGTGATTTAAGCAATAACGCAGACAACGCAGGACTCAGCGTTAATGAGTTTATCGCCGAAATCACGGTCGATATGGTGATAGTCAGGGCAAACTGTTTGTAGAATTGACCCGTTAAACCTGACATAAAAGCGGTAGGGATAAATACCGCACCAAGCACTAGTGTCGTTGCCACGATTGGCCCAGTAACTTCCTGCATTGCGCGTTTTGTTGCCTCGATTGGCGTGAGCCCTTCATGAATGTTGCGCTCCACGTTTTCGACAACAACGATGGCGTCATCAACAACAATACCAATCGCCAGTACCAGACCAAAAAGGGACAGCGCGTTGAGTGAGAATCCCATCATGTGCATAAAGGCAAATGTACCGACAAGCGAAATCGGCACGGCCACCAGCGGGATAACCGACGCTCGCCAATTTTGTAAAAACAACACCACAACAAGTACAACCAGTAAAATAGCTTCAAACAGCGTATTTACAACGGCTTTAATCGAACCACGCACAAACACGGTTGGATCGTAAACAATGCTGTAGTCTACCCCTTCTGGGAATGACTTTTTCAATTCAGCCATTTTCGCACGTACATCATCCGAAATTTGGATAGCGTTAGAGCCAGGCGCTTGGAAAACAGGCAACGCAACAGCAGGTTGATTATCAAGCAATGAACGCAACGCATAGGTACTAGCGCCAAGTTCAATTCGAGCCACATCGCGCAGACGCGTCACTGCGCCATTCTCACCCACTTTGATGATGATGTCCGCAAACTCATTTTCATCTGTTAAACGTCCTTTAACGTTGATCAACAATTGAAAATCGCTATCGCCAGTTGGTTGAGCACCTAAACTCCCCGCTGCTGCTTGCTGGTTTTGGCTTCGTATCGCATTGACAATGTCCGATGGGTTCAAACCAATTGCCGCTACTTTCTGAGGGTCAAGCCACACACGCATTGAGTATTCGCCCGCACCAAACATACGTACGTTACCCACACCGTCAATACGCGCGAGCTCATCTTTGACGTTTTGCTCAGCAAAGTTCGACAGATACAGCATGTCGTAGCGATTATCCGGTGACGTTAAATGCACCACCATCGTCAGGTCGGGTGAAGACTTTTCCGTAACCACGCCTAAACGCTGCACCTCTTGAGGTAAACGAGGAACTGCACGTGCAACACGGTTTTGCACCAATGTCGTGGCGTTGTCTGGATCAGTACCAATGGCGAAAGTAATCGTTAACGTCATACGGCCATCAGAAGTGGCTTGTGAGGACATATACAACATGTCTTCAACACCATTAATGGCGCGCTCAAGCGGTGTTGCAACGGTTTCTGCGATTACTTTTGGGTTTGCACCTGGGTAATTTGCCGTCACCACAACGGTAGGTGGCACCACTTCAGGGTATTCAGTGATAGGCAATTGCCAAACGGAAATCGCACCACCGATGAAAATCAGCAGTGAGATAACCGCAGCAAAAATCGGCCGATGAATAAAAAACTGAGAAAACTTCATCTTAGTCCTCCAAACCTAAACCCGCGGTCGCCGTTAACAGCGCCATTTGCGAATCTTCCAGCTGCTCATCTAATCGCTTTTGCAATTTGTTGAGTTGTTGAAGGTTATAGGCGTTACCCATGTCGACTTGCTGTGGCGAAACAGGCGTACCTGGTCGTACGCGTTGCAAACCGTTAACCACAATTTGTTCGTTGCCAGCGAGGCCCGATTTGATGACGCGAAGGCCTGCTATTTTATTGCCAAGTTCAACCGCGCGGTATTGCACCGTGTTCGATTCATCTAAAACCAGTACAAACTTATGGTTTAAATCAGTACCAATGGCCTTATCTTCGATCAGCACACCGTTGTAGCTCTCGCCACCGCTGAGTTTAATACGGGCAAACATACCGGGTAAAAATGAACCATCTTGGTTTTTAAAGACAGCGCGAGCACGTATCGTTCCCGTCGTTGGGTCGATTTGGTTATCCATAAAGTCCACCACACCCGAGTGCGTAAACTCCTCTTCGCCAGCAAGTTGCATAAAGACAGGGTGTGCAACTTCACGGATTTCTTGCTGGCTACTTGCTTTCGCAAAACGCATATACTCTAAGAAGGTTTGTTCATCTGCATCAAAATACGCGTACACACGATCGCTGGAAACCAACGTGGTTAATAAACTTTGGCCTGCATTCACAAAGTTACCGCGAGTGATAAGCGCACGTGAAACTCGACCGCTAATTGGGGCTTTAACTTCAGTGTACTGCAAATCAAGTAATGCAAGCTGCAATGACGATTGTACCGATTTAACTTGGCCTTCCATTTGCTGGACTTGGGCCTTGCGCTTATCGACTTCTTCTTCTGCAATCGCCGCACTTTGACGTAATTTGCTGGCGCGAGCGAACTCGGTTTTGGCAAGTTGTAGGCGGCTATTTGCTTGCACAAGTTCAGCTTCTAATCGCGCTACTTCTGCTTTGAAAGGCGCTTGATCGATAACAAAAAGCGTCTCCCCTTCTTCCACCATTGCGCCTTCAGCGAATGTAACGCGACTGATATAACCTGAAACGCGTGGACGAAGTGCTACGTGCTCCGGCGCTTCTAGACGACCGGTGAACTCGTCCCAATCACTGATTTTTTCATTAATAACCTGAGCGACCGACACTTGTGGTGCGGCGTGTGGCATAGGTTCCGAACTTGATACATCACTACACGCCGACAACGTTAATATCCCTAACATTGCAAACGCGCTGACCAATTTATTTAGTTTCATGATGCCTTCCTCATTGATGACCATTTTTCAATAAGTGCATTATGAACAGAACGAATAAATAAAAATAATTATTTGTTTATATGAAATACATCATGGATAATGATGTATATTAGAGAAGATAAATCGCAAAAACCCCGTGTTAAACGAGGTGCTTGTCTGGAAAAAAGTAAAAGAAAGCAATCCCTTGCCTTCATAGGTAAGAAATCGTTATTCGGACGCTTCTAGCGTTCTGGTCTCATCGGTTAATAACCATGCGGCTAATCGACGAACCATCGGCCCAACTACGAGGATTGTAGGAAATGCAACAACAAATGCTCCAGCCCATGCTCGAAGCCAAATGGTTAAAAGATGGTTCACGAATCCGGCATTCATAACCGTGATTACAAATGACATGATGCATGACATAAACAAAGCCATCAGAAAAGGGAATAATAGATTCTCGTATTTTCTCGGGATCATCGTCTTTTCCTTCTTCAAATTGAGACTATTTTGGTCTCAGTATTTACTGATGTGCAATTATGACCAAGTTCGAAAAATAAAAAAAATGATTTGTTGATATAGCATTCATCATATATTTTTATATATTGAATGAGGTGATAGGAGAATCGAGTTGCGAACTCAAGATTTGAATTTATTGATGGTATTTGATGCCATCATGACTGAAGGCTCGATAACTCGGGCTGCCAATCGCTTAGCCATGACTCAACCAGCCGTCTCCAATGCGTTGTCGCGCATGCGTGTCGCTTGGAAAGACGAGTTATTTGTAAAGGATGGCCGTGGTGTTCAACCCACTGCGTACGCTCGCAACTTGTGGACTCAGATCCGCGATCCATTGCGTTTACTCGAAGAAGCTGTGGATCCAGAACAGTTCGATCCCGCAACCGCTAAGCGCACATTCCGTGTTGTCGTGTCAGACATCATGGTGAACACCATTTGGGCACCGCTTCGTAAACACATTGAACAACACGCACCCAATGTGAACGTCTACGCAATTCCAAACACCATCATAAACAATGAGTCCGTGCTTCATGATGCTGAAGTCGATTTGGTGTGCGGTACGCCCATGGTGGTTGATACCGTGCTTCGCTCAGAGTTTCTTTTTAACCCTCGTTATGTTTGCGTAATGCGCCCAGAACACCCTTTGGCCTCGCCGTCTCTCAGTCTTGATGCGTTTTTAAGTGCTGACCATTTGTTGGTTTCCATGTCTGGCGATACGACGGGGCTGACCGATGTCGCTTTATTGCAAATGGGTTTGCAACGCCGTGTCGCAATGACAGTCAACCATTTTTCAGCTGTTGCCCCCTTGGTCAAATCGTCAGATTTGATAAGCGTCGTGCCCTCAATGGCCGTTGATAGAGAGATCTTTAATGGTGAACTGGCGGTTTATGAAACGCCCGTCAATATGCAATACAATCAGATAGGGATGCTTTGGCACAAACGGCAAGATAATGACCAAGGGCTTATTTGGTTAAGACGCCTCATCGGTGACATTGTGAAAGAAAGCGCGAATGACCATTTCTCTCGTCTTGAAAAATGCTGCCGCAAAGGAAATTGCCCGTCGAGACCGGGCAATTCAGCCGCCTATTTAACTGAAGTTAGTTAATTACGATGGATTAGTGAGAATGTGTTTCACCGTTTTCATGGGTGTGCACATTCGCTTCCTCATGAGCGTGAGCGCGTCGAGCCAATTGTGGAGCCGCTGAAAACGAGTTGTCAATCGTGCCTTTGAAACAATTCAGTACCCACGGATACTGATCTGTAACGTAATAACCGTACACGCCATTTCGTGTCATCCCATTACATTCATCGAGATCGCCAAGTCCAGCCTGATAGGCCCAATCACCACGAAATTGTCCGTCATAGTGGTTGCTTGCAATTGAACCTTGCCCTGCGACCGGCGTTTGATAACCGCTGACACTTTGCCTTACGCCACCATTATCTTTGAGTGTGTAGCTGCTGACCACTTTTCGCGCTTCACCACTTTGTGGATCAATGATGCAGCTGCCAAAAAGTGGAAAACCGTCTGCGGCAAACCCAATTACGCCGGACTCTATACCATTACACTCTTGATTGAAGAGCGCCATTGGATTGCCATGGTAATGATATTCACCCGAGGGTTGAACATGCGCATGATGCTCATCCGTACCAAATTGGTTTAGTGAGGACATTGGGTCATAGCGCCATGGATTATCATTTTGACTTGGTCCGCATCCAATTTTTTCCTCACCTAAAGGCTCATTTCCAACACCGTAACAGGCTGCTGCAAGTAAATCGACGGTGACACCATTAAGTAAAATAGCCTCGGTCGTACCGAGTGACAGTGCCGTGGTTGATGCCGCCATACTCGGTTGCACAACGACTTTGAAAGTCATGGATTGTTCACTCACATTCGTCGCAAACGCGGCAGATTGGTCGTTAAAATCGTGGTTGGGAATCGCATTTGAATTAAACACACAATAAGTTGTGTTCTCTATGATTTCGACGTCACCAACAAATTCCGCATTGCGCTTAATGTCTGTCACGCTCGCGTAAAACTGGCCAATATAATTTCGACAATCATTGGAGCGGTTTTCAAAAATTCGATTGGTAATGTCCGTCGAATCGCTGCTTGCCGTTATCATCACAAAATCTTTTTCTGATTGAGTGCCATTGATGGTCACTTGCAATCCAATTTCATAGGCTCCGGGGCTGTCTACCGCAAGTGTAGTCTGCTGTGCAGTCGCCTGCTGGATAGCGGCATTGCTCGTGTCAGGCTTATTCTCTAAGGTCCAAAGGTAACTTACGCTATCACCCGTCTGCGCATTACTACTGCCAGTTAACGTTGCTGTTTCACCCACGTTAACTTGAATATCCAGCCCCGCATTCGCCACTGGCGTTATGGGTGTACTGGGTGTTGAAGGCTCCGTTACCACAGGTGTTGCAACGTCATTGGATGTTGAGCTGCTTGTGCCACCACAGCCATTTAATAAAACACTACTGATTGCCATCACCAGCAGCTGAAGTTGGAAGTGAGTTTTCATTCTGCGACCCTTTAACGAACTTAACCAAATTACATTAGTTATATCTCGTTTTTGGGCAGAAAGTGTGCAAACAATGTGCATTTACACTGCTTTACGTTTTCAGACATGACGATATTTTTGTAAAGTACAATCGTTTAGAGACTCACTCGGAGCCTGCTAGCGTTAAAGCGTTGAGCCTATGATGCTAAAGTTGAAGCGTGACAAAAATGACCTGTTATAAAAAGACAACGCTCGGCCAACAAAGACCGAGCGACTGACTCACAGTTAGAATGGTTAAGCTTGAATAACACGGATCAGTGCAGCAAACGCGCTCTCCAATTCTTCAAAGGATTCCCCGGTGACCGCTTTGATGTCTTCGCCTTGATAAATTTTCAAATACGTATCGAAGCCAAAGCGCTCAATTAAAAACTGAGTAAACGCCCCTTCTTGGGTATAGGCAAGTTGACGACCTAAGCCAGACTCCGATTTATTACGTACTTTTTCACAATCGGCCAGTGGCACGAGCCCTTTATTTTCCAGCGCTTTTTCAGCGACGACCTGATAAAGGTCGCGCCCAAAGTCAGGATACTCTTGTGATTCTCCAAAACGGTGCTGTAAAAATACAGCAAGCCCATCGTCATAAAAACGATGCCCTTTACCTTCCTCTTCCCCTTGGCGATACGAACTGACAGCATAGACATGTGTCAATTCATGAATAACAGCTAATCCGGACTGTTCAGCGTTATTTTGATCATTTGAAAAAGCGGCCAGCACGCGTTTTTCGGGAATATAGATCTGATTTTTAGCTTGGAAAGGTATATTCACTTTTTTCGAAATGTTCGCAATCAATCGCTCTTTAATGGGTGTCCCTTTGTATTCAACGGATTGACTTAGATAAGCGAGCACAACTTGTCTATTTTTTTCGACGCGTTGCGAGAATTTTTTGGCGATTTCAAGTGGCACATTGTCATCGTATTGAACAGTAAAATGCTCCGTTTCATACGTTGCAGCCAGTAGATTTGCAGACCAGACGTAGAAGAAAAGACCTAACCATTTTTTCAAAACTCTTTTTCCTTTTAGTTTATTATTATTGAACAAATATAAAGTGAAAAATAACGTATAACCACTTGATATTATGTAAACAAAATTAACATACATACAAAAAAGGAACAAGATTTGAAATAACCAATATTGAGGTTACGTCATTAATATAGACTTACTCGCTAACCATAATTTTCTTTGGCGTGTAGTTAATCCAGTCCTCTTGTAAAACGATTTTTCCTGATGCGTTAAATTCTTGCCAAATCACAAACTCCCACGGCCCCATAGTCTTTCCATTGAAAGAAAACGCGTTAAATGTTCCTTTGGTCACCACGCTTTGTTGATTGATCATTTGCTGAGTGATAGTCAGCGTAGGTTGGCTATCAAGGGTTGAAAACTGCCCCGAAGACCAGTCGAAAAACGACGCTATTTGCGTCTTATTTTCCGCTACATGCCCATAAATAACATCGTTCAACTTGGCATCTTCGGCATAAAACGCCATAAACGCGTCAAAATCTGTTCTTTTCGCATACGTCGAGAAATACGCATCTACCGTAGATTGAAGCGCCTCATTTGCACGAACTGACACGCACAATATCACCAGTATCAAGCCTAAAAATCGTTTCATCGTAGTCTCCTCAACCATCAACACCTATTTAATATAATGAAAATTTCATTCAAGATACATGGCATAACGATATGCTTTACAGACAGTTGCGGACTTGGATAAGTGACGAATGTCCGATTAAGTCACACTTCAATTGGTGTCTAATCATCAATACCTGAGGCATATAACGAAAGGAATTTTGAGAATAAGTAAGGTTTGGCACAATGAAGGGATAAGATGAATCAGTCCTAACTTGCACTTTCAGATTTCTCTAATTGAACTGAATCAAATCAGACCGTCGCTTGTGCGCTAGAAGCGGACCTTAAGGAGTAACCCATTTTGCCCCATTTCGATTCAGCTTGTGGTGAAAGTTAACGAATGCCTTAAACCAATATAGGTAGGTTTTTTCTGTTTTAATGCTGTAACCACGCATACGCATTTCTTCCTGAAGACCTTTCAGAAATGGGCTTTTTAGACTCATGATAACTCCGCACCTTACAGGGCTGTGTATATACAGTGCTATTTGAATTTCTCGGATATCAAGGGAAATAATGAAAAATTTTTGCGCGTTTACGCATGAATAAATTAAGAATATTATTGTTTATCAACAAGTTATTTATTTGCGATTTGAGATAATAGGTTTGGGAAACGCGCATGCGCATTTTTCCTGATGGTATATTTAGCAGAATGCTGATAAGTTCTTTACATACAGATAGTTAACTGTGCGCGTTTTCACTGGTCCAACGAGGTAAGCGCGCATGCGCACGAATAAAATGTTATGTTCTTTCCAGCCGTGTCAAAGTGCTTATTATCAACTACTTGCAAACAATTAGCATAGTGCTTTGCATAGTGATAAGTAATAAATGAAAAAGGAGTGTATTTTATGTCAATTGAAACGTGCCCAAATACGGGCTGTGGCAAGAAATTTTCGGTAGAAGATCAAATGGGAGTGCCAGGAGGTAGCCGAGAGTCAGAGGACTACAATTGTCCTTATTGCCTTAAACATGCTGGTAGCATGAAAGCCTATGGTATCCCAGTAACTAGCAAACGTGATCACTTAAACGACAAAGATAAGAAGTAGTTCATTAGCTTGAGTTAATCCCATTTAGCGCAATAGGGTGGCTTAGAACATAACAAACTGTTTAAGGGTGATTCGCAACGCGTGGCATTTTTACTATGCGTTGCGTTTGGTGTTTAAGGTGGTATGCGGGAGCTTCGGTATTGCGTTGCTCACACCTTAACAGGGCGTTATATTTCTAGGAGAGTTCTGCTCTATGTCAGCTGAAATCATATCAATTATTGCTGTTTTAGTTGCAGGCTTATCAGCTTTATATGCTCGCTGGGCTGTTAGGGAAGCTAAAAAGGCAAACGAGCTGAATCGATTTAAAGCTCTACTTGATTTAAAAAGTGGTTACATAGCTGAGATGAATAATCAGATGAAAGCCGCTAAAGATTGGGGCAAAGATGATAGCTTTGCTCAAGCTTGCAGAGATAAATTTGCAGAAGCTGAAATCAAGTATCGAGAAGTTTGTAAAGAACTTGATATTTATCACTCACGTTTAGTGAAAAACGAAATATAACAAGGCAAGTCAGAATCGCACCTTCGGTGCTGGACTCGCTTACGCTCGCCGCTGCTTGCGGCGTTAGGAAAACCTAGTGTAGATATGGAGAAAAATGATGCTAGAACCAAATTTAGTAGGGGAGTATCTAGAGAGCGTATTAAAAGCTCGCCCTCAAAGAACTACTAACTATTCCTCTATCGCTGAGGTATTTGGCCTTCCTGACTTTGATGGGGCATGGTCATCGCACCCCTTGAGTCAGATATTTGAAGTTCTTGACCAACAGGATGCTAATTCGGGGCGCCCGTTTAGAACATCAGTTGTCATTGGTGTAAACAGTAACTCTCCTGGCCCTGGTTTTTATGAGGCTATGGAGCGACTAAACCGTAAGCCTGATCCAAAGACAAAAGAGGCCAGAGAAGAATTGTGGATAGCGGAGCTGAGTAAGGCTTACTCTTACCCATGGCCATAAGTTTACCTAACAGGGCGTTATATGCGATGTAGGAAATTTACATGGAAGAGTTTTTAGTAAAAAATGCTAGTGCAGTATTTGCTTTATCTGGAGCCATAGTAGGCTCTTTGATTACCGGCTTAATCAATTACGCTACTAAAACTAAAGAGTCTAAGCTTCGAGTAACAGAGAAACTTCTAGATAAAAAATTGGAAGCTCACGAGTCCCTACTCTCAATGGTTAGTTGGATCAGAACTATGGTCTTGCTAGGAGGCGAGGATAGCCAAGGTGAGCTAAAAAGATGTCCAATAATCATGGAGTCTCAGAAAAGTAAAGATGAGTTCCTCGAAGCATTTGTATCTCTTCAAAATAGATGCGACAGGTGGTTTTCTGCTTCAGTTAAAAGAGAAGTGAGTTTCTTCTTAGATTACTTCGTAAATCTTAATGAGCACTCAAGAGAAGCTAGTGATAATTCACTTCAAGAGGCAGGCGTTATCATACGTAACGATTTTATTGATATAGCAAGCGAATTAGAAAACTGCGCACATCAATTTTTCAATAAGGATCTGCTTAAACTAAATTATAAAACAGATAGGAACTGGCATAAGTTCACGTCAAAAGAAACAATAGCTAGATTAAACAAAACGGAATTTTATAAGCGTAAAAAGCAAGTATTGCAGGTTTTATCGGGGCGCATATAACAATCGCATTAAATCGCTCGCAGGCTCGCTGGGACAGTAACACATGGGCACTGTCGCTTCGCTCTAATTATTGCCCTTTATGCGGGCGTTGGTATGACTCCCACAGTAGTTTAGTAGTTTAAGGGGTCAGGTCTTGCTTTGTGCAGACTTTGCACGATTCAAGACCTGACCCTAGTATTCTCGTGACCCGATTCAAGACCTGACCCTAGTATTCTCGTGACCCTAGTATTCTGCGGAAGAAGTCAGGCAATTGAAGAGCGGTGACTAATATGTACTAATTCAGGCTTGATCTGACAGCTGCTTATCTCGCTTTTTTAAAGGAGTTAAATTTGCTATATCCAATGTCCGCTATGGTTTTTCTCACCTTTTTTATTGGCCTTGTAGCAATCCTCAATCGGGTACGAAGCGTCAAATGTGGAACTACAAAGGTCAAGGTTAAGTCAGCAAGAATATCTCATGTTGCCGACTTAATTGCATATTTCCTAATTAAGCCATCATAGTTTTCGCCAAGAGTGATACTATTATTTTTACCCATCGCATTCTCCTGATGCGAAATACTACCTACGATATGACCATTGGAAAATAAGCTGAATCGGTGCAAGCTCTACCTTGTTTATATAAATAAACAAGGTGTTAAGTTATAGATGATTGTTCAATTAGTAATATGGTAATAAGCTGCGTCTATCTATTTTTTAAAGCTTAGTTAAAAGAAGTGACTATGACAGGGATTATTATTGGTGCAGGGATAGGCGGGCTTTCTTCTGCTATTGCCTTGCAAGCCAAAAATATTGATGTAGAGGTATTTGATGCCACTCCTTTATTAACTGTTGTTGGTGCTGGGATTCTACTTCCGCCTAATGCGATGGCTGTTTTAGAGCAGTATCAACTTGCGGATCAAATAGAGTCGATTGGTTACCCTGTTCACTCATTTTCTATTTTGGATTACAAGGGGAAGTCTATTACACGGAGCTCGTCTTGTTATCAGGTAGCAAACCGCGAGTATCATACAATTGCATTGCATCGAGGTGTATTACAGCAAGTATTACTCAACGCTTTTGGGAAAGAGAAGGTTCATACAGGGCACGAATGTGTAAGGGTGAAGGTTGCTTCAGAGGGCGTTGGCGTTGATTTTAACAATTCGGTGAGTAAACGTGGCGACTTCTTAATCGGTGCAGATGGTATTCATTCTGTAATAAGGAAACAGCTATTTCCGAGCAGTGCATTACGCTACTCTGGTCAAAGGTGTTGGCGAGGCATTGCGAATTTTTCGCTTTCATCCAAGTGGCTAAACCAGTTTACCGAAATATGGGGTAACGGGTCTCGTTTTGGGTTTGTTCAGATTTCTAATGATCAAGTGTACTGGTATGCAACCTTGTATCAAAAGAATGTCAATATCACAGATTCTGAATGTCCCAGCGATATATTGTTACGGGAGTTCTGCCATTATTGCGCCCCTGTACTAGAACTTATAAGGCATACACCCCCTGAGGCATTGATCGATTCATTCCTGCATGACTTGTCACCTTTAGCTCAATGGTATCAAAAGTCTATTGTATTAATAGGGGATGCTGCTCATGCTATGACCCCTAATTTGGGTCAGGGAGGGGCTCAAGCAATTGAAGATTCCTTTGTTTTGGCAGAGCAGCTTGCTCAATATGAAAGTCCTGCCAAGGCCTTTCAGCAGTTTCAAACGGTACGTTTTAAAAAAGTAAGGCAGGTGGTAAGTCTATCTTGGCAGATAGGTAAAGCAACTAACCTTTCTAACCCTTGGGTATGTGCTGCGCGTAATCGGCTAGTGCGCCAGTTTTCGCCTATTTCTGGTGGCACAGCACTTCAAAATTTTTATAAATGGCCTTAGTCCAATTTGTTAGGGCCGACTTCAGTTTTTTTGTTTACTCTGCCATTTTGCCGCAGGCTTTTAAAAAGTAGTGCCGATAGAGTTGATAAAATCGGGTGATGTGCTGCGGTTTCTCACCTGCGTATTGATGCAAAAAGTAGAAATGCCAGTCTCTGCCACGAAGGTTTGGTAGCACTCTTTGTAATGCCCCGCTTTCAATATGAGCTTGAGCAATAAACTCTGGTAGAAGGGCGATGCCCATGTCTAATAGCGTAGCTTCAAGTGCCGTGATTAGGCTATTTACTTTAACGCTATGAGGCGGTGAAATTAGCTGCTTGTTCTCCAAGTGATTATCGAACACTTCTATTTTTGGTCTATGCCATGCAGTGGAGATGAATTTGTAGTGGTCAAGTTCATCAAGATTTTTAGGCATCCCAAATTGAGCAAGATAGCGTGAGGATGCGCAGAAAACTTCTGAAACGCTGCTAACTGGCAGTGCTCGGTAATCACAATCTTTAATATCCCCACCGAATATAGCCGCGTCGAGATTATGCTCTATCAGATCTTGCCATTTCTCTGTGATCACAACTTCAGGAATAAGCTTGGGGAATTCTATACACAGTTGTCGAACTGCAGGCATCACCACTTCTTTTTCCGAAAAGGGGGGAATAGACACTTTAAATGGCCCGCTGGGTTGAGTTTTCACTCGGTTGAGCTCTTTAAATGCCATATTGAGCTGCTCATCTAATAGCTCGCTACGGGCCAGTAAGGTTTCACCCGCAGAGGTTAGCACAACGCCTCGGGTACTGCGGATGAGAAGCTGCTGACCTAGATCTTCTTCTAGTCGCTTAATCTGCTGACTGATAGCGGATTTACTGATGCCAAGCTTTTTAGCGGCGGCGGTATAGGAGCGTTTTGTCGCCACTTCGGCAAAAATAAGCAGCAGTGGTGCGAGTCTTATGTTGTTCATATTTTTAAACAGAGTGTTAATTTTTTTAATATTGTTCAATCATCAGCACAATAATAAGCTATATCTGTTCATTCATCTACACAAGGAGAAACAACATGACGAGCTTTATTATTGTCGAAGCAACCGTTATCAATCCAGAAAAATTAGCCGAGTACAGTGCACAGGCACAACCCACGTTAGAGTCGTATGGTGGGCATTTTATTGCCAAGGGTGAAGTGGAAATATTGCATGGCGAAACCCTGCATACTACAAAAGCCATTATCGAGTTTCCAGATAAAGACAGCGCCAGAAACTGGTATAACAGTGAGGCGTATCAGAAACTGACCTCCCTTCGTGAACAGGGTATTCAAAGTACTTTCCAGCTTCTGTAAAAGAGTATCAGAAGCGACAATGGGTCAGCGTTTGCTGGTAGATTCGGTATCCAGTGTAAGGGGTCAGGTCTTGCTTTGTGCAGACTTTGCACGATTCAAGACCTGATCCTGGTATTTATGCGCACCTTACAGGGCTGTGTATATACAGTGCTATTTGAAATTCTCGGATATCAAGGGAAATAATGAAAAAGTCTTTGCGCGTTTACGCATGAATAAATTAAGAATGTTATTTTTTTATCAACAAGTTATTTATTTGCGATTTGAGATAATAGGTTTGGGAAACGCGCATGCGCATTTTTCCTAATGGTATATTTAGCAGAATGCTGATAAGTTCTTTACATACAGATAGTTAACTGTGCGCGTTTTCACTGGTCCAACGAGGTAAGCGCGCATGCGCACGAATAAAATGTTAACTTACGAAGGTTTATCTGCCTGATTAAAATCTGAAAGAGGATTGTAAACTGTGAGCATTAGGAAAATAAGAAATACGTAAATTATGAACCCTAATAAGCCTCCAACGAAGGCTTCTAGCTTCTCTTGAGCCCAGAAATTAGCTAAATCTGAGTTACCAACTAGTTCGAGTTCGAAATTTAAAAACATCAAAATCAAAATGGCTATAGTACTCGATACCCAATTCATTACACTAATACAGTTATATACTTTTGCATAGATTATTTTCGGTTCGATTTTTGATTTTTCAATATTATACTTTTTGAATACATTGGTGCTAAAAAATATAATGATTCTTGTAGTCAAAATATCATAGAACTTCATGTACCTATTGATTTGCGTCTTTATTTTGTGGTTCGTTTTATCAAATAATACAACGTAACTATCTTTTACTGTTTTGTTCTTTAAGTGAATAATTTGTGGTATTTTTCGAAAAGACAACAATACAGGTGGCAAAAGAGCCGCAATTGTCAACGTATAGATTAGTTTATAATCGTTAACAATGCTTAGGTAAAGCCAATCACATAACTTAATTGTTGCAATGGTAGGGAAAATGTAAAGTAAGTATTTCATCACGCATTCAATTTTCATTCAATGGTTTACAATTGTATTTATTAATTTCAATGCGTCAATGAAAAATGTAAGTTAACAAAGCATTTAAGAGTGATTCGCAACGCTTGGCATTTTCGCTTCGCTCAAGTATAGCCAAGCGCCGCTCACACCTTAACAGGGCGTTAACCCATAGAAATTTTTATGCGGAATTCGCCGAATACAGCCATCGCCCTAAAACGTTTATGTCCAGGAACTACCCTGAGCTATCGTCCGCTTTTCGCATAGCGTCTGTCAGATAAAGCCTAAATCTATTCACATAAACTGTGTTCATTTAAACTGTATCTTCTGAGATGAGCGAGTACAGATAAGAAAGCCAAGACATACACCTTGGCTTTCCCCTTGTTCACGAGTTACGATTTTTTCGCGGCAATTGCTGCGCGTGCTTTGTGAAGTTTTTGATAGCTTTCGATTAGACGTAAATGGCGGTCTAATCCCTCTAATTTCATACTCGTTGGCGTCAGACCGTAGAATCGTACGTCACCATTGATAGAACCGATAACCGCATCCATTACTTCCTTACCGAACATGCGCGTGAAGTTGTGAATGTAGTCTTCCATTTCGAGTTCTTCTTCATCCAACGCGATTTCTAACGTGGCATGCATTGCTTGATAGAACAAGTTACGCGCTACTGTATTACTGTTGAACTGCAAATACGCTTCAACTAATTCATGCGCTTCTTCAATTTCGCCTAGTGCAAGATAAATCAGAATCTTAAGTTCAATAATGGTCAGTTGGCCCCACACGGTATTTTCATCGAACTCAATACCAATAAGCGTGATGATGTCGATGTAATTGTCGAGCTGACTTTCTTCTAAGCGCTCCACAAGCGCAACGAGTTGTTCTTCGTCTAATGAATGCAGGTTTAAAATATCTTCGCGATACGCCAATGCTTTATTGGTGTTGTCCCAAACAAGATCTTCAACTGGATAGACTTCTGAATAGTCCGGTACAAGAATACGACATGCACAGCCTAAGTCCGTAAATTCAGCAATGTACGCCTCTTTCCCCATCGATTCGAGGATAGCAAACAAACGCTCGCACTCTTCTTCATTACTTCCTGAGAAATCCCATTCTACGAAGTCATAATCTTTCTTTGCGCTAAAGAAACGCCATGAGATCACACCAGTTGAATCGATAAAGTGTTCAACAAAGTTTTCTGGCTCTTGAACTGCCATACTATTGAAGGTTGGCTTCGGTACATCATTTAAGCCCTCAAAACTGCGACCCTGCAACAGTTCGGTTAGACTGCGCTCAAGTGCTACTTCAAGACTTGGGTGTGCACCAAATGAGGCAAACACGCCGCCTGTTTTCGGGTTCATGAGTGTCACGCACATCACTGGGAATTGACCACCAAGTGATGCATCCTTAACGACTACCGGGAAGCCCTGCTCTTCAAGTCCCTTGATACCTGCAACAACTTTTGGAAACTTCGCAAGAACGTCTTGCGGGACGTCCGGCAACACAATTTCTTGTTCGATAATTTGGCGTTTAACCGCGCGTTCAAAGATTTCAGAAAGACACTGTACCTTCGCTTCAAACAGATTGTTGCCCGCGCTCATGCCATTACTTAAGAACAAGTTTTCAATTAAGTTTGATGGGAAGTATACCGTTTCTCCATCTGAGTGACGTTTAAACGGCAAAGCACAAATTCCACGCTCAACATTGCCCGAATTCGTATCAATCAAATGTGAACCACAAAGCTCGCCGTCTGGGTTGTATATTTCTAGACAGTATTCATCCAAAATGCCTTCTGGCAATTCGTCTTCTTCACCCAGTTTGAACCACTGCTCATTTGGATAATGCACGAAGTCGGCATTGGCAATTTCTTCGCCAAAGAACTGATCATTGTAGAAGAAGTTACAATTCAAACGTTCAATAAATTCACCCAGAGCCGAACACAACGCACTTTCTTTAGTCGCCCCTTTCCCGTTTGTAAAACACATTGGAGACGCGGCATCTCGAATGTGCAAAGACCAAACGTTTGGCACAATGTTACGCCAAGATGAAATCTCGATTTTCATGCCTAAGTCTTCAAGGATGGAAGTCATGTTGGCAATCGTTTGTTCAAGTGGCAAATCTTTACCTAAAATAAACGTATTCGCGTCATCATCCGGATGCACCATGAGCATTGCTTGTGCATCTACATCTAAGTTTTCGACGACTTCGATTTGGAATTCTGGCCCATTTTGCACAACACGCTTAACCGTACAACGGTCGATTGAACGCACAATTCCTTCACGGTCTTTTTCCGAAATACTCTCAGGTAATTCAACTTGGATCTTAAAGATTTGGTTGTAGCGGTTTTCAGGATCAACGATGTTGTTTTGCGACAGACGGATCCCATCAGTCGGGATCTCACGCGCATTACAATATACTTTTACGAAGTACGCCGCACACAGCGCTGAAGACGCTAGAAAATAATCGAATGGACCTGGCGCAGAGCCATCGCCTTTGTAACGAATTGGTTGGTCAGCTATAACCGTAAAATCATCAAACTTGGCTTCTAAGCGCAAGTTATCAAGAAAATTAACTTTAATTTCCATGGAATGTGTCCCGACTTGGTCAGTTTAGGCCAGCAAGAAATCGTTACCATCAAACTTGATGTCGAAGGCATGCTGGTTAGATGTTCTCAATAGTAGCAATTATCCTGTTTTTTGAGGCATTAGTCTTGGACTATTTCGAATTCTTTATTTTGACAATCGATATTCGCGCCGCTTGAACCCATTATGTAAAAGGAAGGTTTGTTCGATAAGAGCAGAAAACGCCTGCTGGAATAGAGTGGCCTCGTTGATCACACCGAGGCCAGAACAGCCGTTGTTATCTTTTAAACAACACCAATTCTTTTGGCACACCGTCTTGGGCATACTCAACTTTTAAACTGCGTTCAATGAGGTTATAAACACGCTCGTCCTGTTTCGCGGTATTCAGCAACAAATGACCAAAAAAGCGCACATAGAAACCTTGCTCGCCCATATCATCAAAAAGGCGGTAAGCTTTTGTTAAGACTTCTTTTTTGCCGTTTAATGCGACCGCTTGATTAAGTAACGCAAAACCTTCAATCACATGCTGAACATCAATTCGGATACTCGGATGCGTATGGCAAACGTGCGCAATAAGAGAATGGCTTCCTTTTTTCTCCAATCCTTTTCTTTATTCCCTGCGGCTGAATAGCCGTATTTTTTGAGCAGTTTACAGGTGCTGTCCCCTATTCCATCGGTAGTTTTTAAATCGCCTTGCAAGATCGCTTCAAAAATAGGGGTATAAAAGAAAGTGCGCACACCAGTTGACCTAACTTCTTTCAAGCCACTATGCAAAGGAAGCGCTGCAGCCAACGATTTAGCAATTATCGCTGTAGGCAAAGAAGTCACCAATGGCAAAAGTTTTCTTAACCCACTCGGTTTAACATGAAGTGATTTGATAAACTTAATGTCGCTGGCGTGCATTAGATTCGTTTCAAGGTCCTGCTTCAATTCGCTTATTTGTTCAAGACTGGCAAGGTCCCAGATGATAAGGTCATCTACGATGTTTTCGATATCGCTTGAATCAATCGTTCCTTCCTCCAGTGTATGAGTAAGGTTCAAGCTTAAGTCAAACGAATTGACCGTGATCGCTTGAAGTGCCTCATAGTCCGGCATGACTGCGTCAAATTCGATATAGAAATTGCGTTTATTTCCACCGACCTTATCTTGGTATCCACGTTTTGCGACCGTTGATAATTGCACGAGTCCCGAAGTATCCCGGTTTTCTATGTATTGAATTTTATCGAAGTCTTTACTCGACGCTTTCCATTTTGCAAAACCAAGGTTAAAACCCCAAGACTGTTCAATCGTGGTGCTTTTTTGCCAAAAGAAATTCTCAATGTCGATGTCGTCACTGAGTTGCGACAGCGCCGTAATCTCTAAAATACGTCCAGAAATAGCGAGTTGATGTACTTGCGCAAACTTTGCCGGTTTCACTACAACCTCTAATATCGACTTGCTCGCTGACAAACGAGCATATTCATACGCGAAACTGAGTTCGGCTTTTTCACTCGCCGCCTTTTTAAGTTCTGAGGCAACACTCTCTTTAATTGCTTTGACTTTGGCTTGCAATTTCTGAAGTTGCTCAAGTTCATCATCAATCCCAAATCGAGCAATCAACGCTTCAACAACTTGTTTGTCGCCATCCTCTAACGTCTCTAACGAGACATAATTTGCAATTGCATCCACCACAGCCTGCGGCTGTTTAAAAATGGCCTCTAACGTCTCATCCACAAGAGTATTGAATTGTGGCGTTTCCTGTAATTGCGCCGTAATACCGGCACTGACAGCCACACCACCCCCACGATTACTTGAGCGTTTGATACCAACACGCAGGTTGGCCGGCGTAGTCGCATCTTTGGAAAACACCACTTTAAAACCGCCTTCGATCACCACCTGCATTTGTGCTTTGAGTGAAGCGTCTAGTTTTAGGTTGATCACCTCCCCTTCACCTAGCCATTGGCTGAACAGGCTCATTCGCTGTGCAAATATATCCCCCCAACTAAACGTCGCTTCTGCCTTTAGTGTGCCGACTGTATCGAAAACCATCGCTTCCGCGTGAGACAAGTTATCTAGATCACTTTGATCAAAGACAAACGGCATCACTTGAAGGTCGCTAACAATCGTTTGTCCAAGGAACTTATTCGCTTCGTGCTTTTTATAGGCTGATACATAGGAGGTGACATTAGCATTGGCGCCAATCGCTAAGTCATTTATCGAATGTTGAGCGGACCCTTTTAACGTTGTTTTCACCTTATATTTCATCCAACAAGCGTTACCATCAAATTCAATGGCAGGCGAAAGACTCGTCATATCAACCTTGCTGGGTTTAACACCGATAATAGCGTCACTGTCTGTGTCATCTTTTGAGTTGAATAACTCAATAGACAGGTCACCAGACAGTTTCCCTTTTCCTGCAGCAAAGTCAAAATTCCATGCTTCAATCGGCAGGTTTTCTTCAAAGACAGTTTGCTTGGCAAAATCGCCAAGCGAGGACGTTAGGGTATTGAAAATAGTGGTAGAGGTTTGTAAATCGATTTGCTTTGTCATAATGGGCTTCCTTGTTTGACCGCCTCAATTTGGCGAGCCAATACGTGTTTGAGTGACCTAACAAGCGACTGCAAAACGCTCGAATTCCTATAGGAGCGAACAAAGACTATAACCACAAAAATGAAACAATCAAGTTACCGTTTTGTGCTTAATTAATTACACCAGAAAGCACTAAGGAAGGCGAATTCGAACGCTCTTCACGCTCTTTTTTGATGAAAAACAAGAGCGAACCAACCGTCAGAACTCCCCCAACTAGCCCTGTTACGATGCTAAGTTGTGTCAAGAAAGAGTTCCAATTCACTTCAGAAGTTGAAAGGCTTTGATACAGCATGACACCAACCGTACCCAAATAACCGAATGAGTCAGCAAGATACGTGAGAAAGCCGACATTTGCAGGTCGATTGAATGTTGCAATTAAGCGTTCAAAAAGACTGGAGGTAAACGGCACATAGGCCAAATAAAGCCCAATGCCATTTAGAACCATCCAAGTAATGGGCTCAAGCATTTGATTGGCGTAAGCCAAGGACGTACAAAAACAAAGTAAAAAACCGACGAATATCAGAGCATGGTTTAAAACCATCGCCACATGATTGTTCCGAATAAGCTTAAGTAACGCCACGAGTGCAAGCACGACAAGCGCAATCGGAATTTCCGTGTACGTAAAGAGCGCCGGTGTGCCAGACAATCCGGTTTCGAGCCAAATGTCCGCCATGAAGCTGTCTCTCAAATCACGTAGAATAGTCAGTAAAATGTAGCCAATAATCAGCAAGGTCAAACCAAAGCCTAGAGCACGCAGCAGCGCTTTGCGGTCTGATTTGGTCATGGGCTCACGCTTTTTCCTATGAGCGATATCTTGTGGATTCGGTGGCGGTACTTGGCTTAACATCCAAACCGATAATCCGAGCAAAGGAAAAAACACGGTTGCGGTGGCAAATGGCATCCAATATTCCGATACAGACCAGTCTAACATCAAATAGCTGCCCACACTTTTCACCAATCCCGATGCCACGATAAAACTGGTGCATAAGCCGGCCGCGAGGACTTCCGTCACTCTACGCCCTTCTAAATAGCTAAAAACAATTCCCCAAACCATACCTAACGGGAGACCGTTAATGAGCATAAAGACACTATTCCAAGGTGCGGGGATGAGTGCAAATCCTAATAACGCAAGCCACGCAATCGTTACTAAGAAGAGAATCGCTTTTTCACGGCCGTGACTTTCTAATTCGGAAATAATCTTAATGCCGATAAATTTGGATAGCGCATAACCTAATATTTGCGACGCAAGGTACAGGGCTTTTAATGACAACCCAAAGAGAGACGCTTCTTGAAATAAACCAACCGCAATGGGCTTACGAAAACCATACATAAACGCGTACGTACTGCATGCTGCAATAATCGTATAAATACAAAACAACACACTATTTCGGCTGAGATAAGATTGGAGTTGAAAATTCATGCACATCACTTCGATGAAATAAGCATTTAGACGGATTTGGTATGGACCAGTACGTCATCTCTACATCATCAAAAGTGTAATAAAAGAGTATTGCAGTTGTTTTACAAACTGAATAAGGGACACGTCGCACTCGTCAGTCGGGCATACGTTGGACACGAAAAAAGAGGTGTAACGTAAATAACAGCCCCGCTAACGCGGTTTAGCCTAGCTCATTCGGCTATCAAAACAATTAACAGAGCAAACTAAAAGACTGACCATAATTACACAGGCTCCAAAGTAACGCCATACTAAGTCGCCACCACAGGCATTAAAAGTTGAGTTTGGTTTTGTTCTCAATCATAAGCGCATCGTGTCGCCAAAATTCACGATCGTACTCAAAAGGCACTCCGTCTTTATCGCGTACAATACGCGTTACTTTCAAGCCTAAAGCACCATCGTAAGTATCAAGGTGCTGCGCAATTGGGTTAAACAAACAACAGGACTCGACGCTGATATCATAGAATACGTCATGATGGTGATAATGGTTTTTTAATAATAAGGTAATGGACAGCGACAGATCATGTTTATCGATGTCAGGTAATAATTTGTTTGAGAAATTAAGATCTTCAACCACAACCGCACGGCCATCGACAGAGCGAACACGTAAAATACTGGTGATGCTTTGTCGCCCATCCAGTTCGAGTGCCGTACCAATTTCTTTTGTTGGCTTTTGTTTTCTCTGCTCAATCAATTCTGTTGAAGGCTGAAAACCTTGTGCGGTTGTGTAATGCAAAAAAGAAACGTGCTGCATGGGGTCATATTTAAGTTTACGTGGGCACACGTACCACCCACTACGATTCTTTCGATAAATTAGCCCCATATTTTCAAGCTGACCAAGAGCCTGCCGAAGCGTAGACCTTGCAACATTAAATTCGGCACACAACTCACGCTCAGCAGGTAAACTCCCTGACATGGTTTGCTCCACAATTTTTTGTGTTATCGCTTCTCGAACTTGAGCATAGGCATAGTTTGGGGTGGTCATTACTCTTCTAACTTTTCATCGTAAATCATCGACATGATATGTAAGCACAAAAAGATTAGAGCAACAACTCCAGCCCAAAAAATAAAATTTTTGGTATGTACCAAAAAATTAAATTATACATATTTCTGTAAACTCTCTGTAATAAGACGTGATTAGTATTTGTCCCGCTTTCTACTTTGGTATGTACCAATTCGTTACGAGGATAAAATGAAAACACGTACTCTCTCTGCGCTCTCTAAACCTAATTTACTTGCTTTAGCCATTGCGGCGACCTTTACAACGCACGCATTTGCTGAAGAAACAGCAACAAAAGCGACGGACAAAGAAATCGAAGAAGTCGTTGCCGTTGGCAAAAGCGTGTCTTATGCAAACAACGCAACGTCTGAAGAAATGTTCAAGCAACAATCTTCAATGACCAGTGCACTTGCCGTTATTGATAACCTTCCTGGTGTTTTGGTAAACGAAGGTGACACATTTGGTTCCGACGATTGGTCAACGACGGTGTCGATTCGTGGCTTCCAATTGAGCTTAGATGAACAGCAAGTAGGTATCACGATTGATGGTATCGCGAATGGTAACTCAAACTACGGCGGCGGTGCGAAAGCGAATCGTTACATTGATACTGAAAACTTAGAAACAGTTGAAGTATCACAAGGTACTGCGGATATCGGCTCTCGTTCTAATGAAGCACTTGGTGGTACTCTCAACTTTACAACTATTAATCCAGGTACAGACAAGGCGATTATTACCAGCCTTTCATTAGGTAACTTTGACGCGCAGAAATATTACATGCGCATTGAAACGGGTGAACTGTTTAAAGATACCTATGGCTGGGTTAGCTACTCGAACTCGACCAACAGCGACTGGATCACAGGCACCGCAGAAAACAAACGTGACCACTTTGCTGCAAAATTCGTTAACGGTATGGACAGCAACTTTGAAGTAACCGCTTACCTATCTTACGACGACGTGCATGAAGACAACTACCAACGTGTGTCTTTAGCTGATTTCAAGAAAAACCCAGAGTCAGATGGTCTTTTAGGCGAATGGACTGGCATTCCGTACGTCGATCAAGTGTACCGTCAAGGTTGGTCTACGCTTCGTGAAAACCTGTTTGGTTATGTTGAAGTCAACACCATGATCGGTGAAGTAGAGTTAAAAGCGAATGCTTACTTCCACAATAACGAAGGCCGTGGCGACTGGGTACCACCGTACTTAGTAGACGTTACAAACGATGGTACGAATGGAAACAGCGAACTGATTTCAGGTAATACGGTTCATGGCGGCAGCTCACTTGGCAAAATTTTCTTCGTGGATGCCGACGGTAAAGCGCTTGCACCAAATGCGGGTTGCCAAAGCGCTATCACCTTCCCTTACGGCGGTGCAGGTGCAGAATACGACCCTGCTTGTTACGAAAATGGCGCAATCCCAGTGGGTTCTTACCGTCATACACACTATGAAAAAGACCGCTACGGGATCAATGCGGATTTAACATGGGAAAAGAAAATCGGCGAAGACACAAACGTCGTTCGTGCGGGTTTCTGGTACGAAGATTACGAGCGTTCAGAGCACCGTGATTGGCATAAGATTCTTGATTCTAAGAGCAGCTACGAATTTGACCATACACCATACTGGGTACAATACGACCGTACATACCCTGTAGAAACGATGATGGCTTACCTTGAAGATTCTTATGAGATGGAGTCGTTAACACTCCGTGCTGGCGTGAAGCAATACTTCGTTGACCTAGAAAGCAAAGACCATTACAACAATGCGTCAAAATCAGTTAACTCAGATTCTGACTTATTGTTCTCAGCAGGTGCGGTGTGGTTCACGCCAGTTGAAGGCTTAGAAGTATTTGCCGGTTATGCCGAAAACTTCGCCGCAATTAAAGACCAAGTGCTTGAAGCAGACTCATCCGCACTTAGCAACGTTGAGCCAGAAACGGCTGAAAACAAAGACTTTGGTGTTCGCTTTAACAACGCAGCGGTAAGCGCAAGTGTTACCGTGTACAGCATCGATTTCGAAAACCGTTTAACGTTCATCGCGCCAGGCTCACAAACTGGCAACGATTATCTTGTTGGAACAAACGGGAGCTACGTCAACACAGGTGGTATTAAATCGTCTGGTGTTGAAACGGCGGTAACGTACTACCCAACGAATGAGTTCTCTATCTATGCCTCATACACCAGCAACGATTCAGAATACTCAACCGGTACTATCGGCTACGCCGCAGGTAACACGGTATTTGGCTCTGTTGAGAAAATGGGTGTGCTTTCACTTGACTGGCAGTCAGAGCAATATTCGGCTGGTATTTCAACAAAATGGCTAGGTGACCGTTGGATGGACCCACAAAACACTATCCGCATCGATGGTTATGCCGTAAGCGACTTGTACGTCGGTGTTGACCTAAAAGACTTAGGTGGCGCATTTGACGGTGCAAGCATTCGTTTCACCGTAAACAACCTGTTCGACAAGAGCTACATGGGTGGCGTTGCCGGTGGCTGGGGTGGCTGGATTGGCGCTCCTCGCACAGCAGCTATCAATTTCCAAGCTCGCTTCTAACCAGAAAGTTTGGGGCAATGGATGCCCCTTCTGCCCACATTAAGAGTCTGACTTCCCTGAGTCGGACTTTTTTCATAAACGAGTAAGAGGAATAACGATGAGAACGCTTTGTGCCCTTTTATTAACTGGTTTTTCTACCCTTTGTAGTGCTGCTCCAAACGTGGTTTTGGTGACGATTGATGGCCTTCGCTGGCAAGAAGTCTTTCGTGGCGCTGATGAAACCTTGCTATCCCATAAAGAATCCGTTAAACATCCTGAACAGTTAAAAACCGAATTCTGGGCTGAAAAACCATCCGAGCGGCGTGAAAAATTGATGCCCTTCCTTTGGCAAACCGTCTCAAAACAAGGCGTGTTAATTGGCGATCGCGATACTGACTCGCGTATGTCCGTGTCGAACAATTGGTATTTTTCGTACCCTGGCTACAATGAAATTTTAACCGGTAAAGCCGACCCTAAAATTGATAGTAATGCGTTGAAAAACAATCCCAATATCACCTTTTTAGAATGGCTGAATCAAAAACCACGCTACGAACAGAAACTCGCAGCATTTGGAAGTTGGGATGCCTTTCCCTTCATTTACAACGAATCTCGTTCAGGTTTATACGTCAATGCAAATGGTGACCGTTACGACATTCAACCTCAGTCTGAGAAAATGGCTATTTTGAATACGTTGCAGGCTATTACACCAAGTCCTTGGCAAGAAGTTCGTCAAGACAGTTTTACCCATCTGTTTGCGCTTGATTATCTCACTCACATTCAGCCAAAAACCTTAGTCATTTCGTACGGCGAAACAGACGATTTTGCGCATGAAGGTCATTATGATCGTTATTTACGTGCTGCAAAACGTACTGATGCCTACCTTGCTCAACTATGGCAAACCATCCAAACGACCCCCGGCTATCGCAATAACACGGTCATGATTGTGGTTACCGATCATGGCCGTGGTCAACGCCTTGAAGACTGGCAACACCACGCCTCAAAGCAAGCCGTGCTCGGTTACATGAAAAATTTAGATACCTTTCCTGAAGGAATTGTGGGCGCAAACGAAATTTGGATGGCCGCCATTGGACCTCAAATCAAGCCACTTGGCGTAATGAAAACGCAAACTGAAATTAAACAAAACCAAATCGCGGCGACGGTGTTGACGTTGCTTGGCGAGGATTATCAAACGTTTGATAACACCATTGGCAAACCAATTAATGAGATTGTGGCAAAATGAAAAAATTCCTATTAGCACTTAGTGCATTATTGCTGACACAAGTTGGCCAAGCAAAAACGCTCGATCATATTTTGTTTGGTTCATGCAGCCATCAAGACAAACCTATGCCAATATTTGACGCCATCAATAAGGATAACGCCGATTTGTTTATCTTTCTGGGCGATAACGTGTATGGCGACACAGAAAACATGGATGAATTACGCGATAAATATCGTCGCTTAGCCGCCAAAAAAGGCTTTCAAGAACTCTCGACTAACGTGCCAACGATTGCCATTTGGGATGACCATGATTTCGGTGAGAATGACGCAGGCCGCGAGTATCCGTTCAAGGAAACGTCCAGAGCGATCATGCTGGATTTTTGGAATGAGCCACAAGATAGTGAACGTAGAACACGTGACAGTGGCATATATACATCTTATTTGTATGGTGAAAATGAACAAACGGTACAAGTGATCATGCCAGATCTGCGCTGGAATCGCCCTGCGCTTAATTCCATTGGCGAATGGGGTTATTGGCTGCAAAGTTTCTTTAATAACAAAGGACCTTATCGAGAAGCAGACGCGCAAACATCCATGCTCGGAGAAGCGCAGTGGCAATGGCTTGAGCAAGAACTGCTAAAACCAGCCAAAGTAAAAATCATCGCATCCAGTTTACAACTGATCCCAGAATTTACAGGATGGGAGAGTTGGGCCAATTTCCCCAATGACCGAAAACGCCTGTTTGATTTCATCGCGAAACATAAAATTGGGGGGGTCGTCATGATTAGTGGAGACACTCACTGGGGCGAGCTTTCTAAGTATTATGTCAACAACAGCTACCCGTTTTGGGAAGTAACAAGCTCGGGTCTTACACAAGAATGGAAAGACGTGAGCCCGAACAAACACCGCGTGGGTGAGCCTATTTCAACCGTCAATTATGGTTTCATCGACATAGACTGGGCTAAGTCTGATCCCACTATCCAGTTTGGTTTAAAAGACGTCAAAGGCATGGTCACTCACCAGCAGTCTGTGTCGTTATCATCACTGCAATTTAAATAAACAGAGACTCTATGAAGTTTATTAAAATGATTATATTGGGCTATTGGGTTACGCTGCTTTGTGCCTGCACGTCAGCCACCCCTCCCCAAACAACACAAGTTAAAACCAGCGCCAAAGTTAAAAACGTGATTTTAATGATTGGCGATGGCATGGGTCCACAGCAAGTGGGGCTTTTACAAGAGTATGCGAAGCGTGCACCACAGTCGATTTATCATGGTCAAGACAGCGCCATTGCGCAACTCGCGAATCTTGGAGTGGTTGGCATGTCGCTGCATGGACCAGCCGATAGATTGGTGGTGGACTCGGCCTGTTCCGCAACACAACTTGCAACGGGTGAACCTGCTGGCAATGAGATGATTGGCCTCAATCGTCAAGGCATGGTGGTTCACACTATTTTGGAAAAAGCGAAAGCCAAGGGCAAAGCGACAGGATTAGTGTCAGACACCCGAATCACTCATGCGACACCAGCGGCATTTGCTGCGCATCAAATTCATCGCTCGAAAGAGAATGATATTGCGCTAGAAATGCTGACCAAAGGCCAAGTCGACGTGATGCTCTCTGGAGGGCTTAGGCATTTTTTACCGAAAGGCTACACGCTGCCATCAACGCCGACCCATCACTTCGAACAAGGTTTGAAAGAAGCGGCCTTGTCGCTTGCATCAAAACGCACTGACGATCAAAACGTGTTGTTGCTCGCTGAACAATCGGGCTATGAATTTGCCTTTAGTAAACAACAGTTAAACCAGACAAAATCCAATAAAGTCTTGGGACTTTTTGCAAACAGTGCGATGGCGGATGCGATTGAAAGTAAACAAGGTGAAAAACCGAACGAGCCAACACTGTCCGAAATGGCCATGCAGGCAGTAAAGATGCTTTCGCAAAACGACGATGGGTTCTTTTTGATGATTGAAGGCGGGCAAATCGATTGGGCTGGCCATAACAATGATGCAGGAACCTTACTCAACGAAATGGTCAAATTTGATACAGCCGTTGAAGCCGTACTCAATTGGGCTGCAAAACGTGATGACACCTTGGTTGTCGTAACGGCTGACCATGAAACGGGCGGTTTTGGTTTCAGTTACAATGCGATTGATTTGCCGCAAGCGGAAGTGCTGGCAAATCCGAATCATGACCGCTATCAGCCTAACTTCAATTTCGGACAGCTTGAAGTACTCGATAAATTGTTTGCGCAGTCAAAAAGCTACCAAAATATGTGGTCTACCGCGCATGCATTGAAAACGCCATTAGCTGAGAACCTTGTCAACGTTGTTAACGCTGCCAGTGAGTTTAAAATAAACAAAACGGATGCAGCAACAATTCTAGCGACCTCTAAAAATGCCTTTTTCAAACGCGGTCACTCGTCTCTTGGTAGTGAAACAGCAAGCACTATCAATGACTTTTCGTCGTTTTATGTTTACTTGGCTGAGCGTCCGTTAAACCTTATCGGACGCGCGCTCTCTGCACAGCAAAATATTGTGTGGTCGACAGGCACACATACGCACACCCCTGTTAATGTCTTTGCTTTTGGACCGCAGGAAGCCATTCGTCCTTTCGGTCAAATGCAAACCCATGTTGAACTCGGCAAAAAGCTACAAACGGCACTTAATCTTGAATAAGATGGATTGTTAGGCAACCAAGATTGGTTGCCTTTTTACCTACCAATCCTAGGCAAAGTACACGTCCACATCGTGACTAACGAACAAACCCGCTGCGGCTTGCACCATCAAAGAATCGCACTTCAATATCATCGCAAAGCGCGGGCTCGACCATACGAAAGTTCACCGCAACCTTTTGCTTTTGTGACTTGTCCGTCATGGTGTAGTGCGTCGTGCATCCACAGCTTGAACAGTGATGAAAGCGGATATACATGTCGCCGTGGCAATATGCCCCAGCAGCGGTTTTATCTTCAACATAAACATCAACTTCATTCGGCTCAAAGTAGCCCCACAGCGCACCAATTCGATAGCAAAATGAGCAGTTACAGCTCGTCAGTTGATTCGGCCGATGGCCAATACGGATTGAAATGTTTTTACAATGACAACGTGCTTCCATGATAACGTTCACTCCAATGAATGTAGTTTCTCCCTCTCCCACTTTGTGGGAACGCGACTTCTTGTTTTATTATTAGGTATGAAGGATAAACGTCAATAATGTTTATCCTTTTTCTAATTTAACGCATCCGTGATGACCGTTAATTCACCGATAAATCCAACCCATTGACGATATACAAGGTATTACTGTCAACTCGGCTTTGCGTGCTATCTAAGTATTTCTGTTCCAGTACGCCGTCCGTTGACCACGTGGCGAAATCATCATCATTCAACACACCTAAACGACCATCGTCTATCACCCACAGTCCTTCCATTTTGTCATGTGGGTAATTAACCACACTGACCATATCAACGATTAAATCGACTTTTTCTACGGGTGTAATACCAACTGATGCAAGCTTTGCCCATCCCGCTGAAAAATCGTTACCTACCGCATTGTTTTTAATGACTTGCTCTAACGTTTCACCCGAAAGCATTAACCCAAAGCTTGCGTCTTGTGTTACCGAACCGGACGCGATAATACTTTCTAGGTTTGTTGCGTTACTTACGTCAATTTTGTACACATGTTTCATTGCACTTGGCGTGCGATTGAAAAACGCACCGTCACGCTCAAGCACCAAAAATTGTGTTGCACTGAGTGCTTTGATGGCAGAATTCGAGTTAGAGCCTTTCTCTTGCTTATATAAATATTGTGCCTGCACACCGGTTTCGAGGTTAATGGTCACAATACGAGTAAGATCGGTTCGATTTTTACTTGGATTATCCAAACTTGATTGCATAATACCGACTAAGGTTTTTTCGTCAGGTGTGACCGTTAATCCTTCCATCCCACGGTTTGCCCATCGATTGGCAAACTCGACGGGTAAGTTAAAATGGGTACGTGCATCGTCTGGAAACGCATTGATACGATCAATTTCAACGCCGTCTGCGCTGTAATGCACAATGTGAGGACCGTATTCGTCACTGACCCAAAAAGTACCATCGCTCATTGCAACAAGACCTTCTGAATCTAATCCATCGTCGTCTGTTTTGATTGGGTTGGTGAGTGCGTCATACGGTTGACTCATGTCAACACGGATCACTTCGCCATGCGCATCATAGGGGGTTTCTCCCGTGCCACCCAGTGCTGAGCTATTCGGTAAGCCACTAATTGGATTGCCAGCTCGGTCTTTTAAAAGAATATTTTTAACAAGGGAGACCGAGCCTCCAGCGTGGATTTCAAACAAACCAATTCTCGGCGTATAATCTGGAACCGGGAACATTTTTCCACTCCCTTGAGCACCCGAAAATACCGCATTTGGCCCACGATCCGTCAAGGCATAAAACTGCATTGGGTTACTTGGGTGACCATCTAAATCTGAACCATAACCACCGTTTCGGATTTCAAACGTAGAACCCGGAATTGCGCCATTTTCGAGATCATTGCGAAGCACAGAATACGGTAAGCTCACCCCACTTGACGCAAAATTATCTGGATTACAAAGATAAGAGGTCTGCGTAACTTCACTGCTGTCCAGCAAGCCATTACGGTCTTGGTCTAATCCGGAATCAACTTGCACACCACCAAGCCAGCAGTGCGTATTGCCTGCATTAAGCTTGGATTGAAGCACCAAACTACTTAGCCCATTGACGCCATCTGTACCATTTAGTCCTGCTTGACCATCACTGCCGTCATTACATGCGGTGAGTAATACGGAGCTTGCCGCAACTAACCAAATCAAATTCCTGTTTTTCATTTTGTTTAACCTTGAGTCTTTGCAATAAAATCGGATCAAGATAAAACCTAAACATGACGAAATTGGTCAGAAAACGTTAAAGAACAATGACATTACACATCACTATGTCATGAGAAGCCGCTTTGGTTAGCGATAAAATATCGCCAACCAAATCGTGATTGGGTCAACGCTTGTTGCGCTGACTCGATGTTTCACGTGTGCGGGAATATTCACATAATCCCCAACGTTGAGGGTTTTTGTCGACCCATCAGCAAATTCCAATGTGCCTCTGCCTTGTAGAATGCAAACCCACTCATGTTCGTCTTGGTCGTACCAAGAATTTTCAGGTGTCTCATGCCCTTTTGACACAATTCGTTCGACGCGAATGGACTGGCTGGTGATAATTGATTCAAACACTTCTTCAGATAAATCCGTAGGGATTGCATTAAATAAATTACCCACTTTTACTCCTTTGATCTTTAATCGCATTATCGAGCTTTTCACTCTGGTTCAGCGCTAATGTGCCTTTTGGTCAGCGCGTAGCTTTGCCTCAACCAGCTGTTTTGTATTCGAAATTAACGCTGAAGTCCCACTCTCACCATGTCCTGGCACAACAAATTGAATATCAGGGTACGTTGCAGTGACATTCTCTAAACTTCCATACCATGTATTCAATGTTGCGTCTTTCAAATTACCAAGACTTTTTGCCCCGTTACTTCGAATAAAACAACCACCAAATAACATTTTTTGATTTGGGATCCAAACTACAACATTGTCTTTTGTGTGTCCGCCACCAGGGTATAACACTTCCAAGGTGCTACCTGCGACGTTTATTTCTCTGTCGGAACGTAACTCGTGAGTGGCTTTAGGTTTGCCTTTTTGAGACAGGATTTGATTCGTCAGGCTGCTTGCATAGGTTGCGACGCCATGTTCATTCAACCACTCAATTCCTGCTGTGCGGTCCTCATGATAGTGCGTTGACAAAGAAGCTTTTACGGAGATCTGCTGCGCTTCAATCCAATCAACAAGTGCCTCCGTGTCTTCAACTGACCAAGGAGTATCAACTATGTAGGCTTTTTGATCTTCAATAACGACGAGACCATTTGAACCAACCACACCAAATCCCGGCACAGCTTGATAAGACGTGTGCTGATATACCCCTTTGGCAATAGGCTTAATGTCGAATTTGGGCATCTCAGGTGCGGCCACTACAGAAAAAGTCGCACTCAGCGCAAGTGCCAAGGAAATGAATTTGTTCATGGTATGTTTATCCACGTTGGAAAACGTGTATCTTGACCTAGATCGTCTGAAACTACCATGAACAAAATTAACTAAGCCCTTATTTTAAATCACCTTTGGTGACTGGATACCTTAGACTTGTTGAAATGGATAGACAGATCCCAATCCTAAAAGGCCAGTCAATTCATCCAACGCAGACTGACTTTCAAGCAGCAAATTTGGATCCGCCAAATCGGATTCAGTCAGTCGATCGCGATAGTGTTTATTTATCCAAGCAGCTAGAGTTTGATAGCGAGATTCGTTTAACAGGCAGTGGCTATTTACCGCATTCAGTTCATCGCTTGAAAGCGCCACACGCAACCTTAAACACGCAGGTCCACCGCCATTTTGCATACTCTGTTTAAGGTCTAAGTAGATCACTTCCTCTATGGGGTTACTGGCTTTACACAGCGAGGCCAAATAGCGCTCTACGCCATCAATCGTCTGACATTCACTGGGGGCAATGATCGCCATTCCTCCTGTGGGCAAACTGACCAGTTGGCTATTAAACAAGTAGCTTTTCACCGCAGCCTCTACGCTGATATCGTGATTGCTGACTTCAATTAAATGAAGTGGTCGCGAACCTTGATACTTGCGACCAATTTCCTCTATGACCTGTTTTTGTTGATAAAATGCCTGCTCATGGAACAAAAATACGTTTTCATTGCCAATTGCGATAACGTCATTATGGAATACGCCTTGGTCAATAACCTCGGGATTTTGCTGTACAAAGAGTGTATGTGTATCGTCAAGCAGATGGCTACGCGCTATCGCTTCGCTCGCTTGCTTGGTCTGTCTTGCTGGAAACACCTTTGGCTTTATATTTGAATTCGCATCTTCACCGTAGACAAATATCGCCAACCCCGTGTGCCCATAACTATCGACAAGACGCGTGTAATTGGCCGCGCCCTCATCGCCAAACAGAGGGTGCTGAGGTAAGCAGGGATGATGAACAAATATCTGCTCATCTGGAAAAGTGGCTTTTAAAACCAAACTGGTTGTCTTGGCTTCTATCGCTCGATGCAGTTTGTTGCTTAAATTGGCGGGAGTGAAATGGACTTTCCCATTAGACGTATCACAACTTGGCGAGACCGTTGCTGCATTGGCCGTCCACATTGAAGATGCTGAATAACAAGCTTTCAACAGGTAAGGCTCTGTTTTGGCTACCTTATTAATCACTTGAGCGTCTGTGCCACTAAACCCGAGTGCTCGTAAAGTCTCCAGATCGGGGCGGCAATTGGGCGCGAATACACCTTGATGCAACCCAAGCTGGGTCAATGTCCACATTTTTTCTAAGCCCTGCAGAGCCGCCTGTTTTGGGTTCGCAACCTTGTTTGCATTCGATTTTGACGCAACGTTGCCAAACGATAATCCTGCGTAGTTGTGTGTTGGGCCCACTAACCCATCGAAATTGACTTCGTAATAACTCACCTTGCCCCCTTGTGGTGCATCGACTGCACCATAATAGTTCTTATGTCGGATTGGTTGCTTACGAACAAAATGCGCGTTTATTTAATAATATGACAGCGTTTCACAATGCATAATATTAGCGACCCTCATACAATTCCCGAGCTTTACGCTTTGTCGAACCCCGCTTTTTCTCCTTTTGTTCAGGATAGAAGACGAAAGAAAGTTCATGAGGCAGCTTGCACAGACTTGTATAGTTCATCCCCTTTTTATGAAGATTGACCCATTTGTAATCGCAACATCAACAACCTTGAAGAACAAATGAGTCAATTCCTATGCCAGCTTTCAAATCGAGTAGAAGCGAGAGGACATTATGTTCTCACGACGTTTTACTTATCTAGAATTGCCTTTCTTTTAGCGAAGTAAGGCTTGCTTGCAGCATTTCAAGGTATTTATCGTTGTGCTCCTTTGCAATCGACACTGCTTTTTCCATGTGTGTAATCGCTGCCGATTTATCGCCTTTTAGTGCCAGAGCATCGGCTTTTGATTTGTACGCCCACTGAGAATTTGGAAACATCGTTAGATGAACATCGCTCGCGACCAAAGCCTTATTCGCGTCTTTCAACTCGTTCACGATATGCTGTACCGGTTGTCCGATTTCCCACTCCTGACCTTGAGCCGTTGTGCCAAATTTCGCATTTATCGTTTGGTAATGTGTGATAAAACGTTGTGGGTTACTCACTACATCGTCAAAAGAGAGCAGCCAATCAGCAAATTGCGCTCGAAATGCCCCAATTTGCGACAATAAAGGCGTCGTCATATGATCTTCATTGGGAAACTCTTGAAAAACCGCATTCGGATAGACTTCTGAAAGTTTAGCTTGGTAATTTTGATAGGCTGTTCTTTGCTTACCTTGCTCGTTTGCAATACTCATATACACAAACGGCAATGTTGCTCTTGATTTGAAATCAGTGTGTTTAGCTAACACCTCGTTATCCCACCAAAGAGATGGGCTAAACAAATAGTAAGCATCAAACATATCAGGTTGTGACTGAAGGATATATGCGCAGAAAAGCCCTCCTAACGAGTGTCCTGCGACCATATTAAAACCAGAAACGCGATAATTTTTATTTATCTCTGGCATTAATTCCGACGTTAAAAATTGCGCGTAAAGGTCAGCCTTTCCTGAATCCCGTCCACTGTTTTTGTCCAAAGTCGGCGTGAAATAGGTAAATCGCTCTACCGTAGATATCGCCACAACGATAAGCTCAGGCATGACGCCTGTTGAATTCAGGAACGCCGAATTGGTGACAGTATGGTTTGCGTGTGCGTCCCCATCTAAGAGGTAAATAACCGGATAGTTCGTTTTATTAACCAAGTCATACGACTTTGGTGTATAAATTTTAACATTAATCGATTGATTTAATCGTGCTGAGTCAATATTTAACGTCGACTCTGCGGCCTGTGAACTCATCGATGTAATGAGAAACAGAAATATAAGTAATAATCGCACAAAACCTCCTTGCGCTAATATTGATAGGGTCGAAAGGCGCATTTGCTCCTTCCACGTTTAATATCATTAAGGTACGTGGTACTGATATGCATTATTGGGAAAGAGCAATGGGCTTGACGTAGACGTGTGACGTTTTGGACAGATTAAAACCAATCGATGGATAGAATGCATGGGATGCATCGCGTGCGACATTTGACCTTACAAATAGCTGCGTTAAATCATGTTCTCGCCCCCATAATTCCGCTGAGTTCACAAGCGCCTCTGCAATACCTTGACGACGAAAATTTGCGCCGACCACCAATCCCGTGATTTCAGCTGCAAAGCCAGACTCTAAAAACAACCTTTTTTCAATCACTAACCAGCCACATATCGATGTGCCTGTTACCGCGACTAATACCAAATGAACGGGAGACGCGATTAACTCACGTAACCACACGCTTGTATCTTCAACGCGTACTTCGTAGCCTAATTCCAAGGTCAAATGTGCAATCGCATCGGCGTTCTCTAAACTTGCGGGTATCACTTCAAATCGCATTTTCTCTCCATGACCTAAACTCATTTTTATTGTCTTAAAGGTGTTTTTATAAAATGAATGACTTACAGGAAGTCGCTAATCGCTACTTTCTATGGCATGTGTGTTGCAAACTACATTATTGTCGCTTTGTTACACACCAATATCCTCCATCCTGATTTGCCTGTCCCAGTGAATCACAGCGTGTCACTTTTTGCAGTGTTTTTGGTATCGATAGTTCAATCCAATGGTAGCCACTAGGCGGTGAAGTCGCCCACCCTAAGAGCGGTGCTATGGTCAATTTTTGTGGTCGAGTTGGCGACATCAATACAAAATATGGGGTTACATTGAGCCAGTTTTTACCAATAGCACCGAAAATAGTGCGTAGGCGATCCGCTTTGGAAATGGTCTGCGCGTTCGACCATCCCGTGACCCCTTTCGCTTCAATGCAAATTAAGTGAACATGTCTATTACGCTCAAACGCAATAAGAAAATCAACGTCCTCTTGCTGACCTTTAACCTCTCCATGGTTATTGTTGTATAACGATTGTGGTTGGTAGGTTTTGCAAAGTGCTGCGTAAATCCAATCAAGGTGATAATCCATTGCACAAAAAAGTGCGTCAGGAAACGAAATTCCCAAGGCCTCTTCAAGTTGACTTAAAAATTCACTCGAAGGCGAAAATGACCGGTTACCTAAAATATATCCAAGTAAATAAAAGCGTTCTTTGCTATTAAACGCTGCCAATTGTTCAATGATGTCCAACTCACTTTGACTTCTCATTGGTCACTCCATATGGCACAACCTACCTATCCAATATGCTTGATTAGTTAAAACGATACTCTCTTTTAATTTCAACAACTTGAACAATATATGATTCATACCATGTTTTGCGCCCAAGCGATTGAGCCAACGTATGCTCTGAATCACTCTTCCATTGTTTAATCGCATCTTCACTTTCCCAATAGGAAATTGCCACTTCTTCCTCGCCAGCAGTGGCGGCAACAAACTCAAGACAGCCGTACTTTTCAAATGCCAGCGTGCGCATTTTGGCGACCGTAATTTCATAGTCTTCGTCTTGAACACCCGGTTTTGCTCTAAATATAACGGCGTACATGTGATTTCCTTCAAGTAAGCGCAATGGACGATTAAGATAAACTGACGAGGGCAGAAACGCTGATAGCTAGAAACACAACCCAAGATACATGTTTGCCTCTAGAACCAAGTAACGCGACAAGACCATGCACAATGAATGTCGCCGCAATGACATAAATCAAACTGGCCTTTTCAGTTCCAGGTGTAGCTAGAAGCGCGAGAATCGCGGCAAAGCCCAGCCATGCAATTGACGTGATATGCCAAGCAAATCGTAACGTACGCTTAGTAAAGTCATCACTTCCAAATAGCTTTGGGAGATCTCGCTTAAACAATCGCGTCAAGATGTAACGTTCGCCAAGGAACGAATGAACAAACGCAATGACCAACAATAAAACGGCAGAAATGTATAAAGCAAAGCTCATTTGATTTTTGTCCTTCTAATCAAACTAACAACAGAGGTGTGCATTAATTAACGGTAAAAGTGAGTTTCTTAGCATCTGAACTCTTTCGTTTTCAGCATTTAATTGAATCCACCCGTCAGTGCCCATCATTTCGAGAGAGTAAATTTGGCACGTAAAGTCGGGTGTATCTCGCCAAACGCCTGATAATTTGAAAATCCCGAAATTCGTAGTGAGTCGATTGATCGTAAATTGCCTCATGGGAACATTCCGTTGAGTCAAAGCGAATTAGACACGTTGTTTCATAAATGCGACGGCTAAACCCGACGTAACAAAGGTGATTCCCGCCCCAACATTGAGACCATTTATAAATTTAGGTCTATTTTGTAGCCACCAACTCAATTTGGATGCAAACACACCCATTAGCGAAAAGCCAATAGCGGTGAGTAGTGCAAACCAGCCACCATAAACCAACATCTGACTGGTCACCGAACCCAGTTCTGGATTAACAAACTGAGGGACGAACGCCAAAACGAACAAGCCCGGCTTTGGATTCAATGCTGCCGATAAAAAACCAGTCCCAAAGATAGTTTTTAACGACTGTTTCTGTGCCTTCGCCAAAGAAAATAAGCTTTTGGATTTAAGCACTTTTATCCCTAACCAAATTAAATACGCGGCACCAATCATTTTTACGATGTAAAAGGCAATCGTGGACGTTTGCAATAGCAAAGTAAGGCCAAACGTTGCTGTTAACACATGGAATAATATACCCACACCAGAGGATAACCCTGACATCACCGCTGCTGCTTTACCTTGACTGAGTCCTCTACCGATGGCCAACAAATTATCGGGACCTGGAGAGAGCACTAAAAGAAGGCATGCCAACGTATAGGCTAGCCAAACATCCACTGGAAACATGGTTACTCCTGTTTATGCCATGAGCATTGGTGCTACTTAGAACAATATTGATTATTAAACACCCATTAAAATGCCCCCAAAAATGAAACTTCGCAAGCGAAAACTTCGACGATTAGCAATTAACTTCCAGCCTATTTTCTGTGTTCTGGTGACAACACACAGGCCTATTTCGATCGAAAATACTTACAGTCACGATTAGACATCATTTGAACGACCACTGCTGCTTGAAATCATAGCGAAAGCCTATGGAAATAGAGTCAAACTCAGTGTCATTTACAAATGACTTGGATAGGTATTCCAAATGAACGCGCAGTGGCGCAATGGGTAACCACTCAAGCGTCACGTTATAGCCATCGAAACTTTGATTCTCAGATGAGGTGCTGGCATAACCATCCTCGAAATCAAAGATACCCGCTTTGAGTTTGTATTGTGGTGATAATTGATAAGCCAATGACAAATCAAATGTATGGCCGTCACGCGATAGATCTGCCACCAATCGCTGGTACGTTTTATCTTGGTACGCAACGGCGGCATAAAAACGGTCAGTGAATTGATACGCTAATGCACCTGCCCAAATTTGATTTTCACCGAGCCGAGTGTCTGCCTCATACACCTTACTTTGCTGGTAAGTGACCGCAGCATGAAGACCATTCGCATCATAACTCAGCCCAGCGTTAAGCATATCGTTTTGATCATCGCCTTTTTGACCATCAAATTGACCGACTGCGATAAATGTTAAAGGTCCATATTCAAAGCGATATGACAGTAAATTATCGACGAAGAACAAGCTTTCTGGATCATACGAAAACGGGCTACTGGAGTGGTTAAAAATATCAACTGGATCGGCAATAAACAAATATTGGGCTGGTCTTTGTTTCCCGATCCCAAATCGACCATAAGGCGTTTTTAGTGCGGTATAAGCACGCCTCGATTTGCCGAAATTCCCCTCATTCGCCAAATCAATTCCCCACTCTCCTTGCAGTTCAACCTGCCAATCGGGCATAAATTCATGTGTTACTTTGAATCCCGCGTGGGAAAGTGCATCGCGTACATCCCAATTATTGCCACCAGATTCTTTAAGATAACCAAATGTCGGACGAATTGTGGCATAAAGATCAACAAACGAGCGAGTTGAAGTGAGTTCAGTCTGTGGGGAAGATGCCGTACTTGACGCACTTTGTGGGGGTTGTACTTGCTGTGCTTGCAGCCTTGCTTTTAACTCGGCTAGTTGTGCTTCCAGAGCTTCAATATCAGCCATCGTAACAGGACGTTCCGTGCTGGAGGCTGAGACGGTGAAACTTGAAAGACAGCAGAGCAACAGCAGTTCATTGCAGCGAGAGAAGGGCATTGTTTTTCACCTTCATTTATTGCCATTAATCAAATAATAGACAACACTTTTGAAGTTGGGATAATTTTTTAGGCAACAAAAAATGCAGATACGCACTAAGTTTTCGGTGACTTCCGCTGTTGTAATACTAATAATTATTTGCGTCACTACGACATCAACCTATTGGTTTGTGAGTGATTCGCTACAAACTAAAAATCATGCCTATGTAAGTGATAGCACACAATTGCTCGCTATCAGCATCGACAACTGGTTGACGGCAAAAGCTGATCAAATCAATTTAGTTAAAAGCCAAATCGAGCAACATTTTAGCTCGGATGCTTTTCAAGCTGCGCTGAATTCGCCTTTTTTCACTCAATCTTTTCTACTCGCTTTTGGGACCTTAGATAACGAGACGCAGTTACGCTCTAACGACTTGAATCGCCGTAACCCCAAAGATATCGATTTTAGGCAAAGAGCTTGGTATCAGTTAGCAAAAGAAAAACAACATACGGTTTTTACTAGTCCATATACAGATGCAGCAAGCGGTGAACTGCTTTTGTCGGTTGTATCACCGATTATTGTAGGAGGCAGATTACAAGGGGTTATTGGGGGGGATTTAAGCCTTGAGGCTATTGCAAAAAGTGTTAATACGATTAATTTTGATAACACTGGGTATGCCTTCTTGGTTGATAGCACAAGCGCTATCGTTACCCATCCTCAAAAACAATTTTACGGTCAACCGATTAGCAAAATATACCCTGAATTGTCCCTCTCTAAAACCGACCAAATTACTGAGATAAAGACCGCAGATGGAACGAAATTGTTTTACTTACATGCACTTGATAACCGTTTTGGTACAGATTGGTATCTTGCCGTATTAATTGATAAATCCCTTGCTTACAAAACCTTATTTGATATTACCTTGAACTCATTTGTCATCGCAGTACTTGCCGTATTGTTTGGCGTGATCTGTATGCGAGCATTAGCGCTACACCTGCTCAAGCCGCTTCAAGTCTTAGAAGCTGCAATTACCGGTATGGCCAGTGGTGGAGGCAACCTTACTCAGCGTTTAACCGTTAAAAATAATGATGAATGTGGTGTTGTGGCCAGTCAATTCAATCGCTTTTTAGCCTCATTACAGCAATTAGTGTGCGATGTAAAAGAAAGAGCCGATCAAGTACTTGGCAGCAGCGACGCGGCAAAAGAGCTGTCGACGCAATCAATGAAAAAGCTGGATCAACAAGTGAGTTTAATTGAGAGCTTAGCCACGGCGATGCATGAAATGAGTACCACGTCGATAGAAATAGCGGGTAACGCGCAACAAGCCGCGGGCTCGATTACGTCGGTCAATGAAAAAGCCGCGCAAGGGCAAGAAGTGTTTTTGCAAGCTAAGAACCAAATTACGGCGCTCGCCGACGATATTAACCATTCTCACAAGTTGAGTACCCAATTAGCACAGTACAGCCAAAGCATTGAAAATATTCTTTCGGTTATCAATGGTATCGCCGAGCAAACTAACTTACTAGCGCTAAACGCGGCAATTGAAGCCGCGCGAGCGGGTGAGCAAGGCCGTGGGTTTGCCGTAGTGGCCGATGAGGTCAGATCATTGGCGTCAAAAACTCAACAATCGACCACTGAAATAAAGACCATGATTGACCAAATCCAAGCATCGTCAAGTCAAGTTCAAGAAGCCATGGGCAGCAGCCGAGATAAAACCCTGAGCTGTGTGACACAAACTGAGCAAGCGACAGATATGTTGAATGAAATCTCAGAGGCCGTTAAAGAATTAATGGATCGTAATATTCAAATCGCCACGGCCATAGAGCAACAAAGTGTGGTCATTGAAGAAATAAACAAAAACACCAACTACATTAATGATATCAGTGTTGAAGTTGGGCGTTTTGCGGACAAGCAATACTGCGCCAGTGATAAACTGGCCAAACAAGCGCATGAGCAAGAAAGTCTTCTATCTAAATTTAAGGTGTAATCGTGGTGTGCGATCTGTTGGGATTCCGTGTGGCACGTCTGACAGCCAATAGTGCCGTACATCACGTATTGAGAAATGGCTTCCTCAGTGTTGGCAAATTAATGTTGCTGTTGCTCCTTTTTGCAACAAGAACCATGGCCGAACCACAATATCGCGTGAGTATCATGGTGGATGAAAGCTATCCGCCTTACACGTACATGATTAACGGTGAACTCAACGGTATCTATGTGGATCTCGTGCGCCAAGCGGCACGTTTAATTGATAGTAAGTACCAAGTTGAACTTGTACCTGTACCATGGAAACGTGGGCTTGCTGATCTCGAGCATGGTGCCGCATTCGCCATAATGCCACCTTACAAACACATTCAAAAGCGACCTTACATTTGGCCATACTCGGTACCGCTTTTGGAGGAAGTTGTGGTGGCTTATTGCAATTCGGGCTTTACCCTAAAAAATATCGAACACCGAGATACGTCAAAAAATCCGATTAATCTAGGTATTAACGCCGGTTATCTGATTTTAGATGATGTACTGACCCAGGCACTGGCACAGAATAAAATCCAAGTATGGGAAAATAAAGACACCTATTCCAATGTAATGAAATTGGTGAAAGGACGAATAGATTGTTACCTGAACGACAGATTGTCTACTGTACTGGTCATGCGAAACATAAAACGTAGTGAACCCGACATCGAGTTGAGTGGTGTTCTAGAAGACCGCGTGATACTGCGGCGTACCGCACACATTGGTTACGTCAAAGATGGGCTTGAGCAATATCCTTATAAACTTGATTTCATTGCACAAATGGATGAAGCTTTGTTGAAAGTGATGGCGAGTCAAACGCCTGAATTAGAGATCAATTAAGCACGAATAAGATAACGTCCTAACTCGGTCTTTTGCCAAGTGACTAAACGTTCTTGGTTGGCGACGTGGTCTTTCCGCTTCACGTGGTTTTTCACCGCTTTGTTCAAAACACGATCCACTTTGATTTCTGATGAAATGCACTAAAATTTACCAGGCGTCGTACGCGCGATTGCAGAAAACTCCCTTGTCATGTGTGCCTGATCGCTAAAGCCAAACTGAACCGCAACGTCAGCCAAATTTGCCCCGCTATTGTGCTTTAAATAGTCGATTACGTGCTTCACACGTATGAGACGCTGATACGCCTTCGGCGTCATTCCTAACCACAACTTAAATAGGCGCTCAATTTGCCGCTGACTGTGCGTTACAACCGAACTAAGATCTCCAACAGAATGCCCCTGTCTAATACGCGCTAGCGCATGCTCAAGTGAATGAGGTAACACTAGCGATAAGTCAAGGTAGGCCTTAGCCCACGAGTTTAACAACGCAATTTGGGCTTTCACATTTGGTTCTTTATCGAGTGAATGAAACAGGGTGTATAAATGAAACTGGTTGTCCTCAGACTCCTCAAGTCTTTGGTATCTATCAACATGAGAGCCCAACAACCCAAATCCAATTGCCGGATGAAATCGTACTCCCGCCAAACGTGCATCAGCCCCAAAAGTAATATGCTGAGTAACGTTACTCACTGGCAATAAAATCACACCTCGAGGTAAGATTTGTTCACCGATTTGAACCTTACCTGAAAAATTAAACATCAGTCCACTGCCCGCATCACAATGCAATGGCTTACGGATGACGTCACTCTGTGAAGTCACCTTTGCAGCCCATATTCCCTGCAACAACGCACTGAGCTGCCCCGATGGATGAAACAGCTCTAAATGGAATGGATTTAAGTTCAAATCGTTAGGCTTGATAGTGTCCCACCTCTGGCTTAAAGACTTTAACAATGCGATTCCAGCTATTAATCGCGTTAATGGCGAACGTCAGTATCACTAACGCTTTTTCGCCAAACACCTCTATCGCCATTTGATAATTTGTCTCATCAATTGACTTAGCCAATGTCAATTGTTCGGCCAAATCGAGCGCTGTACGCTCGCTATTCGAATACTGTGGCATATCTCGCCACGCGCTGAGCCCCACAATACGTGACCACGTTTCGCCCAGCTTTAACGCATCCTTAGAATGCATATCAATACAATAGGCGCATTGATTGATTTGTGAAACACGTAATTTTACTAATTCCCAAATAGAAATGGTCAACGTCTCGGACTGTTCAAATTGCGTTCTTAAAAAGCCTTCCTGTTCCAGTAAAATTTTCAGACCTTGTGGTGCTAGTTCAATGTAGTTTGCTCGGCTACTCATGGCTATTCTCCTGTTTTGATACGTACCAAGATACTGGCTTTACCAACTCAGGTATTGAATATTTTCGACACATAAAGAAAGGCCTTCAAAAGGCCCTTCTCTATTTATTTGAGTAATATCCGTTAGATTTTAACGCCATCTATTTGCCTTTGGACTTCTTACCGCAACTACTCTGCGCAGCAGACTCAACCAAGGCTTCACCTTCCGCTTCAGACAACAATCCCATATTAATCTGTGCATTTTTCGCATGGGCAACACAACTCACATATTGTCCATGATTTTTCCAAAGCACGCCCTCTTCGGGTCCGCTGCAAGCGCACGAATTGCCGACATTCTGTTCACCCGAACAGCCATATTGATCGACCGAAGCACCGCTTGCAGTTCCTTCGCACATGTCATCACCATCCATCACGCCATCCCCATCAGAGTCCACAACGGGAGTACTGGAACCGTCATTAGGGTTACTGCCTGCGCTCACTTCCTCACCGTCGCTAAACCCATCGCCATCACTATCTGGATTATTTGGGTCCGTTTGCGTTAACACTTCTTCTGGATCGGTAAGACCATCGCCGTCCGTATCAGGAAATTGCGTGCCAGTATTTGTTTCAAGTTTAAACATGCCCCCCGCTAAACCGCCACCGTCATAAATTAGAAAATCCAACGTATGCGTACCACTTAAGGAAACAGGGTATTGTTGTGAATACGATGTCACACCTTGAAACCCAACTAAGTTTCCATCAATGTAAACCCACGAACAATTATCCGCTAATAGATCTAATACAAATTCGCCTGTTCCCGAAACTTCTTGCGTGTAGCGAGTCCAACTTTGTCCTTGCGGCCCCTGTGAACTTAAATTGTTCCAAGCGTTAATCCAACTTGCGTAATTATTGTTTTGATTTTGCCAAGGATGAGCTGCGGTACCAAAAGAATAGGCTGAATGCGGATTAACCCAATTGTCCGCTAAGGTGATTTCGGGATTTACAACACACGGCGCAGCCCAATTGCTATAGGCTGACGCGGGATAAATCGGATCCCAAGCGGTTACACTTGAGTCACTTGTATAAACTGTATTTGCGAATACTTGAAACGACCCTATCAAGCATCCTACTATAACCGCCGTTTTAACTGGCGCTGCCAATACTTTCATTGTATTTACCTCAATAATACGTTTGTATTTATGAGCAATTCCGTGATGGTGCACCATTACAAACTTCTTCCTTGGCCCTAGATTGATGCCATTGACTATTCAAGCTCACTCAGTGAAGCGTAGAACACCCCTTCAATCATTCCAGTTTTAGCAATAAAAACAGAGAAAACGCTGAAGTAGTAAAAAAGCACTAGTACTTTTTACCAATGTTCAATTTAGAAACAACCGACAGAAAGAAATTTAACTCTTACTAAACAGCAAGTTGACCCCGGAAACCGACAACAACACAGCACAGCCTTTGTTAAAACGACCCGCTGTTTTTGGTCGAGTAAACCACTGACTTAGATACATACCGAACAATGCATAACCACTCAATGCGACCATTTCTAATAACAAAAATAGGCCGCCTAACGTCACGAACTGTTGTTGTACATTGCGGTTTACATCGACAAATTGAGGCAAGAATGAAGTAAAGATTAAAATCGCCTTAGGGTTCCCAGCAGCAAGCATAAATTCCTGTTTAATTAGCTCTTTATTACCAGAACCATTGGCGACTTTTTTGGCTATGTGCAATGCGCTTGAACACCAGAGTTTAAAGGCTAGCCAAAACAGGTAAACAGCGCCTAACATTTTAATCGTATAAAACAATGTTTCTGATGCATACAAAACAGCAGCAAGTCCGGATGCGGCCAAAGTAATCATAATAATAAACGCAACAATACGACCCAACCCAGCAATAAAGGCCACGTTAAAACCATAGTTACGCCCATTGTTCATCGCTAATAAATTATTTGGACCTGGCGCCATATTGAGTGCAAAACACGCAGGGAGAAACAACAAAAGAGACCAATACATTTTTTCAGTCCTTCAATGGCGCTTTAATGATAAACCCTTTTTCAATACCCGCTTGAAAACCGATTTTTTCGTACAATCGATGTGCTTCAGATCTTAACTCACCTGACAACAGCATGACTTTATAGCACGAATTTTCCCAAGCCAATTGCAATGCATGTTCCATTACACGTTGGCTCAATCCCCTACGCCGAAACAAAGGACTCGTTATTACATGTTCGATCACGCCAAAAGGCCTCGCACCATTAGTGAGCGTAGGAATGATCCCAAGCTGACATGTTGATGCTATTTTGCCTTCCACAAGCGCCACAATTAACTTCGTATTTGAGACTCTCAACAATTGTGCCCCGTGAAGGTCTATTTGTTGCTGATTGAGAGTGGGATCATGCGGTCGCAATTCGTTATAAAGCGATAGAATGCCAAGCAAGTCTTCTTTCTCTGCCAACCGCACACATATCATCTTAACTTCCTTATATAAATTAGTATTGCCGGGACATATTATTTAGGTTGCCAGAGCTCAATAGGGTTACCTTCTGGGTCGTAAAGTCTCGCAAACGATCCATTCGGGTAGGCTTCTGGGTCGACGGTGACGTCTATCCCCTGCGATTGCAACTGAGCAACCATTTTACCTAAATCGGTAACTCTAAAATTAATCATCCAACGCTGGCTATCTCTTCCAAAATAAGTCGTGTCTTTTGCAAAAGGCGCAAATACCGTTGGGCCTGCATCTTGTGTCCACGGTGTTTCTCCATAACTTTTCGGCACAAGATTAACCCCTAAATGTTGTTCATACCAATTTGCCAACGTCTCTGGATCTTCTGACTTAAAAAAGAGACCACCAATACCCGTAACTTTTTCCATTTTTTCTTCCATCTCATCGTGATTCGTCGTCTTAATTTAGACTACGGGGTCGAAACGAACAAAATACATCGAGCGCTTTGCGAATTTGCTGCACCATATGCTCATCGTCTAAAATGCCTTCATACGACAGCTCGGAGCCAAGTAAAGGAAGCGTTAAGCAAGCCTGCGTATCAATATTGCCCGACATCGTACGAATAATTTCATGGAGCGCATTGATTGCATGTGAAGCGCGAGGCGAGGTATTAAAAATGGCCACTCGTTTATCGACAAACTCAGCTTCACTCACTAACCAATCTAGGGCATTTTTCAACACACCACTTACACCATGAGCATATTCTGGACTTGAAATAATCAGCCCACTAGACAATGCTAAAAGCTGTTTAAGTTTCAACACGCTCTTTACGCTACTCGCTTCAACGTCTGGATTGAAGGGGGGAATGTCCGCCAATCCATCAAAGAGAATAATTTCTGTTGAATCTGGCGCCAGCACTTGGCAAGCCTTTAAGAGCGCAGAATTATAAGACTTTTTCCTTAAACTCCCTGATATTGCTAATATTTTCAAAGTCATTATCCTTAATTGATGTAGACTCACCATAACACAATTAATTGCGGTAAATAAAAACAACTTGTTGCGTTAGTACTCGCTCCAATCAATGTTATGATAACGAACACGTTAAACGCTTGCTCAACCTTGACCAGAATTATGATGACCAAACCTCTTATCGACTCCGCTCAATCTAAAGAAATGACAAAAGCCAAACGAGGTAGACCGACAGGAGATCGGGATAAAAAAAGAGAGGAATTACTCGATGTTGCAATTACAACGCTCGCACGTGAAGGTTATTCAGGTTTATCTATCCGCAAAGTGGCACAAAATGCAGGTGGCTCAACAGGAACGATTACTTACTACTTTGCAAACAAAGACGAGTTAATACTCGGCATCGCGGATGAGTTGTTTAAACGTTTTGAAGCACTTTTGGTTAGCAAAGGCGAACCGACTGATATTGCGACGGCTATAGAACAATGGTCTCTTTGGAGTAGCGCTGACAATACCGATCTGGTCCGGGCTTTTTTACAGCTTCAATCTTACGCGACCATTGAGCCAACGTTTGCTGATTTTGTGCAAAAGCGAAACGAGCTGATCCTATCTCAGGTCATCAACATGATAGAAAAAGGCCAACAGGCAAACACCGTTCGAAAGGATATTCCAGCCGACATTCTCGCCGAACAACTCAGTGCCATGGGCGATGGATTCATGATTTCACTCTCTATCTACCCAAATCGACTCTCAAAGGAGAAAGTCAACGTTCTACATCAGTGCATTAAAACGTTGATTTCCCCTAACTAAGCTAAGCGCGGTTGTTCCCACACACTAAAAATAACCGTTCAATTAATCGCCTTGTGCTTTAAAAATCAAGGCGTAGAGAATCGGTAAAACGACCATTGTGAGTACCGTAGCAAAGACGAGCCCTCCAATAATAGTGATAGCCATCGACACAAAAAAAGCGTCAAAAATCAATGGGATCATCCCAAGCGCTGTCGTCAATGCAGCCATTGCAACAGGACGTAAACGACTAACACCGGAGTCAATAATGGCCGGCAATAGTGGTTTACCTTCACCTTGCTCAAGGTTGATTTCTTCAACAAGTACAATCGCATTTTTGATAAGCATGCCAATTAAACTTAGAAAGCCAAGTAAAGCCATAAAACCAAATGGTTGATTTGTCGCCAATAACCCCGCCGTGACACCAATTACGGCCAATGGCACACAAAGCCAAATAACCAAGGTTTGTTTTAGAGAATTAAACATGATGACCGTTAATAAAATCATCGCCAAAATAAACACTGGGATCGATTTACTTAGCCCTTCTTCAGCCTTAGAGGCGTCTTCAAACTCCCCGCCCCACTCTAATGTATATCCTTTGGGCAGTGTCAACGCTTCCACTTTTGGTCTCAGTCGCGCGAACAATTCACTTGCTGTACCTTCCGTTGGATCTGCAAAAATCGTTATCGTACGCGCGCGATTTCGACGGTAAATAACTCCGTCCTCAAATTCAGTTTGAAACGATTGCACCACTTGACGCAACGGGATCATCTTTTGGGCTATCGGACTCCAAATTTGAATATTCTCAAGATTGCTAATATCAGCATGGACTTGCTCATCGGCACGTACAATGATGGGAAGCAATAAGTTTTTGTCTCGGAAGACGCCCGTTGTTACACCTTCGAAAGATTCTCGAATAGTGTGTGCGACCATCGAGCGCGAAATACCATTAAGATTGGCTTGCTCTTCAGACAATACCGCCTTCACCACTTTGACTTTTTGTCGCCAATCCGTCCGCACTGCTTTCGTATTGCTATCCTCATTAAAAATCGCTACGACTTCTTGCGCGCTTTTCCTTAGTTGGTCAATGTCCTCACCGCTTAAACGGGCTTGAATTTTTCCTACGGTCCCTGTGCCAAGTTCAAATGGTGCGGCATAAATTAACGCGTCAGAGTAGCGCTGTGATAACTGAAGCTCAACTTGGGGCATCAGTTCACTGAGTGCGGTGTAATCATCAACGCTTACAAGAAACTGAGCGTAGCTACTGTTTGAAAGCTGAGGTTGATACGTCAACAAAAACCGTAATCCTCCTTCACCAATCGTGCTTGTCACGTGTGTGACATGCGTTTGTTGCTTTAAATAGCGTTCAATCTCTTTTGCGTTCTCATGAGTTTTATCAATATGCGTGCCCTGAGGTAACCACACGTCCACCATAAATTGTGGCCGAGTTGAGCTCGGGAAAAAGCTCTGTTCTACGAGAGAAAAACCCCAAAGCGATAACGCAAATACGACCGTGACAGAGGCTGAACTAAGGTAACGGTGTCGAATGCATAGAGTTAAAAACGCTCGATATCCAGAGTAGAATGCACCGCCATAGGGGTCTCTTTGTGCTTCATTTTGTGCGGGTGGTTTTAAAAAGAGTACACACAACAATGGCGTAATTGTGACCGCGGTAACCCAACTCAATAGCAAAGACACCATCACCACTTGGAACAACGAGCGACAATATTCCCCTGTTGCGTCGTTAGAGGTACCAATCGCGGCGAATGCGAGTATGGCTATCAATGTCGCTGCCAGTAGTGGCCAAGCCGATTGGCTTACGACTTTCGGGGCAGCATTTCGCGCACTTTCCCCTTTTTGCATGCGGATCAGTACCCCATCCACGACCACGATTGCATTGTCGACTAACATGCCGAGTGCAATAATCAACGCGCCTAGTGAAATTCGCTCAAGTGCAACGCCCATAGGCTCAAGAAAAATAAATGAACCCGCAATGGTCAAAATAAGAACAAAACCAATCAACATGCCGCTGCGTATGCCCATAAAAACCAGTAATACTGCAATCACTATCACAACGGCTTCAACAAGGCTGATAACAAACCCTGAAATGGCTTCTGTCACCGCTTCTGATTGCAGCGACACATAACCAAACTCAATACCAATAGGACGTACATCTTCAAGTTCTGCTAGTCGATTTAGTACGGCTTCCCCCATATCAACTACGTTTCCACCAGACACTGTCGACACACCAAGTCCTATGCCTGATTTACCATCAAAACGGATAATGGCACTTTGCGGATCTGAATATCCGCGTTTTACGGATGCAATGTCACGTAAATAGAATTGCTTCTCAGCGCCATCGCTGATTAATAGCGATTCAAAATCAGCTAAGGAATCAAATCCACCTGTTGGTGTAACGTTCACATAGGCAGCACCTAACTTTGCGCGACCACCATCAACGACAAGCCCTTTGCTACTTAATTGCTGAATGATCATGTCGGGAGATAGACCGAGTTGCGCTAATCTATCTCTGTTGAATTCGATGTAAATCGCCTCAAGACGTTCACCAAATGTGGTGATTTTTCCGACGCCTTTCACCTGTAACAATTGCTGCTGCAACTTGTCTACGTAACGTTTCAGCTCGTGATATTCATAGCCATCGCCAGTGACCACCATAAAAATGCTGTAAACATCACCGTAGTCATCCATCACTAATGGTGTAGAAGCACCTGGAGGCAAATACGGCTGAACATCGCTTACTTTCTGACGCAGCTTGTTCCAAACTTGAGGCAGCGTTTCTTTATTATATTGCTCCTTTATCGTTACGGTGATGGTAGACAGCCCCTGCTCTGACTTCGACACGACTCTGTCGAGCTCGCCAAGCTGTTGCACCGTTTTTTCCAAAAGTTCGGTGACCTCCTGCTCAACTTCTTCGGCTGATGCACCTGGATACGAAGTAATAATTAGGGCGTCTTTAATTGTGAATTCAGGGTCTTCCAAACGGCTCATCGATGAAAAAACCATGAGACCGGCCACCAGCATAACCACGGTTAAAACTAACGTGACAATTCGATTTTTAATTGCGATACAAGCTAAATTCATACTTTTAGCCCTCTAAAGCATGAACTAATGCGCCATTGCGAAGGCTAGATAGCCCCGAAGTCGCAATACGGTCGCCTTTTTCCAGGCCTTGTTTCACTTCAACCAAATCCGCTGAGATTGCACCGAGCTCCACTGGGGTTTTATATACTGCGCCTGTTTCATTATCTAAACGCCAAACAAATGGAGAGCTGTCCGTTTCCCCAAGCACAGCATCCACTGGTATATAGAGCGCCCCCTCTTTGCCATCCGTGTTTTTAGGTTGATAAAGTACATGTCCGGTCATCCCTGGGCTTATAGAAAGATTGGAAGTGGAGGAAAATCCCACGGTCACTTTAAATGTGCGCGTTATTGAGTCTGCCTTGCCAGAAAACTCCGTGATTTGACCGTCGAAACGTTCATTGGGGAGCGCACTGACTTCGACAAAAAGCTGATCTTCCAACTTGATCTCCCTCGCAGACCGAACATTCCGCCCTTTTGCCCAATCGACCTCAGGCACTTCGACCACCATTTCAAGTTCAGTGTCACTGTGAATGTGCATAACGGGTTGTTTCGCGTAAACCGTTGCAAACTGCTCGATTTCTTTACTGGTGATTCGACCAGAAAATGGGGCGATCAATCGCGTATCGTCGAGCGCCTTTTTCGCTTGGGTTAACCCGGATTCGGCTACCTCAAAGGCACTTTTTGCTTGTTCATACGCTTGCGTGGTTACCGCATTTGCTTTGAGGGCTGCGCTGAAACGCTCAAAGTCCAACTTGGCTATGTCTTTCTCTGTTTCAGCTCGCTCAAGTTGAGCTTGATAGTCTCTAGCATCAAGCGTGGCTAATACATCACCCGCTTCGACCAAGTCACCCTCATTGACTCGCACGTCAATGATTTTTCCCGGGACTTCAAATGCGAGCACAGATTGCTTAACCGCTGACACGCTACCCGGGTAGCGGAGCGATTTTTGGATGTGTCCACTGCCCACAGCGAACAGTTTGACCGGTCTTGAAACCGGTTTGGAATTGTATTGGTCTGACGGTTCGCAGCCCATCAACAACGTAACTACACCGAGTACTGAGGCATGCGTCAGGAGCAGTCGGTAAAAGTATTTCATGCAGTTCTCCAATTTAACAACGAGGAAATTGACGTTATTTGCAGGGAATTTTATGCCTCTCACCTGATGATAAAAGCAGCAATGGACGCCCAGCGGGGGCGATTATAGAACACTTAAAACAATTAACACAACACTTGTTATGTTAATTAAGTTGGACGAATAGCGTATGCCTCGATTTCCTTGCCTGCAGAATTAAGAGAAAAGTGAACTATATCTTGGACTTGAAAACGAAGATCGCCACGAAAATGCCGAGTATAAAATTAAAACAATGTGTTGCGGTTAGAAGTGACAGGAAAATGCGTGGTGAATGAGTTGGCTGTGCGGCAATGCCGCAATGAAGGGTGAACAGACCACTCAATTAGCTATCGTTAAAAGTGTGCACACCCCACGCTAAGGTTAACTGGTTAACTTTTGTCAAATCAACGCGGACTTTCGTAAATACGTTTCTGGCGCATCAATGACTTGAAACCCAAACTTTTCATACAGTGCGGCCGCATCATTGGTACGAAGTAACCAATTTACGGTTTGTAACTTTTCATGGTTCAAAATGTGGCTTAACAATTGTTTCCCTACGCCTTTACCTTGATGGTTTTCCAAAACGAATACATCGAGTAAGTAAGCAAAAACGACCGTATCTGTGATCACTCGCGCAAAGGCGATTAATTCACCATTAACATAGGCACCAAAGCACATGGAGTGTTCTAAGGATTGTTGCACCTGTGCCATTGTTCTACCCTGAGCCCAGTAAGATTGATTTGCGAGATAGTCATGAATAATTTCTAAATCAAGGGCTCGTATGTCGTTTGAAATCGTAATTGACGTGTTCATGTTCGCTCCTTTATGTGCCGAATAGCAACAAACTCTGCAGATGGTAACTAAGTATTTCGCCTTCTTTGCTGGATATATCCATGACGAATTGCGTGCAATTGTGCGCATAGCGCTTAATTACCGCGTGCTCACTATAACAATTAAAAATATGCGAGAAAACGATGTGTTGGATAAGCTAATCAAATGAATTTTAAATACTTGCTCAAGTTTTCTCACGCTCAAATGTATCGCTTTATGTTATTGTACGCACTTACCAATTTACACATTGAAATGTCATAGTAGATTCAACTACTTTGCCCTGCACATTTTATTTGGTTCTCAAGGAAACCGAACCCCATGCGTCTATCTGTCGTTTGCCTAGCCGTCAACGCTTGCCTATTTGCACCCTATAGTGATGCGGCTGAACCTATTGAAACGATTACGGTGACTGGAAACCGAGTTGCAGAGGCAAACGTAGACCAAGCCCTCAGTGTTTCTGTTGTTGCTAACGGCACGATTAAGCAAGACAACCCGCAGCATATCGGTGAAACTCTCGCCTCTGTCGCTGGTGTGTTAGTCAATCAATTAGCTGGCGGACAAGGCCACAATTCGGCTATTCGTATGCCAATGAACTATGGTGGTTACACACTTTATTTACAGGATAATGTGCCGCTGCAAAGTGCCGCTTTTTATAGCCATAACGCGCTCTGGTGGTCGAGCAGTAATGCGGATCTAGGACGTATTGAAGTCATCAAAGGAGCTGGCACTAGCCTTTATGGCTCTGGAGCCGTCGCTGGCACCGTCAATGTCATATCTTCACCGCTCGTTAGCGACCGTAAACACATGGCCGCTACTTTTGGCGATGTTGGTTATCAACGAATTCAAATGACGATTGAAAAGAAAGACCATCTCGGTGTATCGATTGCTTCTTTGAGTAATGGTGGCTGGCGAGCCCATTCTGCTGTTGAAAAATACGAACTCAACGCTAAATACCGCACATTCATCAACACCCATACGGCAATAACGACTCACCTGATAGCGTCTTCGTTAAACCAACAACTGACCGGCGCATTATCACCGGAACAATACGCTAACGATCCGACACAATCCGCGTTACCCGAAGCAATTGAGGCCGTTGATCCGCGCCGTAAGACCGATTACCTCCGATTAAGTAGTTCAGTGGTGGTCAATGACGACAACATTGAATGGTCTGCTATACCGTTTTTGCGTTACCGTACCAATGATTACATTGCAACATGGCAGCCTAACATGCCGCAAATGGAAACGACCAACAAAAGTGTAGGTTTGCTCGCTATGTCTCGTGTTAACTTTTCGCGCGAACAGCAAAGTATTCTCGGTCTCGACTTAGAAATTACTCAAGGCGATAGCCTTTCGTATCAAGCAAACACCGTTTCGACCTCTGGTTGGAACGGTAAACTTTATCCTGAAGGTCACATTTTTTACGACAATCGGGTCACATTCAGAAATATTTCACCTTATTTTCAGCATCAATCAGAGCTATCTGACGTACTTTCGTTGTTGGTTGGGGTGCGATATGACATTAATGAATATGAATTAAATAATCATTTACAGGAATACGACGACGATGGTTTTGGTAATCGTTCTCTTGCCAACCGCCAAGATCGTATCACCCACTTATCACCCAAAGCGAGCATCAACTATCGATTGAACGAGGATGCGAATGTGTATGCACGTTTTGCCAACGCAATCCGGATCCCGACCGCAGCTGAACTGTACCAATTAAAAACGCAAGATAGCAGTGCGCAAGTTGGACAACTTTCAGAAGAAACGTCAAACACCTATGAGATTGGCTATAAACATAATTTTACTAATGCGAGTGTCGAAGCGGCGTTCTATCGCATGGATGTCGACGATGCAATTGTAACCACCTATGACGACTTTGGTGCATCGTATCGCGTCAATGCTGCCAAAGTAAGACATCAAGGGATTGAGCTGGCGTTAACCTACCCGATTTCCAAACATTGGCAACTCGCATTAGCTGCTAGCCGTTCACGTCACACCTACGTCGATTACACGCAAGATGCTGGCCGAATTGATGCGAATACGGGCGACTCTAAGGCAATCACATTAGATGGTAACGATCTTCCGCTTGCGCCTGATTACATCGCTAACCTGCGTCTAATTTACACGCCAACGTTTATATCGGGGTTTTCTGCACAGATTGAGATAAAAAGTATTGGTGACTATTACGGTGACGAAGTAAATCAACGTCGTTTCAATGGTTATACCACATCGAATTTGAAGCTCAACTATCGTATAACCAATGCATTCGCAATTAATGCCCGAATCGCAAACCTCGGCAACGACAAGTACATTCTCCAAAACGAAGTCCGCTTTGGAAAAACTCAGATCCATCCTGGAGACCCAAGAACCGCATACCTAGCGCTTTCTTATACGTTTTGAGATGTCGCCCTCCAAAATGGTATTTGGAGGGATCCACCACACTGCTTCTATAATCGATATTATGCAGTGTGGTCTGAAATAAAATGAACACTCACCGAGAAATCGGAGTGCTTTGAATTACAGATCAATACTCATTATTTTGGCATGCCAATTGGCAACACAGTACGACCAAATTGTTCATTTAAAACCGTTGCCATAGCAAGATAAATGGCCAAACAGCCCACGAATATACCTTCATATGCCGCAATGACACCAATCAATGTATGACCTGTGAAATCGCGAATGGCCAGCAAGAAAAACAACAACGTTAAACCAGCAAAAATAGCTTGTTCCACCTTGTTGTATTTAAACGTGCCTAATGTCATAAACAAGGTAAACACACCCCACATAAACAAATAGCATCCCATATATTCTGGTGATGTTGGCTCTGCCAGACCCATTTTAGGTAAAACTAAAGTCAGCACCAGACTCCACCAAAACAGACCATAAGATAGGAAAGCTGTCATACCAAATGTATTATTGCGACGATATTCCATAATACCCGCGATTATCTGAGCGAGTCCGCCATAACAAAGCCCCATCGCCAAAATCATGGCGCTAATTGGGAAAAAACCGGCATTATGAATGTTCAAAAGAACGGTTGTCATTCCAAAGCCCATTAAACCGAGAGGGGCTGGATTGGCAAAAGTGGGATTCACGATAACACTCCAAAAAAGACCCCAGTATCAGGGGCGCGGCATTGTAGAGTCGTCTTTTGAATAGAGCAAGAGTGAAGAAGATGGATTTATTTCAAGTCGCGAATCGGACCCAATAAGCATTCGCTCAATACAAGACGAGCAAGCACGCGTTGCTTTTCCTTGTTGTGACATACAATTTTTTGATTTTCCGTTTAATGCTTTAATACATTGGATTTCAAATGAATATTACACACTCAACTTACATTGACTCGACCGTCGAGCTTTTCATTAAAAACGCGATTTTTTCTATTCCGTGCGATGGTGTCCAACGCTTATATTCTGTAAACCCTTGTTTTTGATATAAAGTAATGGCTGGAGCATTAGCAGCCGCCGTTTCCACTGTTGCTTCTGTATGCTCAAAATTCGCTAAAACAAAGTGAATCAGCTGAGTCGCTATTCCTTTTTTAAAATGGTCCGGATCTACCGTTAAACTGTCAATGTCTAACTGCTCATACTGGAGTGAGACCTCGATAACCCCTGCTAACGCTTCATTTTCAAAATAACCAAAAAAATGGGTGGTAGAGTCAGCAATATCTAAAACACGACGAGATAATGGGGGGAAATGTTGTGTGCCTATAAGTTTGGCTTCTATGGCGTAAGAACGCTGAAAAACATTATATATCTGACGTGCAACATCTTTATTAGCTTGGTTCAACTTAGTGATCATATATAAACATTCTTACTGCGTCATTTTATTCTATGCTACGGGCTTCGGTTCTGATTTCAATTGTTCTTATCTATTCCCTCAATTCAAAGAATAGTTCAAATAGCACCTTAAACGTGAATAGTTTGAGTATCAAACTGCTTCGCAAAACCGCCTACCCTAACCTGAGTGATTGTTTGTCCTTGAAGTTTAATAGACGCCGATAACTTTGACATACAGCCCATGGCTCGACCTTGCTCAAACAAAAATTGCGTCTCTATACCGTCAATGTGTTTAGTTAAATAACTCGCTAGCGCACCGGTTGAACTCCCCGTCGCAGATTCTTCCGAAATACCAAACAAAGGTGCAAAGTTCCGGCAACTCGCTGTGACTTCGTGCTCCTGATTACATAATTCAAACGCATGCAATCCCACCACATTATGCTCCTTGCAAAACGCCATGAGTTTCGGCTCATCAACGATAAGACTATCAAGACTGCCATACGGAACCGCGACGATTAGATCTGACAACCCGGTTGAAACCACTTCAATAGGTAGATTGGTTGACGCTAAACGTTCAGCTTCAATACCAATAAGCGGCGCAATGAGCTCGTAGTCAAATACGTCTTTAAATTCGGGCAGTCGTTGCTCCATCACTACATGCCCCGTTGCATCGACATTTACACCAAGTAAGCCCGCTTTAGTTCTTTGGATATAGTGCCCCTCAGTGATTAAACCGTGAGCATACATCGTTGAAAACGCGGCTAACGTTGCGTGACCGCAGAAGTCGACCTCATCAGTCACCGTAAAAAACGACACGGCGAAATCAACTTCGTTATCCTGACATACGAACGCCGTTTCAGAAAAGCCAACCTCTTTCGCGATAGCCAATTTTTGTTGGTCTGATAATGAGTCTGCGTGTAACACAACACCGGCTGGATTACCGCCTGTTCCATCGGCTGTAAAGGCATTCACTAAATACGCTTGAACGGTTTCCAAAAGTTCATCTCCAACTCTGATTAAAACTACACGTTTTTGCAAATAGTGTAAAAAGGCTTACGCGAAATGCAATTCCATAATGGTTTCATCAAATTCGTCTTGTTCTACCACGTTAAAATCAAAACGTTCAAAAAAGGCTTTCATCACATCATGACCCTCAACATAACAAATTGAGACTGAATTGAATCCTTTTAATTGTTTAATTTCCTCTAAAGCCAATTTGACCGCCTCGGTGCCGTAACCTTGGCCTTGTACACTAACGTCAATGAGCAACTGATCAATGAAAATTTCGTTCGGTTTTCCATCGCCTAAATTTGGGTAATATTGAATAAAACCAACAGGTTTATCACCAAAGTAAATACCACGGTTTATATAGTGGTCATAGAATTTAGACGCTGCAATCGCTTCAGAAGGCAGCGCGACAAAGCGCTCTTGTTCTTTTGAAATTTCAAGGTTAATCATATCAACCCAATTGTCTTTCGTGATGTCTCTTAAAGTGATGGCCATTTCTCAACTTCCTTTCTGTTCTATTGAATTATCAAACCCACAAAATCCAATGAATTCTATGTGCATATCGACACGCCTGTTTTTGTTTTACCACAAACAGGAGACCGTAAGCACAAAGAATTACCCAAATCTAACACAACGCTATTTAATCGCATTGAATTAAAAAGGATTACGATGAAAAAAGACGACTCTCGATGTATGCAACTAAACCTCGCAAAACTTCAACAATGCTATTCTTTTGGAACCACCACCTCGCCATCTTTCACGACAAATGCGATGTCCTGAGTATTTAGGATAGTTTTGGTTGGTGAGTTGTTTAGCACAACAAAATTTGCTCGCTCTCCTTCATTTGTACCGACTTTTATTCCTAAGAATTCAGCAGAGTACGTTGTTGCGGCCGCGATTGCCTCCTCTGGTGTAAACCCAGCTTCAGTCAGTAATTTCATCTCGCGGTGCACGGAGTAGCCTTGAACCGTATTCCAATTTCCAGCGTCCGTACCCACTAAAACTCGAACGCCAGCCTTATGCATTGCATTAACAGCAGCAAACGCGATTCGATTACGTTCCTCAAATTCAGCCTTACGGTCTTTATATTTTTCCAAAAGGGATGGGGCTCGATATGCTGCGATGAGCGATTCAGGCACCAACTGTTTCAATAGCGGCGCATCTAAAACGGAGTCGTCGAACAGAAAATTGATAAAATCATTGTGAACAGCCAGTGTCGGTATCATTGTCATTCCCGACTTTGCCATCAACACAAGCACATCCAAAGGAATTTCCCCCCGCGGGACATGCGTAATCGCACTCGCGCCAACCTCAACGGCATCTCTTACATCTTGCCATGTCTTGATATGTACAATTGTTTTGATGCCAAATTCATCTGCCGATTTCACTAATTGCGCAAAGATTTCCTTGGATATAGATGGTTGGTCGTCAGTCGGTTGGTACACAATTTTAATTACATCGGGTTTATATTGCGCGAGGTCGTCCATTTGGCTTATCGCCTCTTCAACCGTCGTCACGGTCCGCGTTGGAATTCCATATTCGGAACAATGTCCTTTTGGCGCAGTGAAACAGGTTAAACTGGCATACATGTCGGCACCAATAAATGCGCCACTGCGTTGCTTTGCTCTTACCTCTAATAGCTTTTGTTCGTAGCCAAACAAGTCTACAAATCCAGTAACGCCAGCTTTAAGCACACGTTGAGCAATGATTTCTGTGCCGGGAGAGTCATTTTTCGCATTTGGAATGAAGTTACCATACGAGTGCGTATGCATATCAATAAGTCCAGGGATCACCCACTTCCCCGCTAAGTTGACCACTTTTCCAGAAAAATCCGATGTTAAATTGTCAACATTTGCAATTACAGAACCTTCTCTTACGATGAATACCTCATCCACAAAGCCATTTTCAGCGCTAAAAATGTGACCATTTACAAATGCCACATCGCTTACCAAATACTTGGCCTGAGGTTCATTTTGATTGTCTGATGCGCAGCCGAATACGCCGAGTGTTAAGACAAAAATCACACTTCGCTTGAGACGGGTAACCAAATTCATGTTCTTATCCCTAAATAGTTGGCAAGGCCAGTTGTTGTTTTCAATCGCGATAAGTTGAGATTTAAGGATGGCAGGTGTGAATTTGTCTATAACTATAAAGGACTCAATAACCCAACGATCTGCAATCTCGCATACCGGTCTTTTTGAATAAGACGAGAGCAATTTTCGAAAGGTTTAAAAAGCCTGCAATTATATTTAAGCGTGCCATTTCAATGCATGCTCTCCAATGGCATCGAGACTGAGCGTGACACAACCATTGAAATGTGCAAATTTTTCAAGCTCTTCTAGCAAGGCACTAAAGAATGCCTGCTCATTAAAGACCACATTTTCTAGATGTAAACTAATGACCTCAAGCCGCTTTTCTGCTCTGTGCGCTTTGCAATCCAATCGCGCCACTAATTTATCACCGAATAAAATAGGCAAACAAAAATACCCGTATTGGCGTTTATTCGCCGTCACATAGCACTCTATTTTATAGTCAAAATTGAACAACGCTTTTAGTCGTTCTCGATGGATCACCAAGTTATCAAATGGCGATAAAATCTTAAGTAACTTATTGGGAGACGTGGTCTGCTCAAGAAGTTGACTCTCAACGTAAAGATCTCCCCCTTTTTCTTGTTTAATGACCTTAATATCACCAGTTTGCACATGGTCAAGAAGGAGCTGTCGCATTTGCTCTCTCAGTGATTGTCCTTTTCGTAGATGAACGAGTTGTTTCCAATTGAATACACCATGTGCCCGTTTCGTCGTATTGAATAAATATTCTGCGAATTCGCTGATTGTAGGTACTCTGGTATTAAGCTCGCTTGGCAAGCAGCGCTCTGCTAAGTCGTACTCCTTCTCCATTCCATGTCGCTGCGTTACCATCAGTTCACCACGCATAAAAAGTTGTTCAATGGTGCGCTTCACTGGGCCATAATTCCACCAGCTGCCACTGCCACCTCCCCCACCTTGGTTATCCAGTGTTCGAAGTCGCATAGGCCCCTCAGACTTAATACGCGAGAGAACTTCGTGCTCTAATTTAGGATTGGTCTTTTGATGGTATGGGCTTTCACCATTTCGTATGCTGTTCATTTTGACGAGTGCAAATCGATAGTCATCCATCGGTAAATATGCCGCAGCATGAAACCAATATTCGAAAATAGATTGTTGTTTTACAAGTTGATTTAGGTAGTCAGGTTGATAACTTGGAACTCGACTCCACAACACATGGTGGTGTGCTCGTTCAACAACACTCAGTGTGTCGATTTGCACATAACCTAAATGTTTAATGGCTTGTTTAGTTGCGAGTAAGTCGTCATGTGCTTTAACTTCCGACTGCAATCCTTGCGAGGCAATCGCGATTCCTCTTAATTGTTCAAGCAGTTCCATATTATTTTTTTCATCCCATAAAAATCAATGGCATTGGCACTAACGACACCTTTCCAACATTCAAATATGTAACCTTTTGTACAGACAACTTACTCACAGGTCTGGGCATCCAAACTACACTCTATCGAAAAAACAAACTGACTTGATTTTCCAATAGCCTTATCACCTGTTCTAGCCAATGCTACACCTCAGATAATTGTACAGCAGCACGTATGTCTGAACGAATGAATAGAGACAAAGGTCAATTAGCAAGATTAATTAAAAATACGATTAGTAAAATTTCATTTAAAAATTTCTTAAAATTAGCAATATATCTTCACCCAATCAACCGCTATTAGTTACAATATAACCACGCCATGTGCATAAACTAGCCATCGTTGGCTAGTTATGAAAACTCGATATGATATTTTCCTCAACCTTGTTCATTACCACAAGTTTCATTCCAAGATAAAGGAGTCAAATTTTTTGTATGGCATAACGAGTTTATGGCTTATAAAACAATGATGCTTCGCTTTTAAAGCAAGTCAAGCAATTGAACAGTGATTGTTTTATTTTTTGCCGAAAGCTGAATAACCTAACTTCGCATCCTACTAACTTCGCTTTGAAATTTTCGCCGAATTTCACTTTTATTGACTATCGAATTTAAAGCTTTGCTACTGGGTGAAATCGACAAAAAATTCAGGTGTAAAGTAACTTGATTTTGGTATGAATTTTAATGTTCGAGTGATTATTTATATTACGGTTGGATTTTGAATAAAAATATTAACTTGATAAACTTCATAATGATTTTATATTAAGTGGGGATGGAATATTTTTAGGAGATTGTAGCGACTTTCACTTCGAACTGTTTGCAGTTTGAAGTGTAACATTGCAAAAAGTGACCGACCTTGTCCAATCCACGCAGACTTTACTATCGACTAACTAAATGCGATGAGAAGCCTGTGTGTTCTGCCAATCAAAATATCCCAAAAGCGGACCATCAGCGTAACTCGCTTCTGACCCAAATCGAGTTAGGTTAGCAGTTTAAATATTGTGAACTCAGGAGGTTGAAAGTGTTCGTATTACTTATTTAATCCGTCGACAAAAATTAGTAAAACAGATGACACTGATCACAACGCCAATCTTAGCTCTATAAATTGCCAGAGGGAACTTTATAGAGCATATAAGCGTAAACTTTCTACAATTACTTATTACGAATATGATTTTTGAACTGAATCAGTCGGCCTGATTTTTTTCTTCCTTAAAGTCGCAACTGGTTAAGCGAAACATCAACACCCAATCCGATAGGCATTCGGTGTCATGAATATCCCCTGGTAGGTAGGTCGTCACGTTGCCTGGTTTTACAATATTTGATCCTCGACTAACGAGAGTCGTATGGCCGTCCTGATTAGTTATTTGTTTATAGGTTGAAACTTCCATTTCCCCGCTATGTAAAGCGTAAAAGACCCATCCTGCACCATGATTATGAGGAACTCTGTATAGCGCCTTTTTTTCAAAGTGGGCAAGCAAGATAAAGCCGAGTTTATCATCCCGATGTAACTCTTGGCTTTCTGGTTTTTCTTGAAGTAAACGCTCAAACCACGGCTCTGTAACTGGGGTTTGAGCCAATCGCTGCAATTGTGCTCGCGTTTGTTCAACTGTATGAGAGTTCAACCCTTGCCAATGCGATTGAATTTCACTAATGACTTCATTTAATGTATTTTTCATCGTAGTTAACCTCTATTTTGGTTGTTTAAAAATGAAGGGTTTTAGGCAGTATTGACTTGGTTCTTACCCTTAGTCTGCTTATTAAAAAATTGAATGCTTAAAGCCGTAAATAGGGCTAGAAGTGCGACGAAATACACCATGTTTACGCCGTCAGACAAAAGAAGTGGGCTAGGCTCTGCTTGTTGAGACAAGCCTGTGATGAATGAATATAAGTTGCTGCTTATTGTAGCTCCTATCATTAGTCCCAAGTTTCTAGATAAGCTTAAAGTACCGGAAAGCAAACCTTTGTTGCTGGAATTAACTTTTAACATAGTGAGCGTATTGTTCGCTGAGGTGAAAGTCGCATATCCAGAGCCCATAATCACCAGTCCAATTATGTAACCTATAGTGCCGTCAGTTGCGGTTATCTGTGTCATCCATACTGCACCCAAGGTAATCACGGTGATACCAACAAGTGCCAAGTTGTCTAGATTAATCTTGTTAGTTAACTTACCGGACAGAAAGGCGAACATGGCAACCGTGACAGGGCTAGCTATCATGACGAACCCCGTTTCTACAATTGATAGTTGTAACGCCAATGTCAGATAAAATGGGCCAATGATAAGAGAAATCATGACGACATTAGCGATCAAGAAATTTGTAAATAGGCTGATTAATAGCGTTGGTTCTTTTAGTGTTTCCACATTGAATAAGGGTTGATTTGTTTGCCTTTCATAGGTAACAAAGGCTGCTAACATGCCGATGGAAACCATTGTCAAAATTAGAGTAAAACTGCCCAAACCAGACTCTGTTGTTTTTAAGGTTGTGGTTGAAAATGCAATTGTTAAAAAAACAGAAGGGCGGCCTTGTAATTTATCGACTGGCTCGTCTTGGTTTTATTAGCTGGCAAGTAATAAAGGGCAAGAACTAAGATTGCAGCGGCAATAGGTATGTTGATTAGAAATACACTTTGCCAGCTCCAATATTCAATCAAGAAGCTCGCCGCCACTGGACCCGCTCCTGTACCGATTGCTGACATGCTGCCAATCAACCCAATTGCGGAACCAACTTTGTTCTTTTCAAATGTTTTGCTCGCAATCACCATATTTACTGCGATTAGCATTGCGCCCCCGATGCCTTGGATAGCTCTGAAAAAAATCAAATGGTAAAGATCTGTGTTCGTACCTAAAGCGATGGATGCGCCAATGAATATCATTAGCCCGATAATAAGTACCTTTTTCTCGCCTTTTGCATCAATGACTTTGCCTGCGATGACTAGGGTTGACGTCAGACTTAACATATAAGCTATGGTCAACCATTGAACTTGTGAAAATGATACGTCCAGTTGTGTGGCAAGAATGGGGAATGTGAGATTCACGCTGCTGATTGCAAGCGAAGGTAATAGCGTAGCAAATGCCAGCATAGCTAAGATCATACGGTGCGATATTGTCTTTGGTTCTTGATTTTTTCGTCTAAGAGAGGACTTCATAGGGAACCTCTTGAAGTTAATCGGCTTGAAAACTATACTACGACTTCAAGTCGACTTGAGGTCAAGAGGTATGAGCGAAAAACCTGAACTAGATATTCAGCAAGTATCAAAATTATCAGGAGTTCCTTCTTCAACCATTCGTTATTACGAAGAAAAAGGTCTTATCAAACCAATTGGGCGCAAAGGGCTGACGCGAATATTTAAGGCAAATGTTGTGGAAAAATTGTCTGTCATTTCCTTAGCGCAGTTTGGTGGTTTTTCGCTGGATGAAATCTGTGTGCTGCTTGAGTCTGGGTTAAATGCTGAAATTGACAGAAGCCAGTTGCTTGAAAAAGCGGAAGAGATTGAAAAGAGTATCGCGTTATTAAGTGTAATCAGTGATACATTGCGACATGTAGCTCATTGTCCAAAAGCCAATCAATTTGATTGCCCCAAATTCCAAAATTTATTGAAAAAAGCCGTACGCCTGCAACATCAAGGCGTTAAGAAAATGAAGCTCAAATAGCAAAATTTACTCTAAAATAATTGAAATCACTAGCAAAAGTGCACTGAGATGCTTTCTTACAATCACGATATTAATACAAGAGACATGTTTTGTAGTTTGAAGTAACTTACAGTTCAAACAGCAAACATCATTTTGCAGTTTGAACTGTAAGTTTGCATAAAATACCAAACATACATCAACAGCTTAGCAGCATGATTGAAGCATAAGTTGACATAACAATGAAGCCTAAGTTTGCAAAAAGTTACCGACCTTGTCCAATCCACGCAAAATTTACTAGTTGACCAACTTGATGCTATGAGAAGCCTGTGTATTCTACAAATCAAAATGTCCCAAAAGCGGGCAATCAGCGTAACTCGCTTCTGCCCCAAAACGAGTCTAGTCGAGCGTCGCGAATAAGCGATAACCGGTCACTCAGATGAGTCTTTTTTAACTTAGAACGAATAAGAGGATACTTTCCTCTTTTTTACATATTTATTATATAAGTTGCATAAATCAGAATATATAGTTAGCAATAACTTATGCTTTTTGCTATTAATAGAAACTCATAAAATAAGGACGTTTTCGCGCTGAAATAGGGGAAATCCCCTGCAATAAAGCTGTTATATATTTAGGAGGACAAGTTGACACCCGAGCAACAATTACTAGTTTTAAAGTTTCAAATAGCCGCTAGCATTTTGATGGGGCTTGATTATTTTATGCCAGAATCATGGCGTGAAAAGGCAAATGAAAAAGCCAAGGCATATTTTTCAGGAGTTCAAAGTCGCGTTGATTCTGACATTACATCCACATGGGAGTATATAAAAAGTAAAATTGCAAAAATAATTACCGCAGTTGTAATGCTTGGTTTGGGATTTTTAATGCTTAACTTTAATAGTCTTCCAATTCTTGTAGAGAGTCCAGCTTTTCTATCTTTGTGGTCTATAGCTGCATTATTGTTATTAACTGGCGGATTCTTAACTCTTTCAAATATATTCATGTATATATTGATACCCGTCGGTTTAGGTGGTTTATTTCGATCGTTTACAACATTTATTCTAGGCTCCCCTAAAGGGCCATTAGCCGCAATAGGTTTTATTTGTCTTTGCGTTTCATTTGGTCTGAGATACAACTATTTAGTAAATGTATAACATATTACTTTTGATCAAAATGCGTTAACAACTTGATAAGTCCTTACTCTAGTCGGTTACGCTGATAATACTCGTAAAGTCTGCGGTATTGAAAATATTCATTTATCTGTGGTTCAACATTTACGATTTCGGTTAAGCAGAGATTTAACTCTTCCGGTGCCCATTGCTGTTCTTCAACGACCGCATCTAACAACGCTAATGCGGTTAATGGGAACCGTGTACATAAACCGGATTCGTATAGCACATTAATTACGTGACTCGGGTTGTCCGTTGGTTGTAACCAGTCCTTTACCGCTTCAAATGCAGTCGGGAATTCTCCTTTAGCTGCAATCGCAGTGCGGGCCAAATAACCTGCAAGGCGAGGTGAAACCAAATTGAGTGTTTTAGGCCATATATACAACCAGAAACGATGTGAGCGATTTATCCAATAATCTTCAGCTCGTTCAGCTGCTCCTTGAAGTGCTTGTAAAAACGCTCGTGCCGCGCTTTCTAAAGCGTTTTGCGGAAGCAAGCTGTACACCAAGCGGAGCTCTTCATTCGTATATTCTTTTGGGGGCTCTAACGCTAAATACGTCAAAAATGTCGCAAATTGGTCGTTATATTCACCTAATTTATCGTAATGTTTTGCACAGTCTAGAAACTGTGATTTAAACGCATTCAGCAAAGGGGCATATAAACGTGGAGACCAAAGAAAACCTTGCCATATCGCCATAGCCTCAGTGGTCTTATTCCAATCTAGTAAAGGTAAAAGATGTTGTTCTGTCCACCTTGGGTCTACTCGATAAAATGCTATTAGTCGGCTACCCATCAACACTCTTGCGTGGCAAAAATGCTCTAAATTTGCGTCACAAAGTGTCGTAAAAAAAGGTTTAATATCGTTCGGGAGTAAATCATAATCCTTCGGTGCGCGTTTTAACCAAAGGTTAAGCAACGCACGCGTTACATGCCCTATCGGATGATTAATCGCAGATGTTAAATAGTCATGAGTCTCTATGCCATTACGGGTTAATCGAGCTCCCGTACCAACAACCATTGGCAATGCAGTAAATCGTTGACACAGGTTTAGGAAGGCATCCTCGTCAAGATTTACAAACTCCGCGGCTTTCTCTAGCCACCTGGTTGCGGCATGAGCTACTTCAAGCAAAAAGCCATCTGGTGCCTCTTGTAAAAGCGGCGCGACACATTGCCAAGAACGATTGATATGTTCCTGCCCTTGCCACACCTCCAGTGCTTCATTCCATCGGGCGGCAGGCCACTTACCAAGAATCGTTAAATCGCGCAGTGCAAATACACTATGATAAAAGCGCGATTTACACACTTCCATCCAAGTGTCGTTATAAAAAGGACGTTGTTTTGGTAAAGATCTTACTAGCCATTTAACGAGTTCGTTTCTTTTTCGTGGGGCTATATCATCAACTTCAAGCTTCTCATAGTCAGGTTCATCGCCTGAACTCATCCAAAACATAAACTCATCGCTCTCATCTGAGTGTAATTGCCAGCAAGGGTTTGCCCGTGACAACTCGATATATTTTGAATATGCTAGCGCGCCTAGGTTAAGGCCTGAACTTTTAAGTTTGGCAAGAAATAACCAAATTGCGCGAGATGCCAAATTTTGCCAATCATTTTCTTCTAGATCGGGTTGAAACATTTCTCGCGCTGGCCCCATCAATATGGCCTTTTCTAAGTCAGCCTGGGAATCTGAATCCAAATTGTGACCTTGTATAACTAAAAGCCTTAGCACCTCTCGCCTGATACACCTGCTCCAAAGCCACCAGGCATCGTCAGCCAAAAGCCAGCTCACCCAATGCGAAGGCATGATGCAATTGTTGAAACTCGCCGTATATAGCGCCATTCTCTTAAATGTTGGATAGGGTATGTCGAACCACATTTGACCAATTCTAGAGGCTCTTGGAAGATTATTCGCGTATACATCCTCCCACCCTTTTCGCAAGAATTCTATCAAACATACCCAGTCATCAAATCTCCTGTTTTGCGGGTGCGGCGAAATTGAGGGTAGATACCAATTTGAGTGATCTGTACGGTCATCAATCTCTCCAATCTCGTGCAACAAATCTAAAGCATCTCGCAGTAATAGCTGGAAGTCTTCCATAAGGTCCGGTAATGCAGCCGTCCAAACTTTGTCAGCGTCCTTATCTAAAGTCGAGTGAGCAAAATCAGCGGTTAACTCGAGTGCAAAATCAACTTGCTTTTTCACTTGCAAAGGCGAGTCAGGACATGCGTGAAACTCGTTGTATGACTGTAAAACGTCTTTTAACCTAATTTTAGGTGTTAGTAATTCTCTTAATTCAGCACGCATTGATGCTGTCATTCCCTCGCGCTTTAAGCGCTGCTGCCAACTAATGAGAGAATGTGTGTGCCGAATTGATTTGAGTCTCCCTGTTAGCATTAGGCGCCACAGTACTTTCATCATAGGGTTCGGAATTGCTTGCGGAGATTGCAAGCGAATTTCGTCAAGTTCGGAGGGATTTTTATTTAATTCAAGTTGAGCATAATAGTCTAGTTTTTGTTCAATTATATATTTAAATCTTGGATGTAACTCTCCCCCTTGCTTCATAAGCCACATAATCAACCTTGAATCGTTTAAGTGACAAAGTAACCAGCGAGCAAGATAAAACATACAATCATCCCACATACAGCTTTCGTCGCCTCGAGAAACAAGTTGCATTCTAGGTGTTTTCTCAAAGGGTGCAGGCCGCTGAACTAAGCTAAACCGAACGTTAGGCGTTGTTTTACCGGACGGGTGCACTCCAAATCGAATCAAATCTTTCAACTCAAAGCGCTGTTGGCAAAAAGGTTCGATTAGCCAATCAAGTGGTGGTGTTGGATTAAACTCGGCAAATCGCTTAGCTGGCAAACCAGTTTTATCTGAAATCGCCCAAATCATTCGCCCTACGAAATCATCTTGTTGTGTACTAGCTTGTGGATGAGCAAGTGCATGTTTGACAACTATAGCTTCTTTTCCTTGAACTCCATCACGGTACGTTTCAGACCATGCTTGAAGAGTTTGGTGCATTGCTGAATGATCGCGGCCATCACCTGAGACCTTGTAAAGTATTGGTGTGACGCCTTTTGCTACCCATTCGATTGTTTTGCGTTGTTCTTGCCCAGGCTCACATTCACCAAACGCCCAAGCTTGATGGGTAACTTCTCCTTGCATCCTATCGGCAGCTAATGCATCCATCATATATCTAAGCACAGGGTCGTTGATACTGTACCCAACAAAGCAAACTATATAATTTCGAAATAATTCGCTGACGAAACGCGCGGCCCAACGCTCGGTAAGATATGCTAAGCCAAAATCACCACTAGTAACAATTAATCTCTGCAATGCAGACAAGTCTTCTTTTTGTGGCAACAATCCATGTAAAAAAACCAAGCCGTTCCAGCGGCTGTCTTTAGGGATAGGGAGCATAGGAGCTGCATACGTTTCAAATAACTGCCCTGAACGTTTCGCTGCAGCGTGAAACGTACGATCAAAGTTAGTTGTGACTAGTCGCAAAGCTCTATCTTCTCGACTTCGGGCTAAACGCAACAATGCTGTTTGTGTATCTAATGCCCCTTTGCGGCGAAGTTTAGGTTTCAATATCTCTGCCAGTTTTTTTCTGACAGCTACTCGTTGGCCAGGGAGACGACGTTCCAATAAATCAAGAGTTACATCGTATTGGCCTCGGTTGAATACCTCCTTCTCCATTGCTAAGAGATCAGTCCCAGTCAAGCGGTATATGTCTTTTACTAGACCTTTGAACCCGGGTAGGCCCGCTGGATAGGAAATACCTGCACCACAAAAAAATACAACACGCCCTTCTTCATGAGCTTGAAGAAGTTCGTCAGGTATATCGGGCCCATTCGTTATAAACTGCATTGGTTATGGTACCTTTAAAAAAAACGCAAATTTGGCTCGAGGCGATTCATTGGTCTTTACATACATGTATGACATCTTGTGAGAGTTAAGAACTCAGCGAATTTCTAGATAACCCACAAAAGCTTTTCTTCCAAAAACAAAAGCAAAACCAATAAGGATAATCGGTACCAGATAAAATAAAAAAGAGAAGTATTCAAATAGGTATGTGATTGGACGTTCGCCAGATACAGTGACCAGTTCGTGAGCCCAAGAGATGGCCTTAAATGATGCCAGAACAAGCAAAGCGCTGACTAAAGCACTAAATTGCCAAAAGTCAGACGCTAATTCAAATAGTTGACCTAAAGTGCTTTCAATTAACTTACGCGCCATATTTCCTCCCTTGGAAATGTTTGACAAAGGTACTTAGCTCTAAAAACATATCACCAAATTAATCAATACGATAGATTTTTAATATCGCTTGTTATAACGAAACTATAGTCAGCCAATCTAACCAACAATAAAGACATCAAATATGAAATACATATCAACCTATTTGAATCTATGTAATGAAAAAGCCCCGGTAAATTCCGGGGTTTTTATGTTTGTTGCTGCCTTTTCGGCAGGTTGATGTCATATGATGTGGTTGTATAGTTCCTGGCCTAATTTCAGCTGCCTATGCGGCAAGTCACACTCCCAGTTGGGAATATTGCTTTCCCAAATGATTTCCAGCTACCTATGCGGCAGGTCACGCAAGCTAAGCAGACTAACAAAAGCACATTCGATTTCCAGCTACCTATGCGGCAGGTCACTATTAAAGTTAGACTAAAACTTCATAAATTCCATACCATTAAGTCGAATTTCAGTAAATAACCTTTGTTTTACCATCTACACTTAACTCTTTGATATACGGCACTCCAAGAGCGATCGATATTTAAATGGCTAATACCGGAACGCTGCCTTTATAAACTTCGTTTGTTGCAAAACCATAGCTGTTAAAAGTGCTTTGTATTGAGTCTGTTGGCTCTAACCTTAAGTGCAATACAAAGTCGTTTTGGTTGTTTTTGCTTGCGATGGGTATTTTATGAAATGCGCTAATTTCTGTGTCGGTCGGCACGTACTGCGGAGTATATTCTTCACCTCTGGCTTCGGCTCTGCGTTTTGCGCGTTCCATTCTCCGACGTTTTTCGCCCATGCATAACTTACCTAAGCTTTGGTCGCGGATAATGCGAACTTCTGGGGTATCGACTGGTACTGGCTTTATGGCCGATATTTCAAACAGCTTGTCGTGGGCCATCATTTCAAAATAGTTTTGCTGGCTTAGGTATTTAAGTGCGGCTTTATCTTCACTCACAAAAGCTATCTGATTACCTAAGTCTTTGTCGGTCCATTTTGGGAAGCTTACACCAATGTGATTGCAGCTTTGTTTGTTCATAAAGCCGTGTAATATGCCAATACAGCGGCCTGCTAATAGGGTTACGTCACAATTTTTTGGTAGATAAGTAATGGTAAAATAACTTCGGCTCATTCTTTGGTCCTTTGGAATAACCCGCCTTTGATTAAAACTGCTGCTATGTAGTGAATATGGCTGGCTTGCTCTTGATTCTTTAGGCCGTTTTGATCCATTTCTTTTACGTATAACGCCACTTTTTGTAGCAGTGAATAAAAGTCTAATCGGTTGCTTGGTGCGCGTCTGGCAATTACGTTTTTGTAATCTGCGCCGTATTCGTGAATTCTTAACCGCTTGTTTGCGTCTTCATCGTACCAGTCATCAATCATTTGAATGGCTGCCCCCACTTTTTGAGAGTGAAGGCAGGCTGCGTCTTGACCCGCTACTTGGGTGTAGGCGTAAGTTCTTGCTACGTCATCGTTCTCTGCGAATGATTGGCTAGGGTAAATCTCCTGTCCAAAGTAAGTGTCGAGCTTGGCGGTTACTTCTAAAAAGCAAAAACTATATGGGTCTTCTAGCCCTGTTTGGATCACTTCTGTGAGTGTATGCAACGCGTCTTCAGCCTCGCGCCATTTGCCATCCCAGCGTAAACGGTTTGCTTTGGTAATGCTGATAGGGTCAAACCCTTCGCCAATTATCTCTAATTCCACATTGGGTGATGTTTTGTTTCGCCATAGCCACTCACACATAAGAATGTTTTTGGCGTAGCGCTTTGCCAACTCCCCAAAGCCACCATGTTGTTTGTAGGTGTTCATAAACCGTGTTAGCCAGTAACTTACTTTCGGTTCACCACATACGTTAGGTTCTAGGCTGTTTGCTTCTACTCTGAGTGAAAACCGGCAATAGAGTTGTTGCACGGTGGGCGGCACGTAACAAAGCTCTATGGTGTGTGGATTACCAAAGGCTAGGTCTTGCGGGGCTAGCTCTTTGGGTGTGGCTTCATTTTTGTAGGCTTCGGCGAAACCTGACTTTTGACCACGGATCTTTTGCCGTTCAATTTGTAGTGGTTCAAAATCGCTTTCGGGTGTTTTATAAAAGAACACCGCCTTACCTGGCGAGAGCGAACGGGTGTATGAGAGCTGGCGCGGGAGTTTCATTAGTCGTACTCAAACTTGGCTTTTTTCATAAGCATAGATGCTTTTTTGCAATGCATGGCCCAAAACCCGTGATTAAAAAAGTGCCGAGCACCAGACAATCGAACCGTGACTGCATCTACACATTCAAGCAATCCAATTACAGGCTCAACATAGCAGTGTAACTGGGTGATTGAGCCTTGCCTTGGCTTTGGTTCTTCAAGGGCTAAATAACCCAGTGCAGCTGGCCGCATAGTGGGCCGCAGCGCTAACTGCTCAGCTAGTTCTTCAAAACTGCTCACCTCAACCGAGGTTGGATAAAGCCATGAACCACCTTTAGGCAAAGAGCGAATACGCTCAAATAATGCCAATGGTTTTGCATAAACTTGGCACCAATCAACTTGATCATATAACGAGGGCGGATGAAGCGTACCACCTGCATAGCGCGATGGAAATGCCGCTTTCAGAAGGTTTTCAGACAAGTCGTTAGCAACAGCTTGATTATCAGTTTGCACTCTAAATACCAAATCAAAACATATATCGCACTTGGGTATTTGCATAATTGCCGAACGCAGTGGCACACGCTTTTGACCGTCTTTTTTGAGTTTGTTGGGCTCAGGCAACTGCTTGTTGTTGTGCAATTGAGACGAGCGAACATACGCAGCAACACCAATCACATGTACGCCAACGCCTAACAACTTTTGCAGCTTACGCTGAAATTGATGCCCCAAACCTTCAAGCGCGGTGATTGACGGCATACCCTTTAAGTAAGGATTCGGCATTGCCTCAGCGTTGTAGACGCGTTAATTCTGACAATGCACGTACTGAATATGCTCCGCCTCAAATTCATCATCTTGGTTATTTTGATGCGATAGCACATAACTAAGTTGTGCTTTTAAGATAGGCATTAGTTCTGGGTGATAAGCGTAACGCTTTAAGTATTTAAGCCCACTCATTTGCTTATTTAACTCTTGGCTTAAAACAAGCTCTAACTGCTTGTATTCTTGCGTGGCTAAAAGTTTTACTGGCTCAGAGTCTGAGTCATTTATCGCTTCGTTTTGCGCCAACTTTATGAGCTTTTCTAACCATCCATAAAGTGCTGTTCGTAACGCTTTAGTTGCAGCAATACGTGCCAAACGCTTTTGCCTTAGCGTGTTAAAAGGCTTTGACTTTGACAGCACTAGCAAAGCCTCACTCACTGTTTTGCTATTTAATGCCGACACATTAAAAAGCCGCTGCTCGTTTTGGCTGTAGTAGTCATTAACGGTAGTCGCACTGTAGGTTTTGGCAAAGTATTTAAGCACGTTCACTCTGCCGCCCAGTGCGCTTGGCAGCTCTCCCACATTTGCGGGTCGATTGTGCTCAATAACCCCACGTTTAAGCAAACCGCTGCGCGTTGCCATTTGCAGCGCAGCTAAAACGGCATGGCTCACAACGGGCGATACGCTCAAATAGTCATGTTCAATTGGAATAAGTAACTGAGGGGTGTAATTACTAATTTGCTCAGGCAGTTCTTGATTAGGGAGCTGCGCCACTATTTGCTCACACACAGCAATCACATCCTTTTTTAGCAATCCTAGCGCTCTAAACTGCGCTACCCAAAAGCCCTCTTGCTTTGCAAGCAGCTGTGCCAAACACACATATTCACCACACCAAACAAAGCCTGTTAAAAACAACTTAGCATGATTGATTTTAGCGCTATCGTGCGACCAGCCAAATTGCATTGGGTAACTGGCGCTGCTGACTACCCTAAGCCCATCATCAACCACTTGCGCCAATAGCCTTTGGTGGCTGACTCGAATATCGGGGTATTTAAAATTATGGGTGTGATACCACTTCACTTCATCAATACAGGTTTTAAGGTGTTGCTCATCGCGTAGCGCAGCTTTGGCACTACTCACACACGCTAAATCTTTGATGTCTTTTCGCTTGTAGGTGAGGTTAATTAAAATCACCAATGCTTGAGGCTCACTCCCTGTAATATCAACATGTTCAGAGTATGGGGCAAATGCCGCTCGTAGCGTTTGGGTAAGCTCTTTGCTTGAGGTATTTTGCAGTAGTGTGTGCAGTTCCATTGATCACCATGGTGGTACGAATTGTTGTTGGTTATTAGGCATGTTCGGTGCAAAAGACTGCTGTAGGTCTATAACCTGCCTGAGGTAAAACACGTTATCGCTCGGCTTTAAAAATGTATTCTTTTTAGGTGGTTGAGCAGCGGCTAAAAAGCCCTCTTCGTACAACCTAAACACTTGCTCGGTACTTGTGCCAAGAATGACTGCGGCATCAAGCATAGAAAGTAGTAGATCACCCAAGTTTGGGTGCTTTTTCTTTGGGTTTTGCTCAACGAGCTTGGTTAAAAATGTAATGATGGCCAACTGCACCGTGTTATAGCCTTGCGAGCCAGCGGCGGCCAGTTTGCTGTCTTTAAGTAAGCTGCCGAATACATCATTTAATGGTGTGTGGTTAAACGGCCTAAGCTGTTTTACTTTAGCAAGTTCAGCGGTGTTACTTAGTTCATCCTCAAATCCACTGGGCCAGTTAGAAAAGTAGCTTACAAACAGCTCGCTAAACTCATCGTCATGATAGCTGATAGCTCGCCACTGACTAAACCAAGCCAGAAGCCCGACAAGTTTTGCAACGGCGTTACTTGCAAGGGTATTTGCCAATTTCAAGTCCGCGTGACTTGCCTTTGGGCCTTGCTTGATTGCAGCGCCACACTCACAATCTAAAAACGCCTCAGACGCTCTGTAATCAATTTCAGCATCACATTGCCCACATATTCTAGTTAACTGCTGATTATGCTTATGACAGGCTTTATAGACTCTTAAATGCCAAAGGTAAGTTATGTGCACATCTTGCTTTAAACATTCGGTGCAAACAGGAATGCCAGACTTACGAAGCAACTGACGAGGCACCAATAACCCACCACGAGAAACCGCCGTGATAGCACCAAACTGCGTATTACTGCGAAGCCAGCACATATTAAGCAACTTAGACGCCTCAACTCCTGCTAACTGCGCAACCAACCGCAGCGCTCGAACCCGAAAATTACTTGATTGTGATGCCTTATACACATCAACCGATTGCAACTCGTTTGGAAAAGCTCCCTCCAGCTCATGATCTTGCGTTACCAGCCAATCCCACAAAATATCGGCCATATCAGCAAAACCAAGGTAGCCATTGTCTTGTGACAAACGAAGCAAATAGCTTTCAATGGTTTCATCTGGATAAGGAGTTGTTTGAGAAAGGAATTGCATTTAAAACCTAAACTAAGGAAAACTTAGTTTAGGTTTAGACTGTGTTAAATGTACAGTCAAATAATCTTTCCTAACATATAACGTAAAATATAGGCATGTTCTTATAGTTCAGGAGTATAGCGACTTAACTCTTTTATGATTTCGCTCCGTCGTGAACTATGAATATAACGCAAGATTAGTTCCGGATACTTACCTTTGTCTAAGTCTAAAAAACGAGAAACTCTTGAACTTAGGCTCTTTCTGTTAAAGGATCTTAGTACACCTTCGTAATCTCCATTTTCAATATAATCCGAAAATTCTTTGTAATACCTTTGGTAAATCGATTGAATATCAATAGACTCAGTCACCGTTTTGAAGTGATTTGATAAGCCTTCTACGCCAACGGCATTGTCATTGAATAGGTTTAATTTAAACTTGATATCAAATGAAGACTTTTTTGAAGCTTGGGCTTCTAGTTCCTTTTGAAACTCTTTAAATATAAAGGCTTTAACATTTTCAAAAGCAAGTGTCGGATCAAGCTCTAGGCTCTCAGCGACAAGCTTTATCAGCCCTTCTGTACAATATAAATTTTCCACCTCAGCCACATTAATAGCCTCAATACCACTCGCTTTTAATGATGCTAGCTCTTCATCTGTTCGATAATCTCTATCAATCAACCCCCTAGCATCTAAATGATGAAAAGAGGGGTTAGATCTTAAAGCTCTCGTTGATTCAATAACTTTTACACAACTTCCCCTGGGAATTACTAGATAATTGGAATAGATAGCTTGATAGATCTTATGGTCATTTTTATTTCTTTCTCCCTCAACAAAAAGGACTGGTTTCCTACTACCAATTATCTCAAGAACAATTTCTTCACTTAGTTGTTCGGTTTGAGGGACTTTCTCCCAATCCCAAGAATTGCCATCAAAAGAGCGGAGCCAGATCTTAGCACTTGTATTTCTATGGGCTGCAAAATCTAAATCATGAGTTAAGTAAACAAAACAACAATCTTCTCTCAAAGCTTCAATTTTATTCCAAAGGCTGTTTTGTAATGATCTATGTATATGAATCTCAGGCTCATCAATAATAACTATTGAATTACTTGGAGCTAGTAAACACTGGCCCAATAGGTAAAAAGTAATTCTTTCCCCATCACTTAGCTCTGAAGCAGAGTATTCCTCACCTTGCTCAGTCGATGCGATAAATTTATTACCAACCAAATCGATCTTACGCTGAGTAAAGAGCTCTTGCCATATTTCCTTCA